>JAQSXC010000236.1 GCA_029266335.1 Eubacterium sp. | reverse complement strand
TCTAAAAAAAATATATCTCGAACACTTGATTTAATGGAATTTACTCTTCATAGTGGAATTAAAAATTACGGTGGAATTTAACTTTTCACTCAACGTTTTATTAAAAATTGCTCAATTTTAGAACAAACATAACTGATTGCTTTCAGGCATTCCTTTGAGGCAATTATTTCTTTCCAGTATTTCTATAACTGACTTGCTAACTTTTGCTCTGGTTCTAAGTTCATCTATTGAAAGGAATTCTCCTTCTTTTCTTGCTTCCACCATATTCTGAGCCGCCGCACCGCCCAAGCCCTGCAAAGCATTCAAAGGAGGTCTTATTCCGCCCTCTTCTATTTTGAATTTCTTTGCCTCGGACAGATACAAATCGATAGGCAGGAACTTCAAGCCTCTTGCATACATCTCATTTGCAACCTCAAGTATGGTCAATACGTTCTTTTCCTTGGTGGTAATATTATTTCCCTTCATTTCGTATTCCCTGATCTTATTCTTTACCTTATCCTGCCCCTGTGCCATCATTTCAGCATCAAAATCATCAGCTCTTACTGTAAAATATGTAGCGTAGAAAGCCTCCGGATAATATACCTTGAACCAGGCAATACGAAAGGCCATCATAACATATGCGGCTGCATGGGCCTTAGGGAACATGTACTTGATGGTTTTACAGGATTTTATGTACCAGTCGGGTACCCTGTTCTCCTTCATAACTACTTCGTATTCTTCCTTGACGCCTTTCCCTTTTCTTACGTCCTCCATTATTTTAAAGGCCGTCTTAGGAGGAAGTCCTGCATGCATCAGGTATATCATTATATCGTCACGGCAGCAAATGCTTTTGGACAGCGTAGTTATACCGTCTCTGATCAGATCCTGTGCGTTGTTGAGCCAAACGTCGGTACCATGGGACAGACCTGATATTCTGATAAGTTCAGAGAAGGTCTTTGGTTTTGTATCCACAAGCATTTGCCTGACGAATTTTGTGCCAAACTCGGGTATTGCAAAAGTTCCGGTTTCACTGCCGATATCCTCGGGTTTAACGCCCAGAGCCTCTGTACCGCTGAAAAGACTCATTGTCCTGGCTTCACCGATTTGTATTTTTGTTGCATCAACCCCTGTCAGATCCTCCAGCATTCTTATAACGGTAGGATCGTCATGGCCCAGAATATCCAGTTTTAATATACTTCCATGCAGGAAGTGATAATCAAAGTGAGTAGTAGTTATTTCTGAGGAGGTATCGTCAGCAGGTCTTTGAATGGGAGAAAAATCAAATATCTCCTTGTCCTTGGGTACTATCATTATACCTCCGGGATGCTGGCCTGTAGTCCTCTTTATACCTGTACAGCCTTTAACCAGTCTGTTTATTTCAGCATTTGCAACAATTATCCCTCGCTCATCAAGATAATTCTTTACGTAGCCGTAAGCAGTTTTCTCGGCAACTGATGCAATAGTGCCCGCTCTGAAAACATATCCCTCTCCGAATAGTTCTTCTGTATATTTATGCGCTACAGGCTGGTATTCTCCCGAGAAGTTCAAGTCTATATCAGGCTCTTTATCGCCGTCAAAACCAAGAAATGTTTCAAATGGAATGTCATAGCCGTCTTTTTTAAGGTTATTTCCGCAATTTGGGCATACCTTATCAGGCAGGTCAAAGCCGCAGTCATAGGAACCGTCAAGGATAAACTCAGAGTGCTTGCATTTTTCACAGATATAGTGAGGCTGCAGTGAATTTACCTCCGTTATACCTGACATGTTTGCCACAAAGGAAGAACCTACCGAACCTCTGGAACCAACCAGATATCCGTCATTTATTGATTTGGAAACCAGTTTTTGAGCAATGAGGTACATTACTGCAAAGCCATTTTTTATAATTGAGTTAAGTTCTTTTTCAAGTCTCTGTTGAACTACTTCAGGCAGTTCTTCACCATATATCTCTTTGGCTTTACTCATGGCCATTTCTTCAATATCATGTTCCGCACCTTCAATTTTGGGCGGATAAGTACCTTCGAGCACCGGCGCAATATTTTCAATCATATCTGCAATCAGGTTGGTGTTATCTATAACAACCTCGCGGGCTTTTTCAGGGCCAAGATATGTAAATTCCTCCAGCATTTCATCCGTTGTTCTGAAATAGAGAGGCGGCTGATTATCGGCGTCAGTGTAACCCTGGCCTCCCATAAGGATTCGTCTGAAAACCTCATCCCTCGGGTCCATAAAATGCACGTCACAGGTTGCTACAACAGGCTTCTGATGTCTTTCACCCAATTTTACAATCTTTTTATTTATTTTTTTAAGCTCCTCCTGTGAGGCCACCTTACCGTTGTTAACCAGGAACTGGTTATTGCCAAGCGGCTGAATTTCAAGATAATCATAAAATCTTACTATTTTAGATATTTCATCTTCACTCTTGTTATTAAGAATTGCCCTGTACAATTCTCCAGCCTCACAGGCACTACCAAGTATAAGCCCCTCCCTGTATTCCATCAGGAGCTTTTTAGGCACTCTGGGTTTTTTGTAAAAATACTTCAGATGAGACTGAGATACAATTTTGTAAAGGTTTTTAAGTCCAACCGAGTTTTTAACCAGTATAATGGCATGGTTTGAGCTTGCCTTTACATTTATTTCAGGAGTAAAGGCATTCTCAATATCCTTAATAGTTTTACAGCCTTTATCTCTAAGCACTCCCAGGCAGTACATAAATATTTTTGCAGTGGCCATTGAATCATCCACTGCCCTATGATGGTTTTCCAGCTCTATTTTCAGATGTTTGGCTACAATGTTGAGCTTGTACTTGCCAAGGTCGGGGAACATTTTTCTGCAAAGCTCCAGTGTATCAATATATGGATTTCTTATTTTCTCACCGATAATTCTGGCATTTTGCCTTATAAAACCCACATCGAAATTGGCATTGTGGGCCACAAGAACTGTCCCCTGGATAAATTCCATAAATTCATTCAGAACCTGTTCTATGGGAGGAGCATCCTTGACCATCTCATCAGATATACCTGTCAGCTTTACAATAAAGCTTGGAATTGGTACTCCTGGGTTAACGAATGCACTGAACCTGTCAATTATTTGTCCGGCTTTAACTTTTACTGCCCCTATTTCAGTTATTCTGTCGGTTTGGGCATTTAAACCGGTGGTTTCTATGTCAAATACTACAAACTCATCGTCCAGTGAGTGAGAATCAGGATTATATACAATTGGTACATTATCATCAAGCAAATAGCACTCAAGGCCGTAAATAACCTTGATACCAAACTTCTTTGAGGCTCCGTAGGCATCCGGGTAAGCCTGTACAACACCATGATCCGTTATGGCAATAGCCCTGTGTCCCCATTTTGCAGCTCTTTTTACAAGCTCCTTGACTGGGGTGACTGCGTCCAGGGAACTCATCTGTGTATGTAAGTGCAGTTCAACTCTTTTAGTCTCTGCGTCGTCAGTCTTGATTTCCTTTTCTGTCTCAACAATATCAAAAGCCATTACAGCCAATTCTTTTGAAAACTTGTCATACTGGGCATCTCCTCTTATTCTCAGGCAAACACCCTCAACAATCCTTTCCGAGATATTGGCAAAATCCTTCTTATCAACAAACATCTTAACTGTTACAGAGCTTGTATAGTCTGTTATGTCAAATATGTAAATGAATTTTCCGCCTCTGATTTCCCTTGATTCAGTTCGGAATACTTCTCCGGCAATAGCAACTTTGCCTGAATCAGGAGTTACTTCAGAAATTCTCATTATACTGTCGGTAAAAGGCTTTCCGGTTATAATTCCTTTTGTTGCTCCCTCCCCGGGATTTGACCCTCTGCTTTCGTATGAACTTTTTGGTTTTGCTTCGGAAGGAGTTGCAGTTATTGTGGAACTTACCACCTGTGCCTCGTTTTTTTCCTTTTGGGCAACATATTCTTCCATTATGCTGGAATCAACTTCAAGATCACAAAATTCCACCTTTATCTTTTTTGAAATGGTATCTTCAAAGTACTGTTCAATTATTGTATGGCAGTTTTGAGATTTCAGAATCTGTGACCCTTTGGTTGCCAGCTTTATATTTATTCTGTTATCGATAATTTCATATGTACTGTTGGTAAGTATACCTCTGCAAACTGCAACCTTGCTGTTAAGCATAAGTATTAAATCATTCCATATGGACTCCAGAAATTCATTAATGCCGTAGTCCCGGGTACATTTTACCTTTATGGTTATACTGTTAGCTCCCAGTTTATTTACCAGACATTCCTCCATTTTTAAAACCAGTCTGGAACTGATGATTTCAGAACCGGAGGTATATATTTCAAGCCTGTTTGACTTGATAAAAACACTCATTCTGTCAACATTGAGTTCTTTGAAAATAGAAAATTCCCCGTTAAAATCCACTGCTCCAGGGAATAATTCTTGAAATAATTTATTTGAACCTTTTGACTCCATACTGTCATGACCCCATTTTTGTAATTATTGATAGCTATGTTAAAGAAGCTATAAATTTCCATGTACTGAAATAACCCCTTAATGGGGTTTAAAATATTCCTCTTTTATTTTAACATATGAAAGTTGAATTTGCCTTTAAAAGAATTTAACAAAAATCAATTTTAATTACGTTAAATTTATCAAATCGTAATATACTATGAATTATTTACAGCTTAATTAATCATTCCAAATCCAGAAAATATACCTTGCTTTGGAATTCCTTCAAGCCATTAAAGCTCTTGTAAATACCCTCTCCGACATATTTAAAGCCTGCATGCAGCATAACTGCACCAGATGCCGGATTTCCAACTGCATGTAAGGCATAAAAATTTTTGATTCCTACTTCAATATGCAGAAACTCCAATACCCGCTTAAGTGCTTCAGAAACAATTCCCTTATTCCAATATTTTTTAGCAAGTACATATCCGACTTCATAGCGATTGGGATCTTCACCAATAAACGCACTAATGGAACCAACAGGCTCACAGGTTTCTTTAAGAATAATTCCCCAATCATAAAATGCTGCATTTTTTGAAGACTCTTCACAGCACTTAATCCAGTCTTTTGTCACTTCCACACTGGTATGAGCATCCCATCTGAGGAATCTGGTAACTTCAGTATTACTTGTCCAATTTTTATAAACCTTCTCGGCATCCTTTTGAGTAAGGGCCCGGAGGAGTAATCGATCCGTCTCCAAAGGAACTGTTCCTTTATGGTTTAAGTTGGTTAGCATGTATATCACCTTCTCTTAATCAATAATTATTTATTTCAATTGACGACAAAAGGAAATGGCAGAAATAACCGTTCAACGTACCATTTCCTTTATAAATTTTCCTGTATCCTCGGGTCTATGAGCATCTGATGCTGTTAACAGTTTTACATTTTTATTTTTGAAAATACTTAGCATCTTCTGATTCATTCCCAATTCCGGAAAACCATAATTCAAATATAAACCTCCGCTTTGCTCGGCATACATATCATATTGATTCAATAAACAAGCTATTTCTTCATATGTTTCGGTCAAATCAACATTAGGCAGGTGTCCAAAGCATTTTATTGAATCAGGATGAGCAAGATTATTAAATAATCCGGATTTTATAAGGCTTTTCATGAGCTCATAGTATCTTAAATATGTTTTATCGATGTCTTTACCCTTCCAAAATTCTTCCTTGTGGTCAAATCCCCAATTATCAATCCAATGTATTGATCCGGTAACAAAATCCCAGTCAAAATCCTTCAAAATACTTTTGACTGATTGTTCTGTTCCCTCAATGTAGCATACTTCAAGCCCGAATTTAAGTGTAACCGGAAATCTGTGTTTTCTGACTTCCGTTATTAATTCCTTGTAAGTATCCAGTGATAATTCGGTTTTTCTGTCAAGCCAGGATCTTTGATATTCATTATAGGAGGCAACCTTACGGTAAATAGCTTTAAATTCAAAAAATCTATGAGAGTGTTCAAGAAAAAAGATTTCTGACAGTCCTCTTTTAAGGGCATAGGTTATAAACTCATTGATCCACTCTAAACTATATGTTCCCCTTTCAATATGGACATGTGCATCAGTCATTTACATCACCCC
>JAQSXC010000235.1 GCA_029266335.1 Eubacterium sp. | reverse complement strand
CCTGGGGGCTGCCTATTCCATAGCTTAGAGAAATTTATTTTTAAAATAGAAAAGGCTTTCCGACTAATCGGAAAGCTTTTATTATCTGGTGCGCCATCACAGATTCGAACTGTGGACACCCTGATTAAGAGTCAGGTGCTCTACCAACTGAGCTAATAGCGCATATAGTAAACTTAACATAAATTGTTTTGAAAGCTTGTTTATTATATGAACTATTTGGACTTTTGTCAAGTCCTTTAGATATAAGTTATATAAAAATTGATTACAAAGTATACTAAAAAAAGACTTAAAAGTATTAATACCCCGAATATCCATCCCACACTATACAACTCTTTTTGCTGATAATTGAAATATGCGGCTACACTAACATTAGTTAATAATAGAAGTAAAGAAACCAGAGTGTGATCCGGGGTTATGAAGGAAATTACACTGACTGTTAATAGTATGGAAATTCCGATAAAAGTATTTTTATGTCTTTTATGATGCTTCAACCGATAAAAATTTATTATGTATAAGGTAATGCCTGAATAGAATGATAGAAATATACATATCCATTTTAGTGCCACAGGATTCCATACCCTTGTTTTATTTAATGCAAGAGCTTCTTTTGTTTCTGACATAATTTCACCACCCAATATGTAAAATTTTTAAGTTTGTTGCCAAAACAGTCTAAAATCATTCAGATGTATTGTCAGACTCTGTTTTAGTCAACTTTGAATAGTTATACGGTTCGGTGTAAGTTTCCATATAATTGTCATCGGATAAAATTAAATTATCCTCATTTTCGGTTGTAAGAGTAAGCATAAGCCCTTCAGAAGAAATTGCAATTGTTTTGCCATAGCCATAAGCTGCACATTCTATGGAATTTGAAGTGAGCCCATCAAGGCATTTCCAGTTGTACCCGTCTTTTGACGATAATATAATACCTTCAGTTATCAGTCCTTCATCCTCTTGATAAAATCCTACAACTATGTATTCTTTGCCGTTCCATACAGCATCACAATACTTGATAGAATTTAATCCATCTGGAGAATACATTCTGATATATAATCTATCCCATTTAACTCCATCGTTTGATATCAGCAGACCGCCTTCAATGTTGGTGTTTCCTGTAAGACCTATATAATTTTTACCATTCGTAACTGTTTTAAATATAAGGGCTTTGTTTCTCTGATTTATTGGTTTCCAATCATAACCGTTATCTGAAGTAAATTCTAAGACATCATTAACAAAAATATCTCCAGAGAATACTTTAAATTTTCCATACTGGTAAATAACCTTTGTAAAGATGTTATCGGTATTAAGTTCCTTTGATATCCAATTGATACCATCGGCTGATGTAAGAATTAATCCTCTCGTCTTAAAGTCACCATTATTGGTGTACCCAACAGCAACAAATATTCCATTTTTGTAAATTACGCTTAATATATTATAATTTTCGCTAAGCTGGACAGTATTCCAGGTTTGACCATCCTTAGATATCAAGATTATTCCGTCATCTCCCGTTGCTAGAAACATACTCCCTGTGAATACTGTGCTATTAACATGACTATTCTTTTTTTCGGTTTCAAGCCAGTTCTCAGTGTCATCGGACATAAGTATCCTGCCATTGTTATCTAGTAGAACAAATTTGTTATTTCCATATGCTGCCCCGATCAAATTATACTTATCAGATAATACTATTTCTTTCCATTCTTTTTGATCTGCTGAAAAGGATAATTTATTAGATAAACGTTTAAACTTTATTGAAATTTTGTCACCTGATACTTCCAATATATCATTGTAATTATTATAAATACTTGTATCATTACATTGCTTCCAGGTCAAACCATCATTTGAGGACAAAACAAAAATAACATCTGATTCGCTAGCTGACATACTATAAGGACTTTTACCCACCAAATAGTAGTTTCCCTTTTCATATAAAAATTGGTAGTCAAAAGTTATAAGGTTTTCTTTCTCTTTAAAATCAACATCTATTACTGACCAGTCTATACCGTTATTTGACCAGGCTGCTATTCCTGCACTAATACTGCATCCGACTAATGCTCCACCGGTAGCGATAAATTTCTTTCCATCCCAAAAAATATCATTAAAGAAAAATGAAGTGGATCCTTTATATTCCCAGTTAAAGCCATCATAAGATACAAGAATCGAATCATAACCCACAGCAACATAGTACTTCCCGTTCCAGTCTATATCACTAATAGAATCTGTTATACCTGTTTCACATATACTCCAGGTTATACCATCACTTGAAGTTTTGATCCGTCCATCCCAACCAAATGCAAAAAACAACTTATTTTTATAGATAATTTCAGTATAGTTATTTTTACAAAGCTCATAATTCTTACTTATATCTCTTTTTGTTAAAGCATTAACCGGGGATGCTAAAAAAATAAAAAATATTAAAGTCATTATTATTAATCTCTTCATACTGCTTTTATCACCTCATTAAAGATTATTATTCAAGTTTATCAATGTAAGTAACAATATTTTAGGTCTTTTTATATAATTTAAGAAAAAATGTAAATTGCATCAACTAATTGTATCATTTACAAAATATGCAATCAACAATGGATGGTATTTTAAATTTTTTAATAAGATCCAATATCATTTATACGTGTGTTTGCACAATTGTAAAAATAAAGTTCCATTTGTGGTAATGAAGCAATAAAGGATTCTATAGGTCACCACGCTAACTATCCTAGAATAGTTTATATATTACAGCATAAAATATATTATTCCGATATGTATTGACAGAGTTGAATCAAAATGTTAAACTTCATAAAGTGCAGTAAACATATAGGAATAATACATAGACCCGTAAATGATGATTTCAGGGTGAAGAGCCCTGAATTAAACGAAAAATAGTATATGTATTTGGGATTATCATATCTATTTTATGTTGCATTTGCGGATAGGGATTTTATCAGATTTTGAGCAGCGAACAAATTTTGTGTACTACATTTGCTCATACCAGAGTTTTGAGTTGTGCACACGGCAGGTAAATAATATTTAAAAGGGGTGTAATTTTATGAAAAAGAAAACCAATATACTGATGGCCTTACTGCTAAGTTCAGTAATATTTTTGATTACGGCCTGTTCATCGGGCGGGACAAATAATGTATCTACTTCTACAACGGCGTCAACACAGGCATCAACACAACCGGTAAAATTAACCGACACCACTGTCGAAGTGATAAAGGCTACCGACCCGGGCAAAAGCCCGGATACTGCAAACAACCGCTCCGATACTTTTGTGGCCACCATTCACGAGCCGGGCGGTGTTTTCCTCCCTTACTTTTATGACAATGGATGGGATGGAAATGCGGTGCAGCCGATTTTTTCCTCCCTTGTAACGGTTGACGACAACGGGAACCCGATTCCCGACCTGGCTGAGAAATGGGACGTCTCGACTGATAACCTGACCTATACATATTATCTTCGCCCGAACCTGAAATTCAGTGACGGTTCTCCGCTGACAGCCGACGATGTGGCATTTACACTAACGCTGCTCAACGACCCTGCATATGCAGCAGGTAATATCGATTTTTCCAACATCGTCATCAAGGGAACTGACGAATACAAGAAAGGGAATGCAACCTCGATTTCAGGTATCAAGGTGATTAATCCCACAACCATACAGATTACGACTGAAAAGCTTAACCCATTAAGCCTGACAACACTGGGTGGTTCAGTAATTTCTAAAGCTTATTACGGAAAAGACTACCAAAAAGGTAAGCTTGATTACCTGAAGGAGCTGTACGGCAAGCCCATGGGTGATGGCCCTTACCAATTGGACCAGTATATTAACGGGCAGGAAATACGCTATAATGCAAATCCCAACTATTATGGAGGAAAACCTTCCATAGCACATCTGATTTTCAAGGTGACCTCTACAAGTACGGCGTTGCAGGCATTCCAGACAGGACAGACCGATTTTGACGGTTTTGCTACCGATAAGGATACACTTGAACAGTTGAAGACGCTGGGCTTCGCTAACATCCGTATACGTACAGTACCCGATTTTGGTATCATATATGTAAACAACAAAAAGTCTTATCTTAAAGATACAGCCGTGCGTCAGGCGCTGTATTACGGGCTGGACCGCCAGAAAATCATAGATGTCAAATACAATGGCTATGGAGAGGTAGCCAACGTATTTGCGGCTCCAACACTCTGGTCTTACACGGAGGAGGGAGTAACAAAGTATAATTACGATCCCGGTAAGGCTAAACAGCTGTTGGAGGGCCTGGGCTGGAAAGCCGGTTCCGACGGAATCCTCCAGAAGGATGGTCAGAAGTTTAAGCTTTCCTACCTGACCACAAAGCCGGATGATCCGATTATTCCAATTGCAAAGGAAGATTACAAGGCCGTCGGTATAGATTTTGTACCTGAAGTCCTGGATGCAAACACTATGTTTGACCGTATGTATAAGGGTGATTACGACCTTCTCTCAGTACGTACCAATGGGCTGATCGACCCTAATGACGCGGTTTATGAATTCTCCTCAACCGATCCCAACGTGAACCCCTCAGGATACTCCAACCCGACAGTTACACAACTGGTCAAAGAGGGAATCAGCACATCGGATAAAGCAAAACGGCAGACTACTTATACCAAACTTTATCAAGAACTGAGCAAGGACCCGCCGGTCATACTGATCGATTACCGCAAGAGCGTTTCCGCATGGAACGATAGGATCATCGGTGGAGAAAAATACATAACAGGTGCCTCCGACGTTGCCATCCAGCTAACCAAGTTAAAAATTAAGTAACCCGCCTTTTACAGCGGACTAATCTGAATAGAACTGAAATACCCGGTGTACTGCCGGATGTTTCAGTGTGTAAATTAAACGACTGTCGGCCGCTTCCAATACTCAGAGGAAAGCGGCCGTCGGTATGAAAGGCGATGGAGCATGAGAAAATATATCTTGCGACGGTTTTTACAGATGATTCCTATTCTTCTGGGAATATCACTGCTCATTTTTTTTCTGTTTGCAATGATGCCCGGAGACTACTTTTCCTCCAACAGAAAGCTGAGTCCACAGCGTCTGGAGGAGCTGCGGGAGCTGTACGGGCTGAACAAGCCACTGATCATTCGGTACTTTATCTGGCTGAAAAACGTGTTCCATGGTGACTTTGGTTTTTCGCTGCAGCGAATGCAACCAGTTACGACACTAATCAACCAGTACATATGGAATTCCTTCATTGTTGCGCTGGCCTCACTCTTTTTCACATGGACTATTGCGCTGGTGATAGGAATATACTCTGCAACAAAACAGTATTCAATTTTTGACCGGTTGGTAACCTTAGGTGTGTTCGCATCCTTATCTGTACCTTCGTTTTTTATCGGCCTGCTTCTGATCAAGGTATTCGGAGTCGATCTTCAGATTCTTCCCATAGGAGGTATGATCGATACCGGAAGCACTACCTCGGGGCTCACCTATGTACTGGAGGTTTTGCGCCATATGATCCTGCCAATCGCAGTTCTGACATTTCTTAGTGTAGGATCGTTAACCAGATATTTTCGTACCGGCATGCTCGAAGTACTGCGGATGGATTTTATCCGCACGGCCCGGGCCAAGGGGTTGAAGGAGCGGACAGTCATATTCAGGCACGCTTTACGAAATGCAATTCTTCCGGCAATTACATTATTGGCTTTTGAACTTCCCGGACTGTTTTCCGGAGCAATAATTACCGAGCAGATCTTCAGTTGGCCAGGCATCGGCCGGATTCAGCTGGATGCGCTCAGTGCCCGCGACTATCCTGTTTTGATGACTTTGACCATGTTTTTGTCATTTCTCACGATTCTTGGAAATTTTCTGGCCGATGTTTTGTACGCTGCAGCTGACCCACGGATCAGGCTGACTAAGAGGGAGGGTGGTTGACATGTCTAAGTTAAAAAAGACCACATCTACGGACAGAAAGCGTTCGAAGTCCATATGGGAACAATCCTTCCACAGGTTGTTCAAGAATAAAAGTGCTGTGTTCAGCACATGCATTCTTGGGTTTATGTTCCTGTTCAGCTTCGTAGGACCGCTTCTTTCGCCGTATGCCTCCAATGGGATCGATGTAGCGCTGATGAAGCATCCGCCGGATCTTGCACACTGGCTCGGCACAGACGCGTATGGAAGGGATGTGTTGACTCGATTAATGCTGGCAGGAAGGATTTCGCTAACGGTCGGACTTGCGTCGATGGTGCTTTCGCTGCTGCTGGGATCGCTGCTCGGCGCGGTCTCGGGTTATTACGGTGGCGTTGTGGACAGCATAATCATGCGCACCGCCGACATTCTGATGTCGGTACCGAGCCTTCCGCTGCTGATTATTATTGCTGCCATGCTTTCTGAGTTCAAGGTACCGACTGACTACCGGCTTTACATCGTAATGCTCATGCTGAGTCTTGTTGGATGGCCGGGGCTTGCGAGATTGATCCGCGGGCAGATCCTCTCCTTGAGGGAACAGATGTACATGAAAGCAGCAGATGTGCTGGGAATCGGCACACGCCGGAAGATTTTCCACCATCTTCTGCCGAATACTTACCCACTTTTGATCGTTGTTGCAACCCTGAGCACGGCATCAGGTATACTGAGCGAATCTACGCTCAGCTTCCTGGGACTGGGCGTGGTAGAACCTACATCCTCATGGGGAAACATGATAACCATTGCCAATAACCTGATCGATTTCCAAAAGCACCCGTGGCTGTGGATTCCTCCCGGAGCTGCAATCTTCATCACAGTTGTTGCCATAAACGTGCTTGGAGATGCTGTTCGCGACGTTTTGGATCCAAAAATGAAAGGAAGATAATGTATGGATGAGCCAATTATCAGCATCCGCCATCTGCAGACGTTATTCAATGTAGATGGACGGGTCAGCAAAGCGGTTGACGACGTCAGCTTCTCTGTACCGAAAGGAAAGGTTGTCTGCATTGTGGGGGAGTCGGGCTGTGGAAAAAGTGTCACGGCTCTTTCCATTCTTCGTCTGATTGATTTTCCCGGGAGAATCGCCGGGGGTGAAATTATGTTTCACAACAGGGATATTTTAGAAATGAATAATAAGGAAATTCATAATTTGCGCGGAGACAAGATTTCAATGATTTTTCAGGAGCCAATGACATCTTTAAACCCGGTGTTCACTATCGGACGGCAGATATCGGAAACTATCCAGGAGCATACTCTGTGTGACCGGAAAGAAGCATGGGAAAAGGGTGTGGAGCTGATCAAGAAGGTGGGGCTGCCAAGGGCGGAGCAGATTATGGTTTCCTACCCGCATGAGCTGAGCGGGGGTATGCTGCAGCGTGTGATGATAGCCATTGCACTGAGCTGTGAGCCGGAACTGTTGATCGCTGACGAGCCCACCACGGCACTGGATGTTACCATTCAGGCACAGGTACTGGACTTGCTGCGTCAACTTCGTGACCAATCTGACATGTCCATCTTGTTTATTACCCACGATCTTGGAGTTGTGGCTGAAATTGCTGATTATGTCATTGTAATGTACGCCGGAAAGATCATTGAGGAAGCGCCGGTAATTGAATTGTTCCGGCATCCCCGGCATCCGTATACCCGTGGGCTTTTGAAATCAAGACCTGTGATCGGGCAGCGCCGTGAAAGACTGTACTCCATCAAAGGACAGGTACCTGAGCTGTCGGAGCTTCGGAAGGGCTGCTATTTTGCCGAGCGCTGCGAAAGCTGTATGGAAGCTTGCCTTCAGGATTACCCTGAGACCGTTTCAGACTCGGGTGGGCATAAAACAGCCTGTCTGCTGTATAAGGAAGGAGTTGCCGATGGAACGACCATTGCTGAAGATTACTGATTTAAAGAAATATTTTCCTGTTAAGGGTGGCTTATTTGGAAGGCCTGTTGGCTGGGTCCGGGCAGTCGATGGTATAAGCTTGGAGATTTTTCAAGGAGAGGCCTTCGGACTGGTAGGTGAGTCCGGGAGCGGAAAGACGACACTTGGGCAGACCGTCCTGAGGATGCATGAGAAAAACTCCGGGCAGGTGCTGTTCGACGGTCTGGATGTCCACTCTCTTCCACGGAAGGAATTCCAGAAGATACACACCCGGATGCAGTACATTTTCCAGGACCCATATAGTTCTCTTAATCCCCGCATCCGTATAGGAGATGCAATTGCCGAGCCGTTGCTTGCTCACGGGCTGGCCAGCAAGACTGACGTGGGGGAGCAGGTTGAAAATATCCTTACCCAGTGCGGAATGGCTGCCCGGTTCATGGATCGGTATCCGCATGAATTTTCCGGAGGGCAGCGTCAGCGTATTGTAATAGCCAGAGCTATGGCGCTAAGCCCGGAATTCGTTGTGGCTGATGAACCGGTTTCTTCGCTGGACGTTTCAATTCAGGCTCAGATCATCAACCTGTTCAGCGACTTGCAGGAGAAACGGAAGCTTACCTATATGTTTATTTCGCACGATCTGGGGATCGTAGAACATCTCTGCTCACGGATTGCCATTATGTACCTTGGCTCGGTCGTAGAACTGGCAGTAAGGGACGAACTGTTTTCCAACCCTATACACCCGTATACCAG
>JAQSXC010000038.1 GCA_029266335.1 Eubacterium sp. | reverse complement strand
TGGAGGGCGCTGAAGGAGACGAACTTCCTCCGTCTCCGCTTGAAGGTCTGTAAGGCCTTACAGTATTGGACGGTGCTGATCCCTCACTCATACCAACACTATTGATGGCTTTTACGGTAAAGGTATAGTCGGTACCGTTGGTCAAACCTGTGATTGTAATGCTGGTACCGGTTCCTCTTGCAGTAATGTTGCCGGGATTTGCAATTACAATATATCCGGTAATAGGACTTCCTCCGTTATCGGATGGTGGAGTAAAGCTTACAGTTGCCTGGCCGTTTCCGGCTACAGCAGTTACTTCTGCAGGTATCCCCGGATTTGTTGCAGGAGTGGCACTGATTTGTCCGGAATTTGCAATAACAATCATATCAGCGTCCATTGCCTTAACTTCAAAGTTATACGTTACTCCGTTCGTGAGTCCGGTAACTGTAAATGCACTTCCACTTACAGTTTCTATAAGTAAATTGTCTTTATATATATTGTAGTAAACCGCCTCAGGAACATTATTCCAGGTTAAATTTACAGATTGGTTGCCAGGCACCGGGGTTAGAACCAACAATCCCGTTTCGTTAACTGTAAGAGTAGCCGTATTGCTGGTTGTGTTTCCTGCTGCATTGCTTACATAGCAGGTATAGCTTCCTGCATCCGAGGCCTGTGCATTATTTATTGTCAAGGTATTGGAAGTAGCTCCTGCTATATCCACACCATCTTTTTTCCATTGATAGAAAAGAGGCGAACTCCCTGCAGCTGTTACTGTGAAGGTTGCTGTCCGTCCTGCCCTTACAGTCTGATCTTCCGGATTAGCTGTTATGCCGGGTACTACCGGTATAGGTTCAGCCATAGGTATTACAGCGTTTGAAGGTTCTGATTCTCCGCTTTCTCCAATCTCATTAACAGTCTTTACCGTAAAGGTGTAGATGACATCATTGGTAAGATCTGTGACAGTGATCGGACTCTCAGTTCCCGTAACCGTAATTCCTCCAGGCGAAGTAGTTACCACATATCCTGTAATGGGACTTCCGCCATCGTCAGCAGGTGGTGTAAAGTATACCGTAACCTCTCTGTCGCCTGCTATTGAAGTCACTCCTCCTGGAGTTTCAGGCGAACCTGCAGGTGTTGAAGCAGCCTGACCTGATATGGCAATAACTATGTGTTCGTCATTCTCGGCTCTGATTTCAAAATTGTAGGTTGTGCCGTTTGAAAGGTTCGCAACCATATAGGAATGTATACCTAACACCGTATCCACATAGGTACCGTCTCTGTATATATTGTAATAAAGCGCACCTGGCACTGTTTCCCAGTTCAGCCTTACATGCCTGCTGCCCGGTACCGCAGTCAGGGCAAACGAACCCGGAGCATCGACTACCTGGATTACGTTGAAGCTAACACCTTCGGGGAATTCATCCGAGGTGACGGTAACTGTTGCATTATAGCTTCCTGCAGGCAACCCTACTTTTGATGCTACCGTAAACATTCCCGCTTCCCCGTTGCCCAGAGTATCTATATTACCTGATAAAGCGAAGCAATCGGCATCACTGCCACTCAAAGCTACTTTTACATGATTGTTGGTTCCCGTGGAGACAAGCTTAACATTGAGGATTTCTCTGTTTCCTGCTCCATACCCCTCCATCAGATTATAGAAGCTTTTTGTATTCCCAGAAACGTTATGTGTAAGAACCGGTTTTGCAGGTTCATTATCTACAATGGTAAGCACTGCTGTCTTCTGAGTACCAAGAGTAGCTCCACCATTAACATTGCTCAATGAAAGATTTAAGGTTTTATCTCCGTCATATACTGAATCATCAGCTATTTCTATTGTAAAGTTATTGCTGGTTTGCCCGTTTACAAAGGTCAGAGTTCCGCTGGCTGCAGTATAATCACTTCCTTCTGCAGCTGTTTCATCACTTGTAGCATAATCTACCGTCACCACGCCATCGCTTCCTCCGGTACGGACTACAGTAATGGTAGCAATGTTTCCATTCTCTGCTACACTATATGTATTGCTGCTGAATTCCAGTGTTCCAGGCTGTGCCTCTTCATTATCCGTGATGGTAAGCACTGCTGTCTTCTGAGCTCCCAGAACAGCTCCACCTGCAATATTACTCAATGTAAGATTTACGGTTTTATCTCCCCCATAAACTGAATTATCATTTACAGCCACCGTAAAGGTATTGCTGGTTTGTCCGTTTGCAAAGGTCAGTGTTCCGCTGGCTGCAGTATAATCACTTCCTGCTTCAGCCGTTTCATCGCTTGTAGCATAATCAACCGATACCACGCCATCGCTTCCCCCGGTACGGTGTACAGTGATGGTAACACTGGTTACATCCTCCGCAACGCTGTATGTACTGCTGCTGAAGGCCAGCGTTCCCGGCTGTGCAACCTCATTATCGGTAATGGTCAGCACTGCTGTCTTCTGAGCTCCGAGAGTTGCCCCTCCTGTAGCATTGCTCAATGTCAGATTTACGGTTTTATCTCCGTCGTAGACTGTATCATCAGCTACTGCTACTGTAAAGGTATTACTGGTTTGGCCGTCTGCAAAGGTCAGTGTTCCGCTGGCTGCAGTATAATCGGTTCCTGCTGCGGCAGTCCCGTTGCTGGTTGCATATTTCACAGATACGCTTCCATCACTTCCTCCTGTACGGTTTACAGTAATGTTCACACTGGTTCCATCCTCTGCTACGCTGTATGCACTGCTGCTGAATGCCAGTGTCCCCGGCTTGGGTGCCGCAGCCCTGCTTATTGCTACTGCATAATACTTTACAATTGAGGTATCCTCTGCGGTGACTTTAATATATGCTGTGGTAGTTCCGCCATCGGCAAGTGCAAGAGCTGAGGTAGCATTTGAAAAATTGCTGTCACTGTACAAAGCAACTGACGAACTTGCATCTGAACGTACAATATTGGCAGTAGTGAGGGTGGATACATTGTTAAGTACACTTATCTCCCATGCAATAGGGCTTGCTTTAGTACCTGGCTGGCCCCGGGAGTACTGTCCGTCTGTCCCGCTACGCTGGCAAGTCCGGCATTTGTACTTTTAGGCTGTACTATATTGCAGCTGAACCATTTATTATCAGCAGTATTGCCGTCATTTACCGCTCTGTAGGCTGCGCTGGCATTGGTAAAGGCCGTACCTGTCAAAGGAGTGCCTGATGAATCCACCAAAATCAGCTCCCTGTCAACAGTGTCTTTTTCACCAAAGTCTTCGTCTACAAAGGGGTTTTGATACACTGAAGCAGGAGGCACTCCTGTGAGCTTCAGTGTTTTGAGTTTCGGGGTGTAGGCCAGCGCCAGACCGCCAAGATTTGCTAAATTACTCAGCACTGTAACTGATTCAAGATTTGCACAATAAGAAATCGAACTGTTTCCAATGCTTGTCACATTCTTCATTGTAAGTGATGTAAGACTGTCACAGCGACGGAATACTGAGTGGTCAATAGCCGTAACATTATCCGGAATATTTATTGATTTAAGTGCATAACAATTGTCAAATGCAGCAGATCCAATACTGGACACCGTACTCGGTATATTAATTGTTTCTAAAGCGACACATTTATAAAATGACGAAGGTCCTATACTTGTCAGGTTAGCATTGATGGTAACCGTTTTTAGGTTGGAGCACTGACTAAATGCTTTTTCACCAATTCTTACCACATTATAGGTTTTACCGCCGCTTGTCACCTGTTTGGGTATTGTATAACTTGTTCCGGTATAGCTGTTTGGCACCACCTCCACCGTGCTGGAGGTAAGTTCATTATACATAAGTCCGCTTACTACAAATGTAGCCGCAGAAACCGGAACCGGTGGCATCATAGCGAATATAAAGCATATGATCAGCCACATGGAAAGCAGTTTTCTCTTAATCTTTTCAAGTTTTTCGTTTCTTTTCAACATTAACACATTCTCCCTTCCTATCATAATATCTTTGAAAATCACATTAAAAGTTGGAAAACCTTCTCTATATTTCCCCCTCTTTTTTCATTATTTGACATTTATCTTATTTTATATGACAGCAATAAACAAAAAATAAACAAAAAAAGATTCCGGTGTTTCTCCGAAATCTTTTTGAACTGCATTCTATCTTCATTGGAAGAGTTTTCGAATTTTTGCCTTTGGCTTTATCCCCAATTCTTCCTTTAAAAGTTTTTCTAACGCCAGATACTGCTGCCGTGCCTCACTTTTCTTTTCCAATCCCATATATAATAGAATAATTTGGTAATGGACATCTTCTCTTAAAGGATCAGCTTCAAGAATTTTGTATAACTTGGACAAAGCCCTTTGGGGTTGCTCTGATTCCACATAAAATCGTGCTGCTTCCTCCAACAATTCCATATAGTCTTTTTCCAGATTACGAGCCTTTTCAAGGGCCCATTCATAACCTCTTCCATTCAGGAAGCCTCCTGAATAGAGTTCTATAGCTTTCTCGCAAATACCCGCATCCTTTATACCGTTTTTTTTACTTTCTTTGATCAATCTTTCAAACTCAAACAGATCACAGGTAATTCTGCCCTTTTCAATGCTGATTTCCTTTTTGCCGGTTTTTATGCAATCCTCCAGCTCATAAACACTCAAGGCCTTACGGATATAATACATGTTGGAATTTATATTTTTTAGTGCCTTATCAAAGTCAAAACCTTCCCACAGGGTATCAACGATTTCTTCCCGATTAGTGTTCCTCTTATATACAATAAACGCAAACAGCTCTTCTGTTTTAGGGCTTCTCAGCTTTATTTCTCTGTCTTCCTCTCCTGTGGTGTAAATTTTTAACCCGTTAAAAAATGAAACCTTTATACCAGGATTTTTCTGTACATACCGGCGTTTCTTTTTAATTTTATCCAGGGTCTTTTGCAGCCTTTCTGAAGTAACCGGCTTTAAAAGATAATCAAGGGCATTCACTTCAAAAGCCTTAACCGCATACTCGTCGTATCCGGTTATAAAAACTACATCGATGTCACTGTCCATATCCCGCAGCATACCTGAAAAAGTCATTCCATCCATGTCCGGCATTGAAATATCCAGAAAGACTACATCAATTTTGTTTTCTTTTATGTATCCATATGCCTCCAATGAGTTTGAAAACGTATTGCATATTTGTATTTCGCTGCACTCTGTCAGAATCTTATTCAATCGTTTAATTGATAATTCCTCATCATCTACCAGGATGGTTTTTAACACAATTTTCTCCTGCCTTCCCACTTAACTGTATATATTTCTGCAAATGCTCCATTAGATAACCGGATTTAGGGTAACAGTGCAATATCTATAGCGGAATATGAAATGAAACCCTTGTACCTGCCCCTTCTCTGCTTTCAAAATGAATACCGTTTCCATAAAGCAGCTTCAGCCGCTGGTTTATATTCCATATCCCAACTCCTTTTGTTTCAACATTCGAGGCGAGTATTTCCTCCAGCTTAGTTCTGCTGATTCCACTCCCGTTATCCTCTACAATAAAGCTTACAGTGCCGGCCATCTTTTTTACAGTTATTTTGACCATTCCTCCCTGTAAATTTGACATCAGTCCATGCCGTACCGCATTCTCCACCAAAGGCTGCAGAATCAGGGGAGGAATGAGGATATTCAAGTTTTTGTCAATATCATATTCTACATTCAGTCTTGTACCAAACCGTGCTTTTTCGATAGTTAAATACGCTTTTAGCAGTTCAAGCTCTTTTTCTACGGTAACCAGAGAATCCAATTTTTTGAAATCAAAGCTGTTTCTTATATACTCTGAAAGCTGTATGATCAAATCCTCCGCTTTTTGAGGCTCGTCTATACATAATGCTGCAATGGAATTAAGCGCATTATACAGGAAGTGTGGTTTGATCTGGGAACGTAAAAACGCAATCTCGGCATCTTTTGCACTCTTCACTGATGTTTTAAGCTTTGTTAAGGTCTTTACTCTCATTTTTAGTTCTTCGGCCTCAAAAGGCTTACCAACAAAATCATTAGCTCCATTTTCAAGTGACATGACAATATCTGCAATCCGGTTCTTTGCCGTCAGCATTAAAACTGGCAATTCAAAAAGCGAAAACCGCTCACGTAGCTTTATCAACACTTCATACCCTGATATATCCGGCATCATGATATCAAGAATGACCAGGGCGATATCCTGACGTTTCGAGATCTCCTCCAACGCTTTCTGCCCGTTGTTTACCGCAGTAATGGTATACTTCTCCATTTTAAGCAGGTTTATAATGGACTGAAGATTTGCATAATCATCATCCACTACCAGAATATTCTCGGGCAGATCTCCCCGGACACGGATGGGATACTCTGAATCCAGTTCGTAGGCTTTTCCGGGTTGCGGTTCATAATGTGTTGTTTCTTCCAAGGCTGATGGATTGACATGGGACACCGGCAATGTGAATGTAAAGGCGGCGCCCTCTCCCAGACTGGATTTTACACTGATTTCTCCTCCATGAAGTTCTACCAGCCTCTTGGTTATACTTAATCCCAAACCTGTTCCTTCATACCTTCTTGTTTCAGAGGTATCGGCCTGTTCAAAGGATTTGAATATGATTTCCTGCATGTTTTCGGCAATTCCTATTCCTGTATCTAAAACACAGATCTTCACCTTATCCTGATACAGGACAGCACTTACCTCAACATGGCCTCTTTCTGTAAATTTCACACCGTTTCCGATTAAGTTGTACAGGATTTGTGTCAGCCTGTCACGGTCTGCATAAACGTGAGGAAGGTGTTCCTGCACTTTATTGACCAGTGCTATTTCCTTACCTCCCGTAATAAACCTGTAAACCTTGATTACCGACTCCACAAGGGTTCTTAAATCTATACTGCTTTTATGCAGTTCAATGTCTCCGTTTTTCATTTTTGAATAATCCAATAAATCATTTACAAGATTTGAAAGCCTTCTTCCGCTTCCGACAACAATTGAAAGATTCTGGGCCTGCAAGTGGTTTACAGGACCCTCCACTCCTTTTATGATGGAATCGGTTATACTGATGATGGCATTTAAGGGTGACTTCAATTCGTGAGAGGTATTGGCCAGAAAATCATCCTTCAGCTTGTCTAATTCGAGAAGCCGGTTTGACATGCTCTTAATTGTACTATATGCATCAAAATAGCGGAGGAATAACAAAAAAATCACCATGATGGCAAAGCCGATTATATAGATCTGTCCGTACCAGATATTTGTTTTTAAAGCTGATCCCAGCAGAATGAGCTCAATGGAATACAGGTTTATGATCAGGACTGCAATAAAAAGTATCAAATGCTCAACGATATCTTTTCTGCGGCTTTTAATAAACAGTAAAGCCGTTCTTACAAGTACACCCATAAGGAATATCTCATCAAAAAGCACTATAAATATCTGTGCCCTCATATAGGTATGTATCGGTAAAAGAATAATTGCCAGGAGATATACACCAAAAACAAAGGATATTAGTTTTGTAATTTTTAAAGAAAGGATGCCTTTTTTTAATTGATACATCAGGCATGCTAATGCTATAAAACAGGCAAATATAAAGAAGTCTCTCATTTTAAACACAACTACAAAGGGAATATGGGGTAATATGTCCAGAATAGGTCTCTCGCTTGTAAACGCATTGCTGACAGCAAGTATCAAACACAATATGGCAAAAGATAATAATGAATAATCTTTTCTCTGAGATAAAACAGCAGTCATAAAAAAAATAAAATAGATCAGTGCAATAGTTCCTAATATGACAAAGACACAGAATTCAAGCAGGCTGTTTTTTTGCTGGGTATCCAGCATTGTTGATTGTTCTCCGATAACGATGGATACCGGAATACCTGAATTAACATATTCGTAATTGGCGACCTGTATAAGGATCTCCATTTCTCCGCCATTGCTGTCAAAAAAAGCAATCTGCGGTAAATTTCCGGATTTATAGTCCCTTGCATCTTTCGAGGGATTCCCATCTTCCATGAACTTATTTCCATTAATAAAAATTCTGCTGGAAAAACGGATAATGTTCTTTTTCAGGCCATAAACCTGATTTAAAGGCATATTCTTCAAAATAAGCCTGTAAGTAGCACAGCCATATGCTGGCAGGGAAATTCCGTTCAAGGTTTTCCCATTCCATTGGGAAGGTACTTTCATGTACCCTGTCAAAGCAGGCTTTCCTTCACCTTCCTTTTTGAAATCTTCAGGTGTCAATAATTGATCCCAGTAAAACTCCCACTCCCCATTCAACTGGATCACTTTATCAATTTTAAGATCCCATTGTTCAAGGTTTATGACACCGTTCACAGCCTGAGCGTCCTGCGTCAGTTGATTATGATCTCCTGCTATTGATAATGGAATCAATAGGAAAGCTGTCAATATTATCAAACAAACCGCCAAAATCCTTTTAGCCAACGCATTATCACTCCGCATTATTACACCTGCTCTGTATCATATTTAGTTGTTTCGAATTCATTATACCTGTTTCGACAAAAAATACAAGTATTATTCTACACTCGCTCTACTGTAGGTGTAACGCCCTTTTGTCTTGTGACATTTTTCGACATACAAATTCCAACTGCAGCACAACCATATATACTAAGATTATCTTTATTTACTGGGACAAAAGATAAAAATGATGATGGTCATAACACAATATTTACCTGATTACGGCCATTGATTTTTGACTTATATAATGCTTCATCTGTACGTTTTAACACTTCATTGAAATCGGAATCGGTTTCTTCAAAAAATGAGAACCCGATTGATAGGGTAGGACTTATCTCATTATTTCCAACTGCAATTTTTAGAGATGATACTATTGATAATATTTTTTCACCATATCCAAGCGCATTCTCCTTCTGTAACCCGTAAAAAATTACGATAAATTCGTCTCCGCCCCATCTAATAAGCTTATCAGACCTTCTGAGAACACGATAAATCGCCTTTACTATTTCTGTTAACACCAAGTCCCCGGCAGCATGTCCATACGTATCGTTTATATTCTTAAAATTATCAATATCAAACATCATAATACCGGAATTAGAACAGTTCCTCCTATATTCCTTAAATGCGCGGTTTAAATCATTTGTTCCACTCCTCCGGCTGCCTGCTTTAGTAAGAGAGTCCTGGTTAATTTCAGATTCCAGCATTTTTTTAGAATGCCTGTAATATAATTTTTCAATCAAAAGGATTAAAGAATAACTGAGAATAAGTATAATTATGAATAGAAAAACCAATATAAGAGTAAGTCTTGATGCAAGTGCCTTACTTTCTTCATTGGTTTGGTCAACATAGGACTGCAGATCATTCATATAAATACCCATTGCAATGACCCAGTTAAAATCACTATACAGTTTGGCATAGGCCAATTTCTTGGAAATCTTTTCACTGTCCAGTTCTTTAAAATAATAGGAGAAAAACAGCTCTCCATCTTTATTAATCCCTTGAAGTTCGGTTAAATAAGGCAAATTGCCTTTCCCGTCAGTCATATCTGTAGATAAATACATTCCTTCTGTATTTGGCAGATTTGGGTGAACCCTTCTGATGGCATAATTTTTACCACCCTGATAATTTATAATTTCATTAACCCATATATAAGAATCATCATTAAATTTTAAATTTCTGATTGCATCAGACATCTCTGACTTGACAAGCTCATCAATATATTTTTTGCTTATGCCGAAAACAACCGTCTCGTCCTCCCGGGTAACAATACGGTAAGAAGATAAATTGGATTTAACTGTACTTAAGGTAATATCCCATGAATCACCTGCCAGATTTTTAGGATCATAGATTACTTTGTTTTCTTTATTGTCCCACAAGATTACTGTCCAAAAATCGTAATCGGAATCATCTCGGAAGAAGCTAATACAGAAATCCCTAAATTTTTTATCGGTATGTGTAAATTTCGCATTTATTATAGCCGATGTGTTTATTACCAATTTCTCCATGTACTCTATTTTGGCTTTTCTTTCAATGACAATTTCAGATATCAGATTATTGACTGTATCTTTCAGAAAATCCTTCTTCAAATCCAGAATAGTTTCATGAGTCTTGTCTATATAAATATCGCTGACTTTATTAATTGAAAATAAATAAAAGTAAACCGCAAAAGAGCAGGTAATTACTGCTATAATCAGCGAGATAACCGTGTATTTACGCTTAATAGTATATACCTCCTTAATCGCATACATTTCTGAGATTCTGGAAGCTGCCATCCAACAGTTTTTTAACAATACTGCACACCACCAGCTTATTTCAATTATAACATCTTTCGACAAAATTGGCTAAGTTTTAGCGACAAACAGTATTTATCAAACTATAATAAATGAGAAAAAGATATGTTACCGATCCAGAAAAAGTAAAAAAAATCTGCACTTGTGCACTGGCCGGCAAATAAAATCAAATGGATGACTATGATTGCACCGGGTTTTGACCGGATTTTTACCTGAAATTTCATATTTATAAGGTACAACTACCTTTAAAGCTGTAATGGATAAGATAAGTAAGACAATCAACAAGCGAATTAAAGAACAGTATTCAGTATAAATCTTTTTGCTTTAACAGTTCTTCAGTAGCATTCCACAATTGATTTTGCATACTGATATCCCCGCCAGGATATACCGGAATAATAGACTTTCCAGTACCAACATTGAAATATTCTCCTGTAACTCCGGAATACTGTAATTCCGTAACTAAACGAACAATAATGTCCGCTCCTTTTTGCGGATTTCCAATATGCAGAAACTTCAATATTTTTGCAAGTGCCGAAGAAAACCCTAATTCACGGCCAAGGCCCGTAACATTAAACCCTGGATTGAGCGCATTAACAGTAATCCCGGTTTTATCCAACCGTCGTGCCAATTCTCCCGTAAACATAATGTTAAGAAGCTTAGTTTTTCCATAGATTCTGGAGGAACCTCCGGCAGTAAATTTGGAAGTATCTGTTAAATCCTGAGGCAGTTTAAGTTTGCCATGGTTTCGAGATGCTTCAGAGGCAACATTGACTATCCTTGCATTTTTTGAATCCATTAACGGCTTGAGTAGAGTGTGTGTCAACAACCACGGTGCAAGATAGTTTACTGCTATCATTTCCGAAAATCCCTCTGGGGTTATTCGCTGTTCAAATGCATGTAATCCTGCATTGTTCACTAAAACATCAATCTTCGGATAAACGGCTTTTATTTCATTTCCAATTCGCCTGACATCTCTCATAAGTGAAAGGTCTCCGAAAAAAAATTTTACTTTTGAATCAGGCGCTAAATTTTTTAGAATATTTGCAGTTGTGTCAGCACGTTTTTCACTTCTGGCTGTTAATACAAGATGAGCCCCTTTTTTGGCCAATTCTACTGCTGCCAATTGTCCAAGACCGCTCGTTGCACCAGTAATTACAATAATCGGTTTTGCTGGCATATACGACCTCCTTAAAATCCCTTATGTAATTTCAATTATCTTTCTTCTTGACGTATACCTAAACATTAAATATACTTGACATATATCAAATATATTATTTTATTTGATATATGTCAAGTATATTTATAAATCATATTGAGGAGAAAACTGTGGAAAATAAAATTGAAAATCATATGAGAATTCAACTGGAATTAAATCTTGGTGAACAACTCAATGCACTTATAAGTGCAGCACACGCACTCAATGTAAGAACTGCTGCCGTTTTCGATTCAGCCCTGCAGCCCGCTGCTTTTCTGATTGTCCGTTGGTTGCTTTCATATGGTCCGGCAAGCGCTACCTATTTGGCGGAATCCACTGCCATGGATCGGAGCTCTGTCAGTCGCCTTCTTACACAACTTAAAAAATCGGGCTATGTTAGAAGTGAAACTCATCCGGAAGACCGCCGTGGAGTGTTACTATCTTTGACAGCTATTGGCCGGGAAAAAGCTATGCTTGCTTTAAAAGAGAAAGAAAATGAATTTTACAAACGTATATCTAAATGGGAAGATTCAAAACTTGAGTCGCTTATTGAGATGCTTAAGTGTTTTAATGGGTTTGAATAACCAAGTACTTAGCTCCTCTGGCTTTGCATCTTTCTTTCAATTCGCAGGAGTAGGCTTTTTCAAACCCTGCTTTTCATAAAAGCGCAGTGTTTCCAAGCCTACTCCTGCTCCCTTGCTCAATATAATAAGCCTTATCCAGAATATTAAACCTTTTTGCCTATTCCACTGACTTAAGTGACTCAATCATGTTTATTGTCTGCAGCTTAAAATAGGTAACCAATTGCATAATTACCGTAAATATCATGGTAAGCAGACTTGCCAGAATAAAACTGGGCCACTTGATTCTTTTGAAAAATGTTGCATATCCTTCAATTACGTCAATAACAAAACGATGGAGGAATATCCCCATAACCAGACCAACCCCGATACTGATTATGGTCAGAATAAAGGCTTCGCGGTAAATGTAACCGTTTGTTTCTCCATCAGTAAAGCCCAGGACTTTAAGGGTTGCAATTTCACGTGTCCGTTCGCTGATATTGATTGACGTCAGGTTATAGAGAACAATGATTGCCAAAAGTGAAGCAACTGCCACAATTAAAATAATGATGCTGTTTAAGCTTTCATTACCGTCAAGCACCTTTTGCATTACATCACCGGTAAAGACCATATTCAATACAAAACCGCTGTCAATCAGATGCTCGGCTAAAGCTTTTTCATCCGTGCCGGAGAAATTCGATACAATTGTATTATAAGAGGCAGCTTTGCCAAAAACCTTGCTGTATTGAGCGTTGTTCATGTAAATATAATTAGAGGTATAGTTTTCGGCTACATCACTGACAGTTAACTGATACTCATTATTGTCGGCATCTTTAACAGTTATGGTATCACCCTTATCAGCCCTGAAGACATCTGATAGCTTCTGTGTTATAATCACACCGTTGTCCTTCAGTAATAACTCACTTCCGGTGGCTTTGCTTTTTAAATTATAATATTTATAGAATTCATCATCATCCTCAGGTACGATCAAAAAAAGATCCAGTGCTTTATCTGCTGTTTCACATTTAAAAGCAGTCTGTTTAATCAATAGCGGGTTTTCTATTTTTTCTCTTGATAATAGACTTTCCAGATCTGCTCCAATGTTTTTTGCTTCATCTTTAAGAAGGATCATGTTATCGTAACGGAAGATTTCACCGTACTGTTTCTCGGCAACGCCGTTCATGCTGTCCCTTAAGCCAAACCCCACAAGTAATAAGGAAGTACAGCCTGCCACACCGATTATGGTCATTAAGGCTCTTTTTTTATACCGGAACATATTCCGCATAGTAACCTTCCATGTGAAGGAAAGCTGTTTCCAAACGGGAGTGATTTTTTCAAGCAATATTGTTTTCCCATTTTGAGGCGGAACAGGACGCATTAAAGTCGCAGGTTTATGTCTTAGCTCCTCATAGCATGAAATGATTGTCACTAAAGTCATGAGAGTTAAGGTAACGGCCAAAATCAATGTGAAGGTCTTAATATCATATTGAATAATGAGAGGCGGTAATATATATTGGAAATTTGAATAGATAAGTGGCGGAATAAAGCCACATCCTACAAAAAATCCTGTTACTGCACCCAAACCGGACGCCGACAGAACGTAGAAAAGATAGGTGGCAATTATACTGTTATCTTTATAGCCCAGAGAGGTCAAAGTACCAAGTTCGCTGCGTTCTTCGGCTATCATCCTGGCCATTGAATTTGATGTCATAAGCCCACCGATCAAAATGAAAAAGAAGGGAAAAACAGCGGCAACCGAAGTAATAACATCTATGCCGGACTTTAACTGACTGTAGCCTACGGCGGCATCCCTGTCAAATATATACCACTTGGTTTTTTCCATATCTGAAAGGTCGCTTTTTGCATTATCAAGTTTTGCCTGAGCGTCAGCTGTTTCTGTATTGAATTTATCTAAATTTTTATTATATTCCCCATATCCGTCACTCAATTTTTTCTCATTTTCGGCTATTTCACTTTTGCCATTTTCAACTTTACTTTTTGCTTTTGCAATTTCAGAGTTAAAGGTTTCAATACCTTTGTTCAGCTCTGCTTCGTGGGTTGTTAATGTATCAATAGAGCCCTTGAGCTTTAAAAGTCCTTTCTGCAACTCAGAATATTGCTTTATGGCAGCACTGAGCTGAGCATATTCCTGACTGTCGGGAGAAAGCTGATTAAGCTGTAACTTCATTTTATCAAGAGCCGGGTTCAGCTCCTGGATTTTTGTGTCAACTTCCTCTTTTTTAATTCCGTTCTGAGTCAGTGCGGAATTAATTTCCTTCCAACCGGCTGAAATTTCAGCTTTGGCAGCTTCAAATGTCCTGTTTTGCTTTTCAATATTTTTTTGCAAAGCCGTCTCATTTTTAGCAAGCTCAGCCTTCCCCTCTTTCAGTTTCTTCGCATTATTATCAAGCTCAGCTTTTGCATCAGCCAGCTTTTGCTTTCCATTTGCCTTTTCATCATTCAGTTTAGTTTCATTTTCACTGATTTCATCGTTTGCCTTGTTGTAAACTTCCTGATATCTTGCATCTTCCCTTTTCGGTTTAATTTTTACCAGTTCATCATTAAGCTTCCTTACCGCATCTTTATATTCTTTTGAATATGCGGTGGTATCTTTGGTACCTGCGGCAACAATATAAATCTCTGTGTAAGCATCCAGAACAAAATTATTTCTGCCTATAAAAATAAAGGAAGACAGCTTACCGTTACCCACAGTGGTGTTTCCGTAATCATCGGCAAGATACAATACCGATTCTGCCGTACCGACAACTGTGAATTCATTGTTCTTTAATTTTTCATTTGTATCACTGGTAATTTTAATCAGATCACCTGTTTTATAGGTTTTATTGTCTGCTATACACTCATTTTCCTTTTGAGGCATCCTGCCGTCAATCAATTTGACAGTATTGACGGTATCCTCAATCGCATGAACCCTGATGGCTTTGTCCTGCTCCAGAACATCCAGCGAATAACTTGGAACAACTGCATTTACATTATTCAAAGCCTTGAGTGCTGTGACATCATTGTCAGTCAAGCCCATTGAGCTGACGACTTTAAAATCCATTAATTTGTAATTATTATAATATTGATGGGCAACCTCAATCACATCAGGTGCACTGGCCTGTATCCCCGCAAAAAACCCGACACCAATCATAACAATGATAAATAGTGATGCATACCTGCCAAAAGACTTTTTAATTTTTTTCAAGGTATTTTTATACAGCAAGCCAATCACCACACAATCTCTTCGGCTCTTTTAGGATTTTCATTAATGATAACTTCCTTTACAGTGCCGTTTTTTATTTTGATTACTTTGTCTGCAATATCCGCAATTACAGCATTATGTGTTATTAAAACCGTGGTCATATCCATTTCTTTGCAGTTTTTTTGCAAAAGTTCAATAATCCTTTGTCCTGTCACACTGTCCAATGCCCCGGTAGGCTCATCACACAAAAGCAACTTCGGATTTTTTGCAATAGCTCTTGCTATAGCCACCCGCTGCTGCTCTCCCCCTGATAACTGGGAGGGAAAGTTGCCCATTCGCTCGGCTAGCCCTACCTGCTCCAAAATTGTTTTAGGATCAAGCGAATCCGGGCATATCTGACAGGCAAGTTCAACATTTTCAAGTGCGGTCAGATTTCCTACAAGGTTATAAAACTGAAATACAAATCCAATATCGTTACGCCTGTAATTTACAAGCTTCTTTTTGCTGTATTTATGGACTTCATTCCCATCCACCAGAATCTTACCGCTGCTTGGGCTGTCCATCCCTCCAAGCAAATTAAGTACTGTTGTTTTTCCTGCTCCCGACGGCCCGAGTATGACAACCAGTTCACCCTTTTTTACTGAAAAAGAGCAGTTATCCACAGCTGTAATTTTCATATTGCCAATTTCATATTCTTTCCTGATATCTTCAAATTTAATAAATGCCATTTTATTTGTCTCCAATTTTGATAAACACTGTGTTGACTATTTAACTTAAATACATTATATTGACAATATGAAGTATATTCAACAATCAGATGTTTATTAAATGTAAGATGTACAACAGATTTTAATAAAGTGTTTAGTAAATAACAGAATTATTTATTTTTTATGTAAACGGAGGATTTGTATGGAATCGAAGAAAACCGACAGACGGGTGAAATATACCAAAATGGTTATCAGGAACAGCCTCATTAAGTTTTTGAAACAAAAACCCATTTCAAAAATCTCCGTTAAAGAAATTTGTGATGATGCAGATATAAACCGCGCTACCTTTTATGCACATTATCTGGATCAATATGATTTGCTGCAGCAGATTGAACAGGAAATAATCGATGATATCGGTCATTACTTGAAGGGTTACGATTTTAAAGACAGCAGGCTTATTCCTGTAGAAATGATTGAAAAAATCCTGGAATATATAGAAGAGAACTCCGAACTTTTTGACCTGTTGCTGAATGCAAACGGAGATATGAAGTTTCAGCAGGAAGTTATTAAAATTGTGGGCATCCAGCATTTTATACCAATACTGGGAAATGAGTCCTCAAATAAGGAAGATGCCGAATACATATTTCATTTTTTAGCCTGTGGTGCTGTGGGTGTCATTCAGCTATGGCTGAAAGAAGGTATGAAAAAGCCTGTGGGGGAAACGGCAGATTTGATTCTAAAAACAGCAATTAACGGCAGAGCAGCTTTTATGTAATAAAGTCCAACAGTTAAATGAAGGTTCAGGATATATTAGCATCTACTATGCTGATAATTTAATGCAGTTTGTAAAATAATTTTTGATAAAATCCCAATGCAAAAATACAAAATAAACCGTTAATTTTTATGAAAAATACCCACGTGACAAAATTTAAAGAATATGCTAAATTATAAATAGTCCGTAATCGGACTATTTATTTTTGTATTAGTCAGGAGATGTTTTTATGCTTGATGAAATAAAAGAAAGTATAATGAGCTACTATGAGGTATATTTTGGTATCGGTGCAATATATGAAAAGCTGGCAAAAGCGCACGGACTTACATCCAGCTCACTGTTCGTGCTTCATATAATCCATGAATACCCTGAACAATGTACGCAGCATTTTATTTGTGAAAAACTCCTTTATCCAAAGCAAACAGTTAATACTATTCTGGATTCCTTTGAGAAAAAGGGATACATCTTAAAGAAGGTTTCTAATTATGATAAGCGCAATAAAACCATTTTGCTTACAGAAGCAGGACAGAAATATGCCGACAGCATACTGTCGAATATGCTGCATCTTGAAGAAGCGGCCTTTATGAATATGGGGGCCGATGAAAGAAAAGCCATGCTGAACGGTGAACGTGCCTTTCTTGATCAGTTGACCAGGATGTTGGATTCTTTTATACAGGCAAAATAACATCACCATAAGTTACGGAGGTTTATTTCAGTGAAGTACTTATTGCAATTTTTAAAAAATAAAAAGAGAATGATAGTATTAATCATATTAACATCTATAATACAGGTATTCGGGACGCTTCTTGTCCCCTATTTTGTAGCCGAAATCATAGATGTGGGTATTGCAGAAAAAAATATACCCGCCATTATAACAATAGGCTTGCAGATGCTTGCAGTAGCCGGAATCACCGCTTTGGTTTCTCTGTGGGGCAGCTATCTGTGTGCCGATATTGCTGCCCAGGCCGGGAAACACATGAGGGAAAGGATTTTTGACAAGACGCAGCTACTCTCTGTAAAGGATTTTAACCATTTTGGCACTGCTTCCATGATTACACGCGCCACAGGAGATATTACCATCATTCAGCAGACAATGATTATGATTACGCAGATGATTCTGCCCACACCGCTTATTGCAGTTGCAGCTGTTATAATGACCGCTGTCATAAGTCCTGCGTTGGTTTACATTCCCATATCAGCCATGCTTGTCTTCTTCGTTGTGATTTATTTTTTGTTCAGGAAAGCAAGTCCCATATCAAAAACCATACAAAACCGGGTGGATACCGTTAACAGGGTTGTCCGTGAATCAATTATAGGTATAAGGGTAATTCGAGCCTTCGACAATACTGAGTATGAACGTAAAAGAACCGACGATGCTTTTTCGGAGTATGCGGATAATGTGATTCGTTTAAACAGAACCTTTGCTGCTTTTAATCCGGTGGTATGGTCAATTATGGGTATCGTTATGTCAGCAGTTGTCTGGTTCGGAGGTTACCTTGTACTTCAGAAATCCATACAGGTAGGAAGTATTTCTGCAGTAACCGAGTATAGCATTATGCTGCTGATGTTCCTGATGATGTCGGCCATGGTGCTTGTCATGATACCGAGAATGACTGCCTGCCTGGAGCGTATTCAGGAGGTATTGGATACCGTCCCGGAAATACAGGATGCTGCTGAAACACACCGTCAGTCGGGAACCGGCAGTCACCAAAAAATAGTTTTTGACAACGTAAGTTTTTCCTATAAGGGTGCTGAAAAGCCTGTTCTGGAAGGACTCAGCTTCATATGCGAGCAGGGTAAAACCACTGCCATAATTGGCGGCACAGGTTCAGGAAAGAGCACCGTCGCCGGCCTCATGCTTCGCCTGTATGATATTCAGGACGGTAATATCCTGCTGGAAGGAAAGGACATCAGAAGTATTACACAGCATGAGCTGCGGGAAAGTGTCAGCTATGTTCCTCAAAAAGCTTTTTTATTCAGCGGTACAATTACGGATAACCTGAGGATGAGAAAGAGTGATGCGACTATGGAAGAATTGCAGCATGCAGCCAAAATTGCCCAGGCAGATTCCTTTATCACCTCTCTGGAAGATGGATATGGCAGTCTGGTAGCACAGTCAGGGACTAACTTTTCCGGAGGACAGAAGCAGAGACTGTGTATTGCCCGCGCACTGGTCAAAAAATCCCCTGTTTATGTATTTGACGATAGTTTTTCGGCATTGGATTTTAAAACGGATGCTGCTCTGCGTGGTGCTTTAAAGCGTGAGATGCGGGATGCCGCAGTAATGATCATCGCACAGAGGATCAGCACCATTATGGATGCCGATCAGATCATCGTACTGGACGCAGGAAAAATTGCAGGGATGGGCAGACATGAAGATTTGATGAGAACATGCCCGGTATATAAAGAAATTGCAGACTCCCAGCTTACAGAAAAGGAGGCAGCAAGCCATGAAAAAGAACAAAGCACATAATAAGAAAGCACCCGTTGAATCTTTCGAAATGACAGATACCCCTAAAAACACAAAGGCTGCAATGAAGAGATTGCTCGGACTGCTGCTGCAGCAAAAAAGAGCTTTGGCTGTTATTATACTTAGCACTCTGGCAAGTATGGGCTTATATACCATTACGCCATTGATTTTAGGCAGAGCAATTGATCAATTAATCAAAGCAATCAAAGCGCAGGGTTACGGCGGCGGATTCACTGCATTGGCGGAAATACTGGGATTTCCTCTGGTTCTGCTGACAGCCGCCTACATGTTAAGTTCCTGCTTCTCATTTATACAGGAATATACCATGGCAGGTGTAGGAGAAAGATTGGTATTGTCCTTGCGCAAAAAAATGAGTGAAAAAATCACCAGACTTCCCCTGCGCTATTACGATTCACATCAGACAGGGGAGCTTTTAAGCAGGACTACAAATGATCTGGACAGGGTGGCTGAGGTCCTGAAGACAGGGACACTGCAGTTTATAAATTCTGTATTTAACATTACCATCAGCATAATAGTAATGCTGACTCAAAATTCTCTTCTGACTGTATTGATTTTAGCTGCCTTGTCGGTAAGTGTATTGGCCACCAAGTGGATTTCAGGTAAAAACTTTGAAATTGCTGCTGAAAATCAGGCAGTCCTGGGTGAGTTGAACGGAAAGATTGAAGAGTTCTATACCGGTAATCTCATTATCAAAAGCTTTAATCAGCAGGAAGAGGTTACAAAAACCGTAAGAGAGATCAGCCAAAGACAGTATGCCGCAAATAAAAAAGCACAGTTTATACTATATGCCATATATCCTGCCATCCGTTTTCTCACACAGCTTGGATTTGTTATGACTGCCATTGTGGGAGGTATCTTTGTTGTCAAAGGAAGCATGACAATTGGTACCATACAGGCTTTTTTACAATATGTTAACCAGATTTCAGATCCCATAACCCAATCGTCTTACTTTTTGAATTCCTTACAGGCTGCATTGGCATCAGCTGAACGTGTTTTTGAATTCCTTGATGAAGAGGAGGAGGTTCCGGATACAACTTCACCCGCACATATTTCCTCTCCGAAAGGAGCGGTGGATTTCCAGCATGTACGCTTTGGCTATCATCAGGATGCAATATTAATGCAGGATGTCAGCTTTACGGTAAGGCCGAATGAAATGGTTGCCATTGTAGGACCTACCGGAGCCGGAAAGACGACACTGATAAATTTGCTCATGCGATTCTATGAATTAAACGGCGGCAGAATTCTTATAGACGGAACCGATATTAAGGAACTTCCCAAAAGCGAACTCCGCAAGATGGTTGGGATGGTGCTCCAGGATACCTGGCTTTTCAATGGTACAATTGCAGAAAACATTGCCTATGGAAAAATGGACGCTACCCGTGAGGAAATCGTGCAGGCTGCATTAGCTGCAAGATGCGACCATTTTATCCGAACTCTTGAATATGGATACGACACGGTCATCTCAAGTGAGGATGGCAGTATATCACAGGGGCAGATGCAGCTCTTGACGATTGCAAGAGCAATGCTGGCAAACCCTGCTTTGATGGTTCTGGATGAAGCCACCTCAAGTGTTGACACCAGGACTGAAGTGGAAGTTCAAAAAGCCATGGCTCAAATTATGAAAGGCAAAACCAGTTTTGTAATCGCGCACCGTCTGTCCACAATAAAATCCGCCGACATCATTCTGGTCATGAAAAATGGTACAATAATTGAAAAAGGGACACATGATGAATTGCTTTCGGGAAATACCTTCTATGCAGATCTTTACAACAGTCAATTTGCCAACAGAGCTGTGGTCAGCTAAAGAACCTTTCCGCTCCCCTATACCACACTTATAACTGAACACTGCACATATTTTTTGCACAAATCCCGGCATGCTCATGAAACCTTGAGTATGCCGGGTATTGATATATCTGTATAATCTGCGCCGGCTACTGATAATACATTTCCTCAAATCCGGTAACATACGGCTGCCTGAATATCCACTACACTTCCAATATATTTAGCAGCCTCAACGTGTACCGGATGAACAAGATAAGCATCCAGATCCTCCATGGAAGAGAATTTCGTTATCAGTATAATATCATAAGCCGAACCTCCAGCACGAATATTCACTTCTGCCTGCAAATCAACAAGAACGCCTATTTTCCCTTTCATACTTAAAAGGGTATCCCTTGCCTTTAAAATACCTTCACTATCCCTTTCTTTCAGCCTTAAAAGTAAGTTATTTATAATCATTTTCTTAACCTCCTGTTATTTTCAGTGTTGTATGGGCTTCCTCCCGGCCGTTTACCATTAGCACAAGCCTGTGATCACCCGGATAATGGCGCCGTACTGTCAAATCCGCAAAGCTGTGTGTCCGGCTGCCGCTAAGATGCGTTCCGCCTGCTACTGTCTTATCCGACAGCAGAAATAATTTACGGGATTTCTTTCCTCTGGACTTCACAAAATCTATTGCATATTCAATACGGATATGCACCGGGCCCCCCTTTGGTATATCCAGTTCATACTTAAGCTCACAGCTTTCTCCAATTTTCAATTCGGCGGGCAGCACAAAAAATGAAGCCCCGGTAATCAGCCTGTCCACATCTGTGAAGCTTGCATATCCAAACAAATTCATAGCCTCCGGATTCCCTGCGCGGATCAAGGTACGGCAGCCCTGCCGCAAAATCCAGTCGGTATCCGGGTTCACACCAATCCACTGCCGAGCTGTATCAATTACCAAGGATGGATTATCCTTTGATATATCATTGAGATTGTTGGCAACACTCTTTCTGACATAAAGTGACGGATCGGTCTTTAGCTGTTCCAGTATGGCAAGCACCTGCGACGGATCTTCCTTAAAGACCTGAAGGGCCATTCCCCAGGGTAGGCGGGGGCGGCAGCCCTCACTGGCCAACCGTCGTACATGTTCATTGGAATGCCCTGCCCATGCGGTCATCTGACACATGGCTCTTTCCGGGTCACGCAAAATAAACGGTCTTATGGCAAATTCCGCAGAAGATTTCTGGGTGAAGTTTTCCAGAGCCTTCATGGAAATGTCCCAGTGCTCTTCTGCCTGTCCATATACGGCTACGAAATCCGGAAAGAGGAGATATGGGAATCCCACACAGGTGTCAGCGATTGCAGTTAAAATGTCCAGGGCTGCTTCATAGCGGCCCGGCAGAAAAGTTCCCAGCTTTTCGGAAATCCTCCTTGTCCGGGCCTTTAGTTCAAGTCCGTCCCAGGTTTCATCCATCACCAAAGCAATAAATGCAGCTATATCAAAAGCACTGTATGCAGCCTGAACCTTACTGCCAAATTCTAATAAAAAATTTTTGTTATATACATCTTTTAATAACTCTGACAATGATATTTCCTCCTTTTATCGGGTAATTATGAAAGCTGAGCTGCTGCCCTTTCCATAAAGCAGCCGGCAATCGACCTGCTGGAATGGATATTTGTCACTGGAAAGCAGGCTTCAATTATCTGTGGAAAATTCAAATCCATGTGTCCTCTCACTTTCTTCTAAATTTATTAGATTGTACGGACTATTCCTCCGTCAATAGTGTGCTCCGCTCCTATAATATAAGAAGCCCGGTCGGACACCAGGAAAGCGATAAGTTCTGCCACTTCTTCGGGGCGTGCAGTACGCCCTATGGGAATACTACCAAGAGAATCCATCAGTTCCTGCCGTGCTCCTTCATAATCAGTTCCCCTCTCCTGGGCCATCCGCAGGATAAGTTTCTCAGCAGACTTCGTTTCAGTAAAACCGGGAGCAACGGTATTTACACGTATTCCCTTCGCGGCCAGCTCGGTAGCTAGTCCTTTGCTGTAATTGGTCAGAGCAGCCTTAGCCGCCGAATATGCCATGGTATTTTCTCCGGGGAACCTCCGTTGAATAGATGTGACATGAATAATAACACCATAGCCCTGTTTGAGCATTGAAGGCAGCAACCCACGATCCAGCCGCACAGCTGCAAACAAATTGGTTTCAAACGTATGCTGCCAATCAGCGTCACTTTGCTTGAGAACTCCGCCGGTCGGAGTAGAGGAACCACCCACATTGTTGACCAGAATATCAACACCACCAAAACGCTCAAGTATGTTGTTAATAATTCCGGTTGTTCCCTCAGGCGTGCTGACATCTGCTTGAATGAATAATTCTGAAGCTTTTAGTTCATCCGGAACCTTTCGCGCCGTGGTAATTACCATTGCTCCAGCCTGCGTGAGGCGCTTCACCACAGCTTCACCTATGCCTCCGTTTGTACCGCCTGTGACAAGGACACGCTTGCCTTCCAATTCCTTCGGGTAAAATAGGTTATTTGTCAGATCATTCATAATTTCTACCTCCTGTTTTTTTGAAAATGGTTTGCAATCATATTACGATTATACAGACCATAACTTGACGGCATTGTGTCAAGTTTACAACCTTCTTCAATATTTCTTAAAAATCTTTTCAGCCTGCTCACGGATGCTTCGGCGTATTTGCCGGGGCTCAAGCACCTCAACATCTTCCCCGAAGGAAAGGAGGTATCTGATCATCCACATATTTTCAGGCAAATAGGTATCAACATTAAAAGAACCGTCCTGATTTTTTACAATATCTTTTTCACTAAATTCATCATATACTCTATGAGCTCCGTCAGATGAAATTTTCAATTTCACATTAATCCATTTCTGAGAGCTCTGCTCCTGAATTTCTTTAAACCGTTCCGGTCTTTGGGTGAAGAGAACCTGAGTAACCTGAACCTGTGATATTCGTGAAATCTTAAAGGTTCTATATTCATTTCTGTACAAACAAAATCCGTAAAGATACCATGCATTTACCTTGAAGACAAGCCTGACAGGTTCAACCTTCCGTCTGATTTTTTCTCCGGAGTTGTTAACATAATCAAATTCGATAGCATGGTTGTTGAGAATTGCATCTTTAAGAACGGTAAATTGGCATATTTGATTTTTATTGCTGCCCCAGGGAGAGAAATCCACTTCAATCCAATTAATTTTACTTTTGTTGAATAAACTGCTTAATCTTGAAAGTACTTTGCCTGCCTCCGGGTTTTGTGTTACAGTCAGGCTTTGCAATGCAAACAGTATTTCATTTTGTTCCCTTTCTGTAAGAACCGATTTATTAAGTATATAATCCTCCATTAGAGCTATGCCGCCGCCTTTTCCCTGACTTGCATAAACAGGTATTCCGGCTGAAGAAAGGATATCGACATCCCGGTATATTGTTCTAACTGATACCTCGAAATGTTCAGCGAGCTCATTGGCCGTTACAGCTTTTCTATCCAGTAAAATATATACAATTTCAAACAGTCTGCTGATCTGCATGCTTATCACCCCACCTATAGTATAAAGCACATAACCTGACAACAGTATGTCAAGTTATGTGCTTTATATTCATGTAAGGCTAATTTAAATGCAAGACCAATTCAAATTAATGCCTGATTACATAGTTTTTTCTTAAACCAGTCAATTATTTCGGGGAACACCTCATCCAGGTAATCCTGCGTACAGTGTTCTGCCTGTTCATAATATTTCAACGTCTTTTCGCCCTCCGCCCATTTCATTACCTTGTCTGCATGCAGCTTGGGCGTGGGCATAACCTCATCATGCCCTGCGTGATAGAATAATAATGGCACCTTTAAGACTGGATCCCGTTCAATATCCCAGTCGAATTGTTCCACAGCATTTTCAAGCAGCTTGCAACCGGTCATGTATGTGACTCCCCGCTGCCATATGGGATTAAGCTTTTTTAGTCCGTCTATTCCACCTATAAAAGTCAGCCCGCTGTTTCCTACTACACATTTTACCCGCATGTCCCGGGCAGCACACATGGGTGCCAGGTATCCGCCCAGACTGAAACCCACAAGGCCGATCTGCTCCATATCAATTCCATATGTTCGGTGTTGTTCAAACCAGTCGATAATTGCCGATACTGCTTTAGGGTATTCCTTTACGTCGAATTTCATATCCCTCCACATTTCGCCTTGACCCGGTCCGTCAAAGGTAAAGAAGTTAAACCCGTTCTGTTTAAATATATTACCCTGAGAATTGCCCTCAGCCTCTTTAATATTATCCATCCCGTTTACAAATATTATAAGGGGACTGTTTGGTACTGCAGAAAGCCTCAGATATCCGGGAATTTTTACTCCATGAAACGGTACCTCGATTCTAATTGGCCTATCTATTTCATTATAAAGGCTTATAGCTTTTTGATAGCTTATTCTCGCTTTTTCCTGTGTTTTTTCCTTTTGACTGCTATCTATGAAAAATATATGCTGACCCGTATGATAACAGCCCACGGCTTCATGAAATAACGCCTGCGCTTTTAGTGGATTCCCTTCATTCAATGCCTTTTCAGCCTTCTGAAAAAGCTCATCTCCTTCCCTGGTCCATTGCTCACACCATTGCAGCCAACCGGGCACTCTTGCTACAACCCTCATTAATCTCCCATAATCTATTCCAAAGGATAAGAATCTTCCATACCACCGGTTATAAACTCTTCTCTCATTAAAAATAAACTTAAACGCAAATTTTTCCTTCAAGGTTAAATCAACCATAAAACTTCCCCCTTACTCTATTTATACATTTTCATCAAGCAATTAGTACAAATGTACTAATTTGTGTATTTTTATTTTAGTACGCTTGTACTAGTCTGTCAAGTTTGATATTATATATCTGAAAATATTTGGAGGAATATCATGACAACTAAAAGTATAATTCTGGAAGAAGCTATTGAACTGTTTAATAAAAACGGATATACTGCTGTTTCCATGCGGGATATAGCAGATGCAGCAAATAAAAGTGTAGGCAATATTACATATCATTATAAAAAAAAGTCAGATTTGATATGTGCCATTGTCGAACTGCTTTATGAGGATTTTCAGTCACTGAACTTAAAAACGGATGTTAGCTTAATTGACTTTAATGAACAGTTGAAAACCATGTTGAATTTTCAAAAGAGATACTTTTTCTATTTCAGCAATATGATAGAATTGCGTAAAAACTATCCTGAGATCTCGGAATTTCAAATAAAGGTAAGAAAAAAGCTTATTATGCATTTTAGCGAGATCATTGAAAACTTTGAGCAGAAAGAAATATTCAGAACAGCTCCGGGAAAAAAACTCCGGGAGCATTTGGCAAAAGGGATTGTATTATTGATGATGTCTTGGATACAACAAAATTCAGATGAAGCTATGGAACAATATGGTGAACTTATAAATATTGTCTGGAGCATCCTGTATTTTAACTTAACTGAAAAAGGTATCAAATTGTACAATCAGGTAGTTACAGGTTAGGTGGACATGATAAGTGACCCTGTATCTATGTTACCTTCACAGAGGTAACATAGATAATCGTCAAAATCCATTTTATTCAACCCTCTTCATTCCAGATCAGAATGAAGTAAAGAATATACAACCAAATCAACAACTCCGATTCCCTTCCAAAACTGGGATTGCCGCATTATGCCTTCCTTAACGAAGTTGTTTTTATGTAATACCTCCTGTGATTTTTTATTCTCAGGCATCACAAATGCCTGTATACGGTTAATTCCAGCGGTAGTAAAAAGATACTGCACCATTGCTTTAACCGTCTGTGTCGCTATTCCTTTACCCCAATGCCGTTCACTGATCCGGTAGCCAATTGTTATCCGGTTTACCTTATCATCATATTCAAACATTTCCGCTACACCTACAATTTTATTTGGCTCTTCCGGTAAAAAGATCCCTAAATATATTATTTTTCTTTTGTTAAAGTCCCTTTCAAAATGGCCGATCATATTTTTCACGGTATCTTTATTCTTTTTAATATCTCCGGGTATGTATGTAAATACATTTTTGTTGCTATATATCTCAAACAATCCATCAATATCAGTATCTTCAATTTTTCTCAATATAACTTTATCTGTCACAATATTTGGAAACTGTGCATACGGATTCCCCATATCAAATTCCTCCAATCAGCATCATGAATATATTTTCCTGCATGGCATATGCCAGTCAAGAACTACCTGCTTTGCACCACTTTCAAGAGGTTCACAGAACCTGCTGACAGTGTAAAGCTCCAGCCAGTAGAAATTGTCATAGACAAGTGTATAGCCGTTTTTCTGCACCATACTGGAAATAAGGATATATGCATTGCTTATAATATCGTCAAGATTCTTTGCACCAATCTGTGCCTCTGCAATGGTTCCACCTTTGATAATCCTGCCTGTCATCCCCTCAGGAATGGGGGTTCCCACTTTAAAATACTTACCGACAATATATGTAGCGCCAAGACCGGTGTCATCTGCAAAGTCAGTCATATAGCCAACTCCAATACAGTCATCCATACCAATATGATGTTCTCTGAGTTCATAAAGCTTTTTATCAAAACCCCTATCCCAAAAAACCTTCCACAGTTGGTCGGTCGTAACCCCGTAGTCCTTGTTGCTGATACCTATAAGGAGCACGTCTCCGGTATCCGCATATTCGAGTTTTACAATCTCCGCCATAATTCTTTGTCCTTTCAAAACATAGTATGAGTCATTATCTGTGAAGGAAAGAGGAAGGAAAGCTTTCTCAATATATATATCTTTTGTTATCAATACAGGCGGAACAGAAAACTGTTCCTTAAAAGCTCTTGTAAAGGCAGAACTACTATCATAGCCGCATTCCATTGCTACTTCGGTTACATTCTTGGACCCTGAAAGAAGCATTTCGGCAGTCACTGTGAGCTTTCGTCTCCGAACATATCCGGCCAGTGAAATATTGCAGATATATGTAAAAATGCGCTGATAAAGGCCTATGGGAATACCTGTAAGTTTTTCAATCCTTCGGTAATCCACGTTCATTATATCCGCCTCAAGCAAATCAATGACCTGCTGTGTTTGATTCAGTGCTTCCATTATCGTCTTTCCTCCTGGTTACATTATGCAATCTATCACACAAATTTGCTTTACATTTTTTGTACAACTTCTGTGCATGTACAATAAAATTTACTTTTTACTCCCGGTCTGCCTTAAGAATAACAAAAAAGAAGCCGCTTAAGCCCTGTTGGGCCATGGCGGCAGTCATCCATTCTTAAAACCTGCTATAAAAATTCCTGTTTTGAAAGGGTTTATTCAATACGATCAGGAGTTTAATCCATTTTCTCCTTTGTCCGCATTTAACATTTTAACAAAAGCCTCATAACGGTTGCGTAATATATTCTCATGATTTTCTTCATCTATTCTCAATTGTTCAAAGAATTTCTTGACTTTTGGATCTTCTGCCCTTTCAGCCAGTATTTTATATCGTTTCTGGGCTTTTATCTCATCTTCTATGGCTTCTAAAATACCATCCAGTATTTGCTGCATACAAATCCCTCCTTAAATTCATAAATATGAAATTTAACGTGCTAGCCCAATGTGGGTAATCGTTTTACTACTACCATGGTTATATCATCTTTGATTTTCTCATATCCTAAAAAATCATTAAAATCTTCGTTGATTTTTTGAATAATATGAGAAGGTTCCAAGCAATAAATATGGGTAAACAGCTTCTTTAGTCTATCTTCATAAAATTCATTATTTGATCTTTGCTCCGGCAATCCATCCGACATAATAAACAAGGTCATTGCTGGAAACAGCTGCAGAGAAGAATCCTCATATTTTAACAAATCAGCATCTATAGCTGTTGAAATGGGAAGACCCGCATTGTTCAGCTCTATTATGGCAGCATCATCCTTGACCAATAGAGGACATGTATGTAAACCCGCATTACAATACGTCAATTCATTTGTCTTCAAATCAAAAACGGCTATAAAAATGCAGACCAGGTATTCGTCAGGATACCCTTCTTTTATATATTGCTCAATAAGAAAATTTATGATTTCTTTAGGAGACAATAATTGTCCCGGCACATGCTTTAGTCTGAAAAAACTTCTTATTGTATCTTTTACAAAAATAGCCAGCATGGCACTATCCAGTCCATGTCCTGAAACATCGGCTATAAAGCACACATACTGTTCAAAATAATCCTCCAGCAGCCCATTGTCTACCTTAAATGCATCGAATAAATCTCCGCCCAGCTCTTCGGCAGGAATATACAAGGAAGCAAAAGAGATATTTTCGGTATCAGGAAGACGCTCAGGCAAGGAGCGTTTATGAATCTTAACAGCGTTCGCTATTTCAACGTCCAGCTTTTTTTTTATTCTTTCATACTCTACATATTTTTCATTGCCATAAATATATATGAGATTGTTCTTCCGGAAAGGCTTGAGATGAAGTTTCAACACACCGTGCCTGCCATTAAACAAAAATTCCACCCAATTAGAAGGTTCTTCTGCCGTACTATTAATAAGGGCTTGAGCCTTATTACCGTGAATATCTGCTATGATATCCAAAAAGCTTTTTCGTTTTAACTCCGAACCAGTATATCCTAAATATGACTGCATGGTCTTATTGGAGAAAACTATTTGTCCGTCTGTATTACAAACCAGAATATGGTCATCAATCATATCGACTATTGTTTCATTTATTTTCTCAATGTCATTGATCGTTTCCAACAGTATTTTCCTCCAATTTTCCCAAGTTTCTGACAGAGTTTATACTCTATTTGCTTTTTATTATATCATAATTACCTTTTGTTATCACAAAAGAAGAACATATTTTTCACTTGTGCTTCTGCTTCCCAGACTCATATCTTTTTTTCAATCTGCTTAATATCATAATTTGAATACCGGCAGCAATATTTCATCAACAATTATTTCCAGCCGTTTAGTGTCTACAACATCCTTGCGCACTATATTTTCCATACGAATCAAATCAAACGGCAGGACCAGAGTCATATCACCCACCTCCTTTAATTTATCACCGCGGGCTTTGGCAAACCTCAACAATTTTTCCATAGTCAGAATGTTTTTGCCTATTGCTTTTATTTTTATTTCATCTATCTTTTCGTTGCTTTGACTCATCTCAAAAAGGAAGGCATTCATAATTTCCGTACCAACCTCATTATAGATGCTTTGGTAGAGTGTAAGCAACAATAATAAGTCACTGCGCAGACTTCCCGTATCCCGTATTTTGTCAAAAAGTTCACCGTCAAGTACGAGGGCGGATTTATACACCATAATCTCCCGGATCAGGTCAAAAGTTGTAGTCCAGCGCCGGTACAACACAGTGCGGCTGGTTTTGGCATTCTGTGCGATTTGCCGGAATGTGAGATTCGCGTAGCCAACTTCCTTGATAATCTTTACCGTAGCATCATAAATGCTGTCAATCAATACGTCACCGCGTCTTCGTGTATTTTTATCCGGTTCCTTCATATCTTCTTATCTCCTGTCCATAAGGTTAGAATACTGGATTTATTTTAGTTATCTTAGAGCATTATTTTTTATTTTTAATAATTATAACACAAAAACCAAATAAGATACATATTGACTCTTATTATTCATAATAGTATAATAAAACAAAAATAAGGTACACATTGTATCGTAGAGGAGATGTTTATTTGAAAAAAGAAAAACTTCCAAAGGGCATCATCGGTATCTCACTGATCCTGGTACTGGGAGCACTTCCTCCCATGCTGGATGCTACCATAGTAAATATTGCTGTCAATGACCTGACCAAATTGTTCTCGGTCACCTTTGCGGTCATGCAATGGGCAGTAACCGGCTATACCCTGGCACTGGGTATAGCCGTTCCATTTTCCGGATGGCTGATCCAAAAATTTGACGGTAAGAAAATATTTATGGGTGCGTTGGGACTCTTCCTGATTTCTTCCTTGCTTTCCGGTTTCGCATGGGATATACGGAGTTTAATCACTTTTCGCGCTTTACAGGGCTTTTCATCGGGGCTTTTAATCCCAACATTGACCACCATGGTCGTCCGGGTAGCAGGAGCTGAAAATCTTGGCCGTTTAATGTCCATTGTGGGCATTCCTATTGTTTTCGGCCCAATAGTGGGACCAATTATCGGCGGCTTGATCATGAAATATCTGACCTGGCGCTGGCTGTTTTATGTAAATCTTCCGGTCGGGATCATTGCACTGCTTCTTATGCAGTGGAAGCTTCCGGAATTTAAAGCTACCCATGCCGGCGCCAGGATCGATTGGCCTGGAATCCTGCTATTAGGACTGACATCGGGTATGTTTATCTTTGGCGTTACCAGAATCAAAGGAGCAGACGGCAGTGCATCCGGTATTTTGGCCATTTTTGCCGGTGCTGTTTCACTGTTGGCCTATGTCCTCCATGCATTGAGGCTTAAAGAAAAAGCATTGATCCCCATTAAACTGTTCCAGTCCAAAAATTTCAGTGCCTCATTTATTTCCTTATTTTTGGCCGGATTTGCCACCAACGGTCCAATGCTCCTTTTACCGATGTTTTTCCAGAATGTTCGAGGCCTGGACATCATCACATCGGCATTGTGGCTGGTCCCTCAAGGAATAGGCATGCTGGTGGCAAGATCTCTTGTGGGAAAGATGACAGACCGGCTAGGTGCACGTTTCGTGGTGCTGCCCTCAATTGCTGTCACAATCACAGGTACTCTGCCTTTTGTTTTCTTTGACATTGGAACCAGCCGGTGGCTTGTATGGCTTATCCTGTTTATACGGGGTATGGGCGTTGGCGGGGTAACCATCCCGGTTATGAGCGATTCCTATGTCGGTCTGGAACAGGAGCAGGTTGCACAGGCCAGTGTCGCTACACGTATCATACAGAATATCGGAGCAGCATTCGGCTCGGCTATTTTGGCAACTGTTGTAAGCAGCTCTCTAACCGGTAGGGCAGTTACAGCAGCTAATATGTCCGGGGCCTATCATGCTGGGTTTATTACAAGTTTGATCTTCATGGTGATTGGTATTATCCCGGCCCTATTTTTAACCTATAAAACCAATAAAACCGATAAAACCAATAAAGCAGAAATAACAAGCTGATTAAAAAAGTGTCCGGGATAATATTGTAATAGTCCATGACTTGATAGGTTTGCTTTTCTGTGACAGCTAATATAGCACTATTTAAAAAAAGCAAAAAAAAGACCCATGTCCATCACACAAGTCTTCTTTGCGGCAGGCAGCTACTGCCTTGGCTGCACCCTGCACTCTATTAGTTTTTTATATTTTGAATTCAGCTATGACCTCCTGCAAATTGCCCGCCATTTCTGAAAGACTTTGACTGGAGCTTGCAACTTCCTGCATTGCCGCCAGTTGCTCTTCGGTGGCGGCAGAAACATTCTGTGCTTCACCGGAGGTTTTGTCGCTCATTTCATTAATTTTATCCAGCTGCCCGTAGAAGCTCCTGCCGATATCGGCCAATTGATCAATTGAATCAGACACTTCTCCAATTTCTTTCGACAGGTTTTCAATAGAAGTTTTAATATCCTTAAAGCTTTCCCCTGTGGAAAGAACATGGCTAATCCCCAGTTCAATGCTTTCTGCGTTTTCATTGGAAACATCAACCGTCATTTTAACGTTTTCCTGATTGTCCTTCACCAGTAATCTGATCCGGTCGGCAGCTGTTCTGGACTCTTCGGCCAGCTTGCGCACTTCGTCGGCCACAACTGAAAAACCTCTCCCGTTTTCTCCTGCACGGGCAGCCTCTATGGCAGCATTTAAGGCCAGCAAATTGGTCTGCTCGGAAATTGAAGTAATGAGATCCACAATCTGAAATATCTCAGCAAAACCGTTCTGTAATTTTGTAACTGCTTGCTGCATTTCACCAGATCCCTGACCCACCTTTTCCATCCGGTTAATAGCTTCCTCCACTTTAAGCAGTCCGCTATCCGCATTCTGTCTGGTGGTCAGGAATATTTTCTCAACAGCTGCGGTAGAATTATCAATTTGGTCCAGCCCCTTCATTATCCTTTTGGATTCTTCACCCAAATGCTTTATGGATATGGCCTGGGCTTCGGCACCGGAGGCAATTTCCCCAACCGAATCTGCCACCTGATTGGCAGCACTGGCAGATTGTTCAGATACCGCCGTTAACTGCTGGCTTGAAGAAGCAACCTGTTCAATATTATCCATAGCTCTTGCAATCAATTCTCTTACATTGGACCTCATCTTCATCAGTCCAGCAGAAGCCTGTCCCAGTTCATCATGTGTATCAACCACCTCAGTCATATTACTGAAGTCTCCCTCAGCCATGATAAGGCATTCATCCTTTAACCCGATGAAAATCCTGCTCATTCTGTTGCTGAAAATAAGTGTGACAGCGACTGATATCAGTATGCATATCACCGAAATGAGTACCATTGAACGGGCCAGTGTGTTTACTGGCTCGTACTCCTCTGCTTTAGGAGCTGCAATCAGAATATTCCACTGGCGGTTCCCTGCCAACGTTATAGGAGTAAAAGTACCTATCACCTTAACACCATTAATAGAGCTGTATTCTCCCACAATCTGCACTTTTTCTTTCATGCTTCTGGCATACAATTCCATCAGATTTCTGTCCAGTTTGGCTTCCTTGGTTTTCAGAGACGTGTCGATGTCCTCTTTGGAAAAATCCAGTTTGCCCACTGCTTCCTCCTCTTCAGGAAATGCAATGACAACTCCCGAGTCATCCACAATGAGACCATATCCTGAACTCAAAAACTTCAAATCACTTATCAGGCTGCCCAGCTTTTCCATTGCAAAGGACCCAGTCAACACACCCAGCAATTGATTCCCGTCCATCACCGGAACAGCAACATTAAATGCTGTTTTACCCGTAGTCCGTGATGTAATCAGCTCTGAAACCACTGGAAGCTTTGTTTCCATAACCTTTTTAAAGTACTCTCTATCACCCAATTCAACAGTAGTTCCGTCTGACCTGACAGCAAAACCTGAGGGTGCAATAAAAACAGAGCTTTCCAATACCCTGCTTCTGGATCTGCTCCATTCCAGTACTTTTACAAGCTGCTGCTGATCTTTGGCAACGCCCATATAAGCGATTTCCGCTGCAAAGTCTTCCTGTTGAATAATGGCCTGCTCTACATAATCTGACACCTTCACGGCATATTCCTTTCCAACAGCCATTCCGGTCTCCTCTACGCTTGTGGACAGCGCATTGCTTGACAGATAATAGCTGATGACCGAAAGTGCAATAAAAGACAGAAGGAAGACGGGCATAAACACCAACAGCAGTTTATATTTGATTTTCTTTAGCTTCATCTTGTTCTCCTCCGGGGAAATATTTATTGTGATATTTATACCCGAAGAAGTTTTATTTAAACATGTTATTTAAACATGTTATGTATACAATATTCTTTTTCGGCAATAACTATTCTCCATTTTACTTAACCTGATATGTCTTGCCAGGTATTTATGCAAGCTCAAAATGAAACTTTGAGTTTATTGAACAAATTAAACTTACTCCCAGATTTGCCCTGACTAGGACGGCTACATTTGAGCAGGATATTTTTCTACAGATAGTTTTCTGCCCTTAAGCAGCTCTCCGATATAGGTTGAACCCAGTATCAATATCCCGCCCGCAATCTGCGGGAATGTTAATGTCTCCCCAAGAAAAATCACACTGAATAAAATACCGAATAAAGGCTCCAGAAAACTATAGGACACTATTTCAACAGACTTCATATGTGCATAGACGGAAAAGAACAGGGTATAGGCCACACCGGTATGTAATACACCCAATAGAACGGTATATGTGACTGCCATGGCATTCAGACTCACAACGGTAAAAATATTTCCGGCAATCAATACAAACGGCAGCAATACAAGCATCGCTGTGAGTATTTGTACAAAGGTGGCCGTTTGATTATCCACCCTTACTTTTATGCTGCGGTTAATCAGGACAATTATTGCATAAAACATCCCTGAAACAGCGCTTAGCACCATCCCCATATATCCGTAGCCGTCAGACAGATTGTGTCCGACAATCAGGAAGAGACCAATAAACGAGACTACAATCACTGCAATTTGAATCCTTGAGATAGTCTCTTTTAATACCAGCGGTGCAAATATCATGACATATACCGGGCACATATTATATATGATAACAGCAGATGAGATACTGGTATGCCGGAACCCATAGAACAAAGCTAACCAGCCAAAACCCAGCAATACACCCGAAAAAATATAGGGAATTAAAAATTTCCCCTTTACCTTATCTGCTTTTTTCATTTTCATTACGGCGAAAAGAACCGGCAGTGCAATGAATGCCCTTAGAAAGGCCAGGCTTAAAGCCGACAGCGGAATGGATCTTGTAAATACACCCAGACTACCCCAGATAATCATAACAAGTACTAATTTAATTCTATTCATAATAAGCCTCCTTATATTTGCTACGTTTAGATTAGCTAAATAATAAGGAGCTGTATTGTATAAAATTTGCACTACCTTAAATTAACACTATCCTTTTAATTGCTCGATATATGTTCCCGGTGTAATACCATACATTTTTTTAAATTCGCGAATTAAATGGGCCTGGTCATAAAATCTCAATTCCTCACAAATATCAAATACGCCTGCACCTTTACTTAATAAACTTTTCGCTTCGGCTACCCGATATTGCAAATGGTATGCAGCCGGTGTGGTTATATATATCTTCTTAAAATTCCTGATTATTGAAAATTTATTTAGTCCGGATATTTCCTGAAGTTTATCTAATGTTATATCATCCTTCACATGATTTAATATATAATCATGAATGGTTTTGACCTTATCACTTGTATCTGTAGTAATAATTTCTGAAATGTCTTTATCTCCAAACTCCAACAATAAATCAATAAGTATATTTTCCAATGTATCCGGAAGCTTTTCAGTCAGTAATTGTCCGACAAAGCCAATTAAATCCCGGGTTTGATTGCCTGTCAACTTCTTTGCCTGATTAAAACTTACTACCTCACTGTAGTAGCCTGGATCCACAAATAACATAATATATGCCCAGTGATTAATATCTCCGGGCGCACATCTGTGAGTCATCAATGGCGGTATAATGACACCATCACCTGATTGGTAATGGATAGTTACGTCATTCAATGTTAAGTCAGTAGATCCTTCTACAATATACCCCAATGAAAGTTCATTATGGATATGAGGCTTATAAGCATGGATATTGTTCCTGCATAGTTTGATTTCCACACCTTCAATAATGCTTCTGCCAAATTCCAAATTCCTGTCCTGTTCAATACCGCCCATATATTCCTTACCTGATATATTCAAAATTCAAATACTTTCCTTTCATTTGCGTGTGGACACTTATAGTTATCCAGTTGCTAAAGTCTGGCCTTCCTCTCGTACCGCTGCTCCAAGCATTCTTATTCCGAGTACTACAAGCCATGCCGAGAAAAACAACTGTGAAACAAATACCATGACTGTTCCAATCAACCAGGGATATGCACCGATAAAATCAAATATACCAACCAGAAATCCAAAATTGGCAGTTGATTTACCAAGTACACTCCTTCTTATTACGAAACATAATACGAAGGTAGCCACACTCATAATGATAGCTACAGAATGCATGCCTCCATAGTAAATGCTGGCTATCAGCTTGTAGATATCAGGTGAAAATTCAATATTATACACCGGATAGACCAATCGCCCCAGTATAATGTCCAATAATATATTAACTGGTATAATGACAGCCATAAGACCACAGCCCAGCACAGTTTTAATTTTATCCACCTTCACCAGTATCCTGTACAACGCAGCTATAGAAGGAAGCAATAATAATGTGGCAAAGAAAAGTAATTCATCTGCCATCGCAATATTGAACCGCCATTTCGTCAACCATGTCATCAGATCCGCATCCACTGACGGAGGAGCGGGTAAGGGTAGAAAAAACAGGTATTGGGCCAAAAATAAAACACCCGAAATAATAAATGTAATTCCACCGAATTTAATAATGCCGATTTTTGGTTTTATAAGGTTCTCCCCCTTCAATACAAGTTAATTCCTTTTCATTTTACCGCGTTTCATAGATGCAGTACACACTTTTTTGTCTGTGTAAGCCTTTGGACAAAAAAAGAGCCGAAGAGGGCTTGTAGCCCCTCGGCTGAGGGATAATTCTATATATTGAACTCTATATCTATTCCAAAAGGTATTATTGTGTTTTTTCTGCTGCATTTAAGCTGTCGGCCCATTCCTTTACTCTCTGGCTGCTTTCTTCTTCGGATATATCCTCGATTCTGGTCATAATGGACCATCTTACCCCAAATGGATCCAATATACTTCCGTATCTGTCACCTGAAACAAAGTTATTAACCGGCTCTCTGACTTTTGCCCCTCTTGCCACTGCATTTTCAAATACCTGATCCACATCGGCAACGTAAATCGCCAGAGAATAACATGCATTGTCGCCATCTGGCGGCAAGACCAGTTTATATGCCGGATTCGCCGCTCCCAGCTGCAAAAAGCCATTTCCAAAATCCAATTCTGCATGAACAATTATATTGTTGCCGTTATTATCCAAAAATTCAGTAATATCCTTAACTCTTGCATTAAAAACAGACTTATAGAACTCTATTGCTTCCGATGGATTATCCAATGCAATAAAGGGTGTTATAGTTGTATATCCGTTCGGTAATCCACTATTTGTATATTTACCCGACACTCCTGTATATTTTATGCCATCAGTCATTTTTATCTCTCCTTCCAATTAAGAACTAAAATAGTTAAGTATGCCTTCAATTGTAAAATAAACCTTCAATAGTGAAGTACACCCTCAATAAAAATGTATACCCTTAATAGTGAAGTATACCCTCATTGTATAGAATTCATTAACTCGTAGAAATACTTTGTTTCATGAGTTTTATTAAGCTTGTACCAGGCGTTTAAGGTCTGTGGCATAAACACATCCAAGGTCTTCAGTACATGTAATGCAAATTCCAATGGTGCTACTCCGGATGCTGTAACCAATTTTCCATCAGTAACAACCGGCTCATCTTTGTAATACTTTTCACCTTTATATTCTGAACACACCATTTTAAGGTATCCCAAATCATTGCTTGTATGCCATCGTGAATCCAGAAATCCTTTCCGGGCAAGCCCTGTTGTAGCACCACAAATTGCCGCCACAAGAATATTCTCCTTTAAACACTGCTCTGCCTTTTTCAATACAGGGTCATGAATTGTTTCCGTCCATGTATCTCCGCCCGGCAGAATCAAAGCATCTGCGTTTTCAATGCAGCACTCCTCCAGTCCAATATCGGGTAATATTTTTAAGCCTCCCATTGTAGTAACAGGAGTCTTTTCAATTCCCACAGTAACTATTTTTGATGAGGTTAATCCCTTTTTATAATATCTTCCGGAGTTCAGTTCAGCAGTTAAATAACCTGCTTCCCAGTCAGACATCGTATCAAAAACATATAGATATACAGCATTATTCATATGCATGTCCTCCATCTTTTAAATTTATCAAGTATCAAGCTTCAATGGATTGCTGTTTTTACCATTATAAAACAGCTTCACTGACAACTGCTGTCAGTGAAGCTATAAAGATTGATAATACCCCATTAATTCCGATGCAATAGAAACAAGCTTTTTCTTCAAACTCTCAGGTTCAATCACTTGAATGGCCTTTCCATAGGATAAGAGGTAATGGGGTACATCTGCATGAAGGGTCCTTTCGTCAAGTAAAAATATTGCTTGATTTAATGACCGCTCTTTCAGATGGTGCCCAAAAAACCAATGGATACACAAATCGTCCAAAGCTTCAGACCTGCCACTGATAATTAATGGAATCGCATCCTCCTCGCTTACCGGATCAGGCAATAGATTCTGTAAAAAAAATTTTCTGGCAGAAAAGGCTTCAGGCCGTTTAAATATATTTGGGGTCCGTTTTATCTGTAAAATCCGTTCAGCCCGAAAGCTCCTGATTTCATTCCTGAGATGGCAAAATCCAACAGTATACCATTTATTGTTCCAATAAAACATTCCGTAGGGATCAATCACTCTTGACCTGGATTTTTCCTGATGGCTTGTGCGGTATTCAACTTCTACGGAGTATTCGTTTGCTACAGCCAACTCCAGTTCTTCCAATGTCATTTTAACAGAGGGGGCGATATCACGGTTTATCACATCGAAACCGGCTAAATGGCGATTGAGAATGCTTTCCTGTTCCTGGTTTGAATACATTTTTAATTTATCGGTTGCTCTGTTTAATGATTCGTTAAAAGGGTACCCTGATTCTTTTGCAAATACTGCAGCATGAAGAAGTGCCTTTTGTTCATCAATATCAAAAAACAAAGGCGCACTGATAAAATTGTTCAGCAGGCTATATCCGCCATTATGACCCGTGTCCGATATTACCGGCACTCCACTGGCACAAAGTGCATCAATATAACGATAAACAGTCCTTATATTTATTTCCAGTTTTTCAGCTATCTGCTTTGCAGTTACTTTTGCTCCTGAATTCAGCATCCACAGGATTGCCAGCATATTATCATTTTTTGACATGTTTACCCATCCTCCCGCGCCTTTCTTTCATTCTGCCTGAAAACTATCTTGGTAAAATATAATCAATATATCCCTGATTCCTTCGGCAATTTTTAATACCAATCCTTAAAGGCTAAATACATTATACCTGCTATCTCCCATTAAGAACAAGTGTTCTTTTTTCAGAAAACCAGACATGTTTTGAGTATATTAGTTAACTCCCTTTCAATTCCTGCTGTATACTTACAATGCCTTGAGAATAAAAAATTTTGACTTTTTATTTAACCCTTAAAATGGATAATGCCTTTACAGAGAGTAGCTCTCCATAAAGGCACCTTGATAATGCTGTTATTTCCATACCTCTTCTGCAATTTCCTTCACCAGTCTCAACTTGGCCCACTGTTCTTCTTCGGTAAGTTTATTGCCTTCTTCCGTGGATGCAAATCCACACTGCGGACTTAGACACAAACGCTCCAACGGAGTATATTTCGAGGCTTCATGGATGCGTTTGATTATGTGCTCCTTTTCTTCCAGCTCAGGTGATTTTGTAGTAACAAGTCCTAATACAACTTTCTTATCCTTGCTGACAAAGCGAAGGGGCTCAAAATCCCCCGAGCGTTCGTCATCAAATTCCAGATAAAAAGCATTTACCTTTTCATTCCCAAAAAGCTTTTCCGCCACCTGTTGGTAACCTCCCTGGCAAGCCCATGTGGAGTGAAAGTTTCCACGGCATATATGTGTATTTATTACCAGGTCTTCAGGTTTATCTTCTATTGCGAGATTATTTATCCGGATCAGTTTTTCAATATTCTCCTGTAAACCTTCTTGATCCGTTCCAAAAATAAAGCATGCATTGGGGTCAACGTACACGCCCCATGTACAATCATCAAACTGTATATTCCTGCATCCTGCCGAATATAAATCCCTGATTACCTTTTTGTATCCTTCTGCAATATCATGTATCAGTTCCTCTTCATCCGGGTAAATGGCTTTTGTTCCCTCCAGATTATCCGGTATAATCATCTGAAACAAAAACTGTGCAGGTGCAGGAATTGTCTGCCGTGCAACGGTTTTCCCATCCTCAAACTGTTTTACAAACTTAAAATGTTCCACAAACGGATGACTGCCAACCAATACCTTTCCGGTAAGGAATGTATCATCAATCAGCGCCGGTTCCCCATGAAATGGTATCCCACTTTTTGTCTTTTCATGAACTACACCATCAAATGCCCACATAAAATCCAGATGCCAGGAACCTCTTCTGAACTCTCCGTCCGTAATAACCGGGAGTCCTGTCTTTTTCTGTTTTTGAATCAACTCCGTAATTGCTTTGTCCTCTATTGCTTTTAATTCTTCCCTGCTGATTTTACCTTCCGCAAAATTACCTCTTGCCTGCTTTAAATAATCAGGTCTTAGAAAACTTCCTACTATGTCATTTTTAAAAGGTGCGTTATTATCAATCATTTTACATATCCCCTTTCATTTTTGATTATTAAACTCACAGCTGTTTATAGCTTATTTCTTACAATTTCAGGTTCCAGTATCCCTGAGGATCTGCATTGGATTTTTCTCTGTTCTCTATCCGTGAAAATAATTCTCCGATACAAGTTTTAATATTCTTAACCTGCCGACCCTTGGAAATCCGGCTACTGAAGTTTTCATTCTCTCTCCCGGACTATTAAATCTATGCCATTGCATAATAGTATAGATTAGTTTTATTACATTGAAAAATACAAAAAAATGCGCGTTTGATATAGTTTTAAACTATTTCAAACCAGACTTATCAGATATATCACGCATATTCAGATACATGCATTTTTAATGCATCCATGTATGCCTTTCCATACCTGCTTAGTGTCACATTCTTTTGCTTTATTGTCCCCACACGCATATACTCATTTACCTTAAGGGGTTTTGCGATGATATTCTCCCCGTTCAATTCCTTGCTGATTACCCCTGTACTGACCGTATATCCGTTCAATCCTATTACCAAATTAAACAATGTAGCCCTGTCTCTTACCTTGATATTTTTGTTGCGGTCAAGGGTACTGAGAATTTCCTCCGAAAAATAAAACGCGTTATAATCTCCCTGCTCAAAGGAAAGATATGGATACTCTTCAAGCTCAGCTATAGCTATTTCATCCTTTCCTGCAAGCGGATGTTTTGAACTGATAAAAACATGCGGATTTGCCACAAAAAGTTCATCGAATTCCAGGCTGTTCTGCTTAATAAGCTTCATAATCACTTCCTTATTTTTGGAGGAAGTATAAATAATCCCTATTTCGCTTTTTAGTCTGCTCACATCTTCTATGATTTCATAGGTCTGAGTTTCCCTGAGTGTAAAATCATACTGGTTACCGCCAAATTCACGTATCACATCTACAAACGCATTTACAGCAAAGGAATAATGTTGAGTTGAGACAGAAAATCTCGGACTTTGTTTCTTGACATTCAGAAACCTTCCTTCCAACAAATTTGCCTGTTCAAGAACCTGTCTGGCATAGGCAAGAAATTCATCACCTGCATTTGACACTACGATTCCTTTATTTGTTCGATTGAAAATGGTAATCTGCATTTCATTTTCCAGTTCTTTGATGGCATTGGTAAGGCTTGGCTGAGAAATAAACAATTCTTTTGCAGCATCACTGATTGTACCCTTATCTGCAACAGTAACAATATATTTCAACTGCTGTAAAGTCATTGCCTATTCAGCTCCTTTTTGTTTATATGCTTGTATATAAGCAATATTTTCATTGTTCCTATCCATCAAATAATCATCACAAATGACTGCATCGATAAATTCCTTACCGCCTGATTCCACTGCAACCACCTTCATTCCAAGCTCTTTCTCTACATCACTTACTGTAATATCATCCAAAAATATCTTTTCTCCGGTTCTCAGCATATTGGATGGAATCTGCAATACATCTCCAAGGTTTTCACCATTGTTTTTTCTCTCCAGGAGCTGTTTGATAAGATCCTGGCCTGTAATAAGCCCCGATACTGTTATTGTCTCTCCGAAAAAGCAGTTCAGGATGCAGCATACATTTATCATTATTCCCGGAAATACTTCCATAATTTGAGATGCAAAATTTTTTATAGTTGGATAAGTCAGCTTCCCTGTTGCCATTGTCAGTGTCCTTGACACATTATTTTTAAGTTTTTTACGTTTTATGTTTTTCTTAACATTGTCCAAGGCCTCATTAAATTCATCTATGAAAAGTCTCATCATGCCAACACCATTTTCAAGCTGGATATATCCGTCATAGCGCTCTTCTTCAGGAAATTCTCTTTCGGCAGTAATATACCATTCATCACTGGCATGAATAAAATGGAGACCGTATTTATCGTAAAATTCCTTCTGCCTGCTTTCAATCATATGGATAATCGCTCCGGCCTCCTGCTTATTGAATAATTCAAGAGGATACAAACCTTCTCTGAATTTCGTAATTCCGGCCGGGACTACTGAAACACTCCGCATAAAGGGGAGATATTTTGACAGATCCTCGATTGACCGCTCCAGCTCAACACCATCGTTAACATTTTTACATAATACAATCTGGCCGTTCATTTCAATCCGGCCAGCATATAGTTCATCCAGGTACTTAAGCTTGTCCCCGGCAAATCTGTTATGAAGCATTTTGCTCCGGAGTTCCGGATTTGTAGTCTGCACTGATATGTTAATAGGGGCAAGATGCAATCGTATAATTCTGTCTACATCCTTCTGCTTCATGTTGGTCAAAGTTATATAGTTCCCTTGCAAAAATGACAGTCTCGAATCATCATCCTTGAAATACAGCGTATCTCTCATACCAGGCGGCATCTGGTCAATAAAACAAAACATACATTTATTGCTGCAGGAACGATAATCACTCATCAGACTGTTATCAAACTCTATACCTAAATCGTCATCGTAATCCTTTTCAATTTCCAGCAGCCATTCTTCTCCATCTTGCTTTTTTATTAATACTTCAATAAATTCGTCCTTGATTAAATACCTGTAATCAAATACATCCTCTATCTCTTCATTGTTAATTGCCAATAGGAGATCCCCTGCTTCAATTTCCATCTCTTCTGCAATAGAATCCGGATACACCTCTTTAATCAGATGACCTTGATTCTTTTTTTTATTCAAATAGTATTTTCCTTTCAATGCCTGTTTTTAAACGGGAGGCTTTCCTCCCCGTGGCCAATATTATTCTATACTTCATATACTGCCGGCATTTTCCTGTCTACCAATAGCAATAAAAATACCAACAAGATTGTCATTCCTATTGTACCCTTATGAGAAATTTTATACAAGGAAAAACAACCGTAGCCCAATGCCCTTAAGTTAGTAATAGTTATCAGATTAAATATAGTGTACAACCAAAAACAATCTTACTGATTGCCACAATTTAAACCGGCATATTTACTTAACAGATACATATTCATTACCCTCAATATAAAATCTCCAGGGATAGTCCTTAGCTTCCTCAGCATAGTCAATTCCTACTCGTTTTGTTGTTACTATACTGAAATTCCCGCTTTTACCTTCCTCAACATATACTTTATTACCACACAAATCCATACCGTTGAAGCTCCTGTTTATTGACAGTGCACCGCACAGTTTCCCCGGCCCGTTGGTAAGCCCTCTACGTTGGCCTTTTGTCAGCTGTTCATATGACCTTCCAAATCTCCTTTGTGACATCAATTCAGTACCTTCCAGCGGCTCAGCCGCCCTGACTAAAACCGCCTGAGGCGTCCCTGCTTCACGGGTCACTATGTTGAAGCAATAGTACATGCCATATATCATAAATATATAAGAAAATCCAGGTCCTCCATACATAATCTCCACTCTGGGCGTCCTTTTGCCGCCATAGGAATGTGCAGCCTTATCTTCCACGCCCATATAAGCTTCTGTCTCTACAATCCTGGCCGAAATTCTTTGCCCGTCTGTTTCGTGTATAAGAACCTTCCCCAGAAGCTCTTTGGCAACAATGATGGAATCCCTGTTATAAAACTCTCTATCAAGTTTATTCATTACACCGGTCCTTTCTTGAAAATCTATACAAATGTATTCTTAAGACATTGAGTGGTTTATGTGTTCAAACTGGAATTTGTACGTTTTATATATATAAATTTAACAAATTCATTATATTTATTTTTATAGTTCTATTCAAGACTATGTATTTCCAAATATCCTTTTAAGAACAACAACCCCTGATTTTTAAATTTTAATAAAATTACTTGACATTAATTGATAATGAATGTAATATTCATTTAGCAAGTTAGCATATGCTAACTTATACATAAATAATATTACTTTTATTACCACATAAGAAAGGAAACATTATGAAATTTAAAAAACTTCAATTAATTTTTTCAACTGTAATCGTATTCTCACTTGTCTTATCAGGTTGCACAAAATCAACCTCCTCAGATGTTACTGATACCTCTGCTGCTCAAACATCCGCTGCTCAAACATCTTCAGCAGTAGAAAATACTGACGCCGTTTCTGAAGCTGTCTATCCAATTACAATCAAACACGCTTTTGGAGAAACGGTTATTAAAAGCAAACCTGAGCGCGTTGCTACCATCGCCTGGGGTAACCAGGACCTGCCCTTGGCTTTAGGCGTCATACCTGTCGGAGTTTCCAAAGCCAACTATGGTGTTACGGATAATAGTGGGCTTCTACCCTGGACTCTGGCGAAATTTAAAGAATTGGGAGTAGATAAACCTGTTCTTTTTGACGATGTTGCAGGTTTAAATTACGAAGCTATCAGCGATGTCCAGCCTGATGTCATTCTGGCAGCATATTCAGGTATTACACAGGAAGAATATAATTTATTAAGTGAAATCGCACCTGTTGTGGCTTATCCGACACAGCCCTATCAAACCTTCTGGCGTGATCAGATAGTGATGGACGCAACCGGTATGGGTATGAAAGCAAAAGGTGAGGCTCTGGTCAGCGAGCTGGAAGCTTTAATTGGAGAAAAAACCGGCAAGTATCCCCAAATCTCCGGAAAAAAAGCTGCTTTCTTCTATTTCACTCCAACAGATTTAAGTAAGTTTTACGTGTATCTGCCCAGCGATCCGCGTGCCGCATATCTGACAGACTTAGGCATGAAACTACCTGAAAGTGTTGCTAAAATGGCAACTGAAAGTAATAGTTTTGCTTTGGAGGTAAGTGCAGAAAATGTTGATATTCTTCAGGACATTGACATTATTATCACCTATGGCAATGACAAATTACTCGGTGCACTGCAGGCAGATGCTCTCGTCGGAACCATTCCGGCAGTCAAGAGGGGCTCTGTAGCGGTAATTGAAGAGGGTACGCCTCTGGCGGCATCCGGAACACCAAGTGCACTTTCCATTCCCGCAGCCATCGATGATTATCTTCGCGCTATTGGAGAGGCAGCTGATAAAGTAAAATGAAATACTCTAAAATAACCACCTTGCTGGTTTGCAGTATGTTTATCCTTTTGATATGTATTTTGGCTTCCCTGGCCTTTGGAGCTAGATTTGTCAATTTTCCTGATGTGATAGACATTTTGATTCATTCTAAAAAATCAAGTTTAATAGAAATTGTAGTTCATGAACGTATCCCGAGAACTGTTTTCGGTATTATAGCCGGAGCAGCGCTCGGAGTATCCGGCGCTCTTATGCAGGCAATCACACGTAATCCAATTGCTGACCCCAGCATTCTGGGCGTCAATACCGGTGCTTCTTTGTTTGTGGTCAGCGGTATGGCCTTCTTTCATATCGGTTCCTTAAGCCAGTATATATGGTTTGCTTTAATAGGGGCAGCGGTTACCTCCTTGTTTGTTTATGGAATAGGGTCTCTGGGTTATGGCGGCGCAACTCCCATCAAGCTTGCATTAGCCGGTGCTGCAACCAGTGTGGCCTTATCCTCAGTGGTCAGTGCGGTAATACTTCCCCGTACCGAAGTGATGAACGCCTTTCGCTTCTGGCAAGTGGGAAGTATCAGCGGTGCCACCTGGGAAGGCATATATACGGTACTTCCTTTTCTGATCATCGGATTGCTTATGGGCTTGTTGGTCAGTCCTGCTCTGGATGCTCTTGCACTGGGGGATGATGTTGCAACAGGTCTGGGTGTTCGTACAGGAACTATCAGACTTATCGGGGCACTGTCCGGTGTCCTGTTATGCGGGGCTACAACTGCTATCGCCGGACCTATCGGCTTTATTGGTTTAATGGTTCCCCATACCATGAGGCTCATCTGCGGCCCCAATCTCAGGTTGGTTATTCCCATGTCGGCAATCGGCGGAGCTATACTCCTGACCATATCCGATGTTCTGGGAAGACTCATCGGCAGCCCCGGCGAGCTTGAGTCCGGAATTGTTACTTCGTTCCTGGGTGCTCCTATACTTATAATCATTGCCATGAGAGCGAAGGTGCGTATAGGTTGAAAGAAATTTTAAAAAATAACCAAGGAGGTACCGAGCCCATGCCATTTCTGTCATAATATTTTATGCGAAATGCTGGGCATGGGCATAATTATGACAGTAAACAATTCAGATATAATCAAATACGGATACCGCCGCAGACAGTTCCGCTGGACCCTTGTGACCCTTTTTCTGGGTATGCTTACTTTTGGACTTTGTGTTGCAGTTCTTTTACTCGGGAATACTATATATCCTCTTGATACCGCATTGAGAGTTCTACTTGGTGAACAGATACAAGGTGCTACTTTTGCAATCACTACCTTAAGATTGCCTCGAATGCTCTCCGGTCTTCTTGTTGGAATGGCCTTCGGGATAGCCGGCAGTACTTTTCAGACAATGTTGAGGAACCCTCTGGCCAGTCCGGATATCATAGGCATATCATCCGGTTCAAGTGCTGCAGCTGTTTTTTGCATACTTGTGCTCAAACTAAGCGGCACTGTTGTTTCAATTGCCGCCGTCATTGCAGGGATCATGGTCGCAGCATTGATTTATGTGCTCTCCAGAGGAGGCAGCTTCTCAGGCGGTAAGCTTATTCTCATCGGCATCGGTGTGCAGGCCATGCTGAACGCAATTATTTCCTACCTGTTGCTGAGAGCATCCCAATATGATGTCCCGGGTGCACTCATATGGCTTAGCGGCAGTCTGAACGGCATCAGGATGACCAGGATACCTGTGCTGTTTATGGTTGTTGCCATCTTTGGTCTCGTGATTTTCTTGCTTGGAAGACATCTCAAAATCCTGGAGTTAGGAGAGCAGTCTGCTGTCACCCTTGGTGTGAGAACTGATTTAACGCGGCTTTTACTGATTTTGAGTGCGGTATTCCTGATTGCCTTTGCTACTGCAGTAACAGGACCTGTTTCCTTTGTAGCTTTTCTTGCCGGACCCATTGCTGCCAGACTCGTTGGCATAGGTGCACCTAATGAATTGCCGTCAGGCCTGGTAGGCTCCATACTGGTACTGGGAGCGGATTTAATCGGGCAGTTTGCTTTTGATACCCGATTCCCTGTCGGCATCATCACCGGTATTCTGGGAGCGCCATATTTACTCTACCTACTCATCCGCATGAATCGAACAGGAGGATCTGCATGAAAGCCACTCATTTATTAAAAGCCAATAATATTGTTGCCGGATATGATAAAAAAATCATTATTGACGGGATCAATATTACAATTCCAAGCAATAAAATCAGTGTGATTATCGGTGCCAATGCTTGCGGTAAGTCCACTTTACTTAAGACACTTTCCAGGTTAATCCAACCTGTCTCAGGTGAAATTCTCCTTGATGGAAAGAATATCACCGATATACCTCCAAAACAACTGGCAGGAGTTCTTGGTCTCCTTCCCCAATCACCGGTTGCTCCGGAAGGCATTACCGTTGCGGATTTAGTAGGGCGGGGCAGATTTCCTTATCAATCCTTTTTTAAAGGACTGGGCAAAAAGGATTATGAAGCAGTTGAAGAGGCATTGGAAATCATGGGTATCACAAACCTGGCAAACCATAGTGTCGATCAACTCTCCGGCGGACAGCGCCAGCGTGTATGGATTGCCATGGCTCTTGCCCAACAGACGGATATCCTGCTGCTGGACGAACCCACCACTTTTCTTGATATCAGCTATCAGGTTGAAATACTTGATTTACTGACAGATCTGAACAGAAACAGGGGTACAACCATCGTCATGGTCCTGCATGACATTAACCTGTCTGCAAGATATGCGGATTATTTATTTGCCCTTCACAAAGGAAAACTCATAGCCGAAGGTGCGCCTTCCCATATCATTACGGAGGTATTAATCAAGCAGGTCTTTGATCTTGATTGTAAAGTAATCAGCGATCCCGTATCCGGTTCCCCTTTTATCGTGCCAAAGGGAAGGCATCACGTGTAACTGCTGAATGAAAAAATGAAAAGAATCCATAATTATAAAAAGAGCCTATCCCAATTAAACTTTGGTATAGGCTCTTAAAAACTTAGTCAGCCTCGTTCCCTGAGTCAATCGATTACTCTCCACCCCTCCGAGTAGTCATAATTCACCTCATCCATATCTTCTTTGACACTAAACAGATGCTTTTGCGGACCGGAGTAATAATTACCCCTATCAGAGGTGAAGCATAACATACAATAATCCGGGTCTGTGGGACCGAGAGGATAATATTTTTCGTCGCCTTGTTCCCAAAAGGCTTGTTTGGTTTCATTATCAGTACAGACCCGAATATTCCCTGTTAGCATTAACCCGGTAAAATTTTGAGGATCCATAAAGTAAACGCATGCATTGGGATTCTTAAGCCACTGTTGTGTACGGATTGCAGAAGCATTAGATGAGAACCAGAATATTTGAAGACCATCGTTCTTTCGCCTGAACATGGTTTTAGCGTTTGGAAATCCGTTTTCGTCTATGGAGCAGACAATTGCGTCCCTGCTGGCCTCTACCAGTTTGATTATATCCTGTTTGTTTTGACTGTTCATGTACATACCCTCCTTTTAATTTTCGAGATTGGCAATAATTCTGCGCAGAGCGTCCTCGAAATCTCTAACTTCCTTCTCTGTGAAACCTTGATAAAATAAATGGTTCATCTGCTCGGAGACGCGGTCATAGTCATCTCGATAGTTCATAGCTTTTTCAGTAATAGAAACAAAAATTTGTCTCCGGTTTTGCTTGTCCGGCGTCCGCTCTATCAATCCGCTTTCTTCCATTCTATCAAGCATACTGGTAAGAGAAGTTTTTGCAAGCGAAGTCAACCGGCTAATTTCAGTGATTGTAAGCCGTTTGTGTTCCCACAGGATATACAGTATTCTGCCCTGTGCTCCATTAAAAGCATCCACACCACTTTCCTTAAGCATTTTTTCAAATACACGACCCTGTAACTGCCGGATTTGAGAAATGAGAAAGCCACCAAAAGTTTTAATAATATGCACCTCCCTATATAGTATAGTACTATATGGTACTAATTTTTGTCAAGTTTAATGTTATTCGTCGGGCGAACACAAAAAAACCTGCCCCCATGATGCTGGTTAAGTCTTGGTGGCAGGTTCTAACAGTGCAAAGTTTGCAGCTCGAAAAAAGGGTTATTTTGCTGGCTCCCATTTACAACGGACTGGAGATACAATAGCATTTTCTTTCTTTAATTCTTTAAATGCATTATCAACCTCCTTGCGATCCAAACCGGATAATTTCTCTACCTCACCAGCACTTACTGGTTTACCAGCTGATTTCATTACTTCTAATACTGTTTCTTTAGCACTCATTTTATCCTCCATGTCCTGGCATTTGTTTGCCTTGCAAACGGCCAGATGTGCATTAGCTTTCCAGACTAGAGTCTTTCAATCTAACTCCTAGTATTTAATTATAAGTTTTATAATGCCTATAACTTATATTACCCAATTTATCAAACAGTAAATCAAAAGTTCACTTTTATCCATATCTAT
>JAQSXC010000037.1 GCA_029266335.1 Eubacterium sp. | reverse complement strand
ACAAAACTTTAAAGCAGGTATGGCAAACCTTTAAGCATGTAGGCAGAACTTTATTGTAGTTATGAGAACCATTGAAGTATGTATAACAGAACATTGAAACATGTATGGCAAAACTCTAAAGCATATATGATAAGCTTTAAGCACGTATGAAAAAATTTTGAAAACTTCATGGTATGACTGACATCTTAAATAATTAAATATGTAGTTGCACGAGATTAAATGGCGGAATTCCTGTTCAATTTTTAATTAAAGAGGATACACCGCCATATTGTTTTTCGGTAAGATTTTTCCAATACCTTTTAGGAATGAAATGTTTTTGAAGCTTTGGATTATATCTGCTTTTTATAGCTATGTGCTTGTAATAGTTTTTCCATAAGTCCTGGAATTTGATTTCTTCAGCATGAAGTTCAGGTATATCTGATAAATCCATATATGAAATAAGCATTCTTCTGGTGTTGTAAAGTGAAGCAAGATTACGTTTAATATCGTGTATAACCCAGTTTTGATCTGCAAACCGCTCTTTAAAATGAGGAGATATAAAAGAAATAATATTATGGTCGGGTTGTATTTTAGCATAATAAATGTTGCTTTCCAACAGCTCGAAGCGGATAAGTCCCAACATTCTGTGACATTCCATGCCAACTTTTCTGGCGGGTATCAGTACATTCAAAACTATCTGGTCACCCAGCATGTAATCAATTTTTGATCCAATTTTAAAGCCCAGTTTAATATAGTGCATAATTGCCATTTCACGGCCTTCCAGCTCTGAAAAGAAGCATTTTTGAATGTTTTCAAGGCCTTCAAGGGATATCTTGTTGAGAATGGCCTGCTCTACAGCCTTAGCCTTTGTTTTGTCGGAGGTTATATGCCGGTATTCATCAATCAAGTTCTGATGATAGCTTAGCACCGATTCAATATTCGCTACCTCCTGACGGTCATAATAATAATGATGAACAGCAGTAAGGAAGCAGTTCCAGGTACCATCATATATGTATATCACTTAGCAGCAGCCTCCCATCCTGAGGTTGATTGTAATAGCTGAGCCATTGCTTGGTATTTTCAGGAGAACTGAATAAATAAAGGTCGGACATATTTTCACCCAGGCCGCTTTCATTAATGGTTGAGAAAAGCGACATCTGACCCGGAACGGCCTTTTTACTCTGAGGCAGCAGTTTAGCCGAGACAAGTGCCTCTTTAACGATATATTCATTCTGACTGTAGCTCTCATAAGTTTTCCCCTGACAGGTGAGGAAATGTCCGGCGCGTTTAAGCACAACACCTATTTTCTTCAGGTTTTCAAAATTAAGTTTTCCAACCCTTCTGGCAGCAATAATTCTTTGAGCGGATTTAACTCCGATACCGGGCACACGGAGCAGCATTTCATAATCCACAGTATTGACTTCCATAGGGAACATATGAAGATTTTTTAATGCCCAGTTGGCCTTGGGATCAAGTTCTACATCAAAATCGGGGTTTGCCTTGCTTAATAATTCATCAGCTTCAAAGCCATAAAATCTCAACAGCCAGTCTGCCTGATACAATCTGTGTTCGCGGAGCAGAGGCGGTTTCATTATGGTCGGCAGCCTGGGGTCGGTGATAGTGGGCACGAAAGCCGAATAGTAGACCCTTTTAAGGGAGAATTTATTATACAGTGCTTCTGATAGCTTGAGTATGCTCAGGTCTCTGTCCGGAGTAGCACCCACTATCAGCTGGGTACTCTGGCCGGCCGGAACAAAAAGTTGGTTTTTATCTCTGCGTGAGAAATCTCTTTTTGAAAGTTCTGCGCCAGAAGAGACACTTCCCGAAAACTCTCCGCCGGGAAGCCTTCCCGAGGAACTGAAGGTTTTATTTGAAACATTACTTGTGGAATTTCCGTAATGAAAGCTCTTCCTGTTTTCCTTACTTTCCACGATACCACGGCTTATTTGTTGCATAGGCTTTAGCAGTGCTTTTACCGGCTTCTGAGGTGCAAGCACCTCAAGACCCTTGTCGGAGGGCAGCTCAATGTTGACACTCATACGGTCAACATACAGACCGGCCTCATGGATAAGTCTCTCATCCGCGCCTGGTATAGCCTTTATATGGATATAACCGAAAAATCCCTGTTCATTTCGGAGTCTACGGACGATTTCCAGCATTAATTCCATGGTATGACTGGGATTTTTCAGAACCGCTGAGCTCAAAAACAGACCTTCTATATAGTTTCTTCTATAAAAATTCATTGTAAGCTCAATTACCTCATCAGCAGTAAAGCTTGCACGGGGAACATCATTTGAAGCTCTGTTTACGCAGTAGACACAGTCGTATATACATTCATTTGACAAAAGGATTTTAAGCAGCGAAACACATCTGCCGTCGTCGGACCAGGTATGACATATACCTGCGGCATGGCTGTTCCCAACGCCATTCTTATTATTTCTGGTCCCTCCGCTGGAAGAGCAGGAGACATCGTACTTGGCAGCATCGGCCAATACACCTAGTTTTTCTAATAAGTCCATAAAATATCTCTCTTATAAAAGTTTCTATTTAAAACAGGATATAATCTTATTCAATGATTATAGAATGTAAAGATTGTAGCCTTACTTATCATCAAATATCGATACTGTTTCTAGTATTTTCAATTATAACATATTTTATAATTTAAATCAAACATATGTTCGGAATTGATATTTATGTAACAAAGATATATAATACAATTTATTAAGTTTTTTTTACAGGCTCAGAAGTGCATTATAATGCGGCTTTAATGGAAAAGTATGACATATACACAGGAGGTAAAACAATGAGAGCAGTTATAACTGTTATCGGTAAAGACAGAGTTGGAATAATTGCAGGGGTAAGTAATATATTGGCAGAAAGTAATGTTAATATACTTGATATAACACAGACAATTTTACAGGATGTATTTACAATGATAATGCTTGTAGATATTTCAAAGTGTAATATCCATTTCCACGAACTTTCCGGTAAACTTGAAAACAAAGGTGTAGAGCTTGGCTTGAAAATTCAGATTCAGCACGAAGATATATTTAATTCCATGCATAGAATATGAGGTGAATGCTAATGTTAGGTCCTTTTGAAGTTTTTGAAACTCTAAAAATGATACAGAAAGAAAATCTTGATATAAGAACTATAACAATGGGCATATCACTTAGAGATTGTTCCCATCCGGATATAGATACGGCCTCTAGGAAAATATATGATAAGATAACCAGATATGCCGAGAAGCTTGTGGTTATAGGCGAAGATATCGAGAGAGAGTACGGCATACCGATAATCAATAAGAGAATTTCCGTTACTCCAATCGCACTTGTTGCCGAAAGCTGTGAAAGTGCCGATTATACAAGGATTGCCAAGGCTATGGATAAAGCTGCACAGACTGTAGGGGTAAATTTCATAGGTGGTTATTCTTCTCTTGTTCATAAAGGCTATACAACAGGTGACAGGAGACTTGTGGCATCCATACCTGAGGCCCTTAGTGAAACAAAGCTGGTATGCTCTTCTGTTAATGTGGCATCAACCAAGGCCGGCATTAATATGGATGCTGTAGCCGAAATGGGTAGAGTTGTTAAGAAATGTGCAGAGTTAACTGCAGACAGCGGAGCTCTGGCTTGCGCCAAACTGGTCGTGTTTGCGAATGCTGTAGAAGATAATCCGTTTATGGCAGGAGCCTTCCATGGTATAGGAGAACCTGAGTGTGTAATAAATGTCGGAGTCAGCGGACCAGGAGTTGTTAAATGTGCCCTTGAAAAGGTAAAAGGTGAGGACTTTGGTGTTGTAGCCGAAACTATCAAGAAGACGGCTTTCAAGATAACCAGGATGGGTCAGTTGGTAGCCCAGGAGGCTTCAAGAAGACTTAACGTGCCGTTTGGAATTGTTGATCTGTCACTGGCACCAACGCCGGCAATCGGAGACAGTGTTGCTTATATACTTGAGGAAATGGGCCTTGAAAAGTGTGGAACTCACGGTACAACTGCCGCGTTGGCACTTCTTAACGACGCAGTAAAGAAAGGTGGAGTTATGGCTTCTTCTTACGTTGGCGGCCTTAGCGGAGCATTTATACCTGTCAGTGAGGATGCAGGAATGATAGATGCAGTGCTTTCAGGTGCCCTTTCTCTGGAAAAACTTGAAGCCATGACCTGTGTATGTTCAGTTGGTCTGGACATGATAGTTGTTCCGGGTGACACAACAGCAGAAACAATATCTGCAATAATTGCCGATGAAGCTGCTATTGGCGTTGTAAACCAGAAAACGACTGCAGTAAGAATAATTCCCGCGCCGGGAAAGAAATTAGGGGATATGGTTGAATTTGGCGGTCTCCTTGGATCCGGTCCTGTTATGAAGGTAAATTCCTTCGGAAGCGGCGAATTCATCAAAAGAGGCGGGAGAATTCCTGCTCCGCTTCACAGTCTGAAGAATTAAGGATAGAAAATAACCCCGTATGAACTAACCTGTACTTGGCAGGTTGAGGTTCAATACGGGGCTTTTTTGTTTTTATAAGCTACTTAGCATCACTTTATCAGTATTCCATTGATAAATAACTTCACAATATCATCACGGTATTGTGCATTATTTTGGCGGTAATTGGGGTTATTGCCCATGGAATTTAAAAAGTCAACAATGGTACTTGTGGGAATAGTTTTATCTACATAACCTTCTGCTTTTCCAGATTCAATATATTTTTCATAAAGATAATTATTTTTTTCTTTAAGGGTACTTATAATAGCCTGAGCCATTTGGGGATCATCAAGGGCTGCAACAGAAAAGAATTCTTCAATTACATTTTCAAACTCCTCAGAGCAAAGTGACAGGGCTTTTTTTACCTTATCGGGAAAGGGAAGAGCTTCTGCCAGGATTTCTTCTGCGGTTGATACCATTCCGTCTGTTAAATATGAGATAACTTCCTTTAACAATTGATTCTTGCTTCCAAAATAATTATAGATGGATACCTGCGATACTTTGGCTGATTCTGCAATGTTTTTAATATTCGTATTAATAAAACCTTGCTTTTTAAATAAGTCCAGGGAGGCATGCAAAATAGCCTCTTTTTTTATATTTGTACGGATTTCATATTTGTTCATAATAAAAACTCCCAATTAAATTTCATTTGTTTATTTAAAATATTACCATAAAAATTTTGTGTCAGAATAATTATAACATGTTTTGAAATAATTGATATAATATTTCAAAACTTATTGACAATGATTTAAAAAGAGTATAGTATTAGTTTTGAAATATTTAACGTAAAATTTCAAAACTTAATGGAGGTCAACAAGCATGAGTAATGTGATTTATTATTTTACAGGTACCGGAAACAGTTTGGCTTTTGCTCGAAAAATTACAAAAGAACTGGGAGATACAAAGCTTTTAAATATCAGGCATAACCAAAATGAACTGGATGCAACACAGTATGAAAGAGTAGGTATAATTTTTCCGGTATATTACTATAAGATGCCTGCATTTGTTGAAAGTTTTATCAGAAAATTAACTTTAAGTCCAAAGCAGTATATATTTGGAGTAGCAACATATGGGGGAATGAGAGGGATTTCACTTGTGGACCTCCGCGAATTACTTCAGGAGAAAGGCTGTTCTCTGAAGGGTGAGTTTTCTGTATTTATGCCGGGAAACTATATAGTTGAATATGGAGCATTTCCTGATTTTTTTAATAATTTACTGGTATCAAAAGCTGAAAAAACTGCGAAAAGGATCTCGAATATTATAAAAATGAAACAGCCATCCAAACCTGCAGGTCCCCGTACTTTTGAAAAACTATATTTAAGCCGAAGCGGAAGTAAGCAATTTATAATTGAAAAGAGAACTGGTTTCGGGAACATGGACTCCGGTTTTAACAGCGACACAAACTGCAACGGCTGCCGGGCCTGTGAGAAGGTATGTCCGGTAAACAATGTCAGTATAGAAAACGGTCACCCGGTCTGGGAACACAGGTGTGAACAGTGCATGGCATGTATTCAGTGGTGCAGCAGAAAAAGCATTCATTACCTGGATAAAACACAAAAGCGTAAATTTTATCATCATAGGGACATTTCAATAAAGGATATATTAAGCCTGGAGGAATTTATAAAGCATTTATAAATAAATCAGTTACAAATCAGTCATTTTTAACAGGTTTAAGTATAATAATATATGTTTTGATTTCATAATCTTTCATGATTCTTGTTTGGAGGCTGCTTTGAAGATAAAATCTTTTTGGGTCAAAATACTTATAATACTTTTTCCGGTGATTGCAGGTGGACTGGTTTACTTTTTCAGACACGAGCTATATTATATCGGGACACTTTTTCCGGCCTGTCCAAGCTATACCTACCTGCATTTTCTGTGTCCCGGCTGCGGTAATACCAGAAGTGTACAGCACCTGTTAACAGGTGATATTGCAGAGTCGGTCAGGTATAATCCCGTACCCCTTTTCGGAATTATTGTAGGTTTATTGGGGTATGTGGAATTGGTAGCAATTGTACTTAATAAACCCGTAATTGTTATACCGAGAAGTAAACTCTTCTGGAAACTTATCATTTTTATATTTATTTTTTATTTTATTATAAGAAATTTTATAGACATATTCTGATAAATTCTATTATATTTTGAGCAATTTTAATTTCCATATAGTAAAAAACATCAAGTAATCTAACATAATAGTCTATTATTCCCAAAGCTGTTGTAATATATGTGAATAAATGTTAATATTTAATAATATTATTTATTATTCACAGGGGTCAAAATGAAAATATTCAAAACCAAACTCATCATGTTTTCTGTAATTCTGTTACTTTCAGTTTTTTCTTGTTTTTTTGCTTCCGGTGTTTCAGGCATTAAAGTTGTTGTTAATGGTAAAACAACAGATGTAGGGGCTACTACAATTAACAACAAGGTTTATGTTGATGTCGCACAACTGTCAAAATCATTAAATGTCAAGGTCTCTCAAAGCAATAACACTGTCAATATTACAAATGGCAACGATGAAATAATACCTGAAATTGTTAAGGAAATCGGAGCTTCGGTAGTGGGAATTATTGGAAACACAAAATCTGAAAACAGTTCCACTGAAGGCCTGGCATTAGGCACTGGAATAGTTATTAAATCAGGTGGTGAGATTCTCACTAATGCTCATGTTGTAGAAAATATGACAAGAATTGCTGTAGTTCTGTCAGACGGCAGCGGTTATGATGCCAGAATAAAATATATTGATACAGCTACAGACCTGGCTGTTATTAAAATTGATAAAATAGGATTAGTTCCTGCTAAGTTTGGGAGCGTATCTGACATTATAATAGGAAAGACAGCCATTGCAATAGGTACCCCTTTATCATTCCTAAATAGAAACTCTGCTTCAGTTGGAGTAATAAGTGGTCTTAATAGAAGTATCGACGGATATTACCAATATAAACTGATACAGACAGATGTAGCTATAAATCCGGGTAACAGTGGTGGTCCGCTGATTAATATAGCTGGAGAGGTAATAGGAGTTAATTCAATCACTACCCTGAATGCTCAGGGGCTTAATTATGCTATTCCTATTGACACAATACAATTTGTTCTGGATCACTTTTATAAATATGGAAGAGTAAAAAGAGTAACGCTTGGTGCAGAATTTGATGAGGATACGGTTGCTTTGTACGGTCTCCCCAGTAAAACAGGCTTGAAAATAAGCAAAATTTATGAAGGTTCATGCTCGGAAAAATACGGACTTAAGAAAAATGATTTTATATATAGCGTTAATGGTAAATCTGTCAATACAATAGTCGACCTGAACGAAGCCTTCAAGGGACTGATCCCTGGAGGAAAGGCAAAAGTTGACATACGGAGGGGTGGTAAGTCTCAAAGTATAAGTGTTGTTTTAGATGAATTAAAATAAGTCCGGTAAGAAGTGAAAGTTATTTTTAGCAATAAATGATATACAGACTATAAAAATCTTATGATTCCTGGAGGGAAAGATGAAAAAAATATCGGCTTTTTTCAGTTTTGTTTTATGTTTTGTCATATTTTCAGCTGGAGCTTTTGCTGCAGATACACCAATTGAGGACAAGAATTCTACCCAAATATCTGTTTCCTTTAAAACCGGCACAGGCACTTATACGGTAAACGGTAAAACGGTAAAGGCTGAAGCCAGCATCCAAACAGGGGGTAAAACCTTTGTGCCGGTAAAGGTAATAACTGATGCATTAGGAGCATCACTGACTGTTGATCTTAAAGCTAAAACAGCAATAATCAATTATAACAATGTAGAAATCAAGCTTACCGATAAGAAAAAAGAAGCTTTAATTGCAGGGAAAAAAGTCAGTATTGATGCAGCTCCGTACATAAAGAACAATTCATTCATGGCAACCATAACCTTCCTTGCCGATACTCTGGGAGCTGATATAAGCACTTCAAATGGAACTGTCACCTTCTTGAAGGAGATAGCAAATCCAAACAGTATAAAGGACTTCAGTACATTAATCAAAAAGACCAAAAAAGGCAAAATCGGCGACAGCTATTATAAATGGTCAATGCAGCTGCCGGAAGATTTAAAGCTGGAATACAGAGATTTTAACGGTTCTGAAAACATCTTCGTTGATCAGAATGAATCATACCTGGTATCCATTTATTTGCTTGATGCCGGGAAAGATACAAATCTTGACAATATAGCCAATAATATTAAGGAAAGTTTAAAGGAATATACCTTGATTGACTTTATTCAAGATACACATAACGGGGTGGATTATGTAGAATTTATGTATAAGGATGATAAATGGACTGAACAGGAAAGAGTATATATTGCAAAAAATAAGGTGTATTTCATGACAATCTATACTAAGAATGAAGACTCCTATGACGATGAAAAATATAAAAACTTAATGGATTCATTCAGTTTTTATTTTGACAAGGGAGGAAGTACTGAGGATTTGTCAGATGTAACAGCTGAAGGCTACAGGAAATACCAGGATACAAGACTTAAGTGGTCCATTGATATGATTCCTTATTGGGAAGAATTTAAAGACAACAAGATTCAGAATAAAGTTGTGTTTAATGGAAAAGATGATGAATACCTGTCAGTTGAGGTATACTCCCTGGAGAAAGATGAAACACTTGATTCAATAACCCAAAAATCCATTGACAAGGATAAGGAAGAATTAAATCCAAGCTTGTACACAATAACAAATAGTGAGAATACTACAATCGGTGATGTAGATTGTACCAAGGTGTATTACACATTGAAAATGCCTTCTAAAGTAATATATGGCTGTGAAATATTTATTGTGGACGGAAACTATAAATATTTAATCAGCTCAGAAATTCCTGAGGATGTATACAAAAATTCTAAAGAAAAAGAATTGTTTGATGGAATGTTGAACTCGTTCAGTTTTAAAAAGCTTGATGCAAAGTCAACAGGAAAACTCTTGGATCCGGATAAAGTCACCATTTCTTCTGATAAGACCAGTACCGTTAATACCGATTTATACTCAGTGGAAGTACCATTTAACTGGATTGAAGGTGAAAATAATACTGATACTTACAAATACTATTACAAGGGTGGTTTATCTGTTGGAGTAGGAGTATATGATGTTAACAGCATATCGCAATTTATCCGTTTCCTGGATGACGAGTTTGCCAAAAAAGCAGGTAAGGATTTTAAGCTTGAAAGTAAAGTCACTTTAAGTGAAAAAGGAACTACATGTTATAAGTATGTTATCACATATATGCAAGATGGTTATGAGTATAAAGAAGAAATGTATGTTATACAAAAAGGTAATAAGTCATACGTAGTTGATCTGATATCGGAAAACTTATTCTACAGTACAAAAACCATTAATACCTTTAATAAAATCTGGCAGTCTTTTACTTTAAAATAATTATTGCAGATGATCAAAAAGCCTGTTTCAATTTATGAACCGGGCTTTTGGTCTGATGCAGGCTTTGGGGAGGCAGTCATGTTTATAAGTCATATTGCAATTTATACAAATGATTTGGAACGCTTAAAGGATTTTTATATTAGATTTTTTTCCGGAAAGAGCAACGAAAAGTATAAAAACAATAAAACCGGGCTGGAGACCTATTTTATATCCTTCGATTCCGGAACCAGACTTGAACTTATGCAAAGGCCGGACATTAAACCAGCTGAAATGCGGGATCGGTCCGAAGGTCTTACGCACCTTGCTTTCAGTGCAGGAACCAGAGAAAATGTCGATGCTCTGACCCGGAAACTCGTCGAAGCCGGTTATACACTTCACAGTGCTCCGAGGGTCACGGGTGATGGCTATTACGAAAGCAGTGTACTTGATCCGGATAGTAATATTATAGAGATTACCGATTGAGGCTTATAAAATAACATCTCAAATATTAACTAGAAATTTACTTCCATTTAATCTTACCGTATTATTAATTGGCATATAATAATGTTATAAAGTTGTTATAAATATATACAATAAAGGTGAAGATAAATGGATATATTTGTGCTTTCATTTCATAATAATAATTTAACAGTCATCTTTTTTGAAAAATCCGAAAGGTTTGGTATCTAATACATATCCTTTCGGATTTTTATATATTTATCTTTTATAAGGCCTTGTTTAATCGTAAGGAGGTACTTCAAGAAATTCTAAAGTCAGAGCTAATTATGTAATTGCTTATAATTTACCAGACAGGGGGACTAACCTATGAAAAAATCAAGAAAGACTTTTGTTTTGGATACAAATGTTTTGCTGCATACTCCATATGCTCTATATTCCTTTGATGACAACAACATTGTTATACCCGAGGTAGTATTGGAGGAACTGGATAAATTCAAGAAGGATAACTCAGAACTGGGTGCAAATGCAAGACATGTTGCGAGATTTATAGATAGTCTGAGGGAAAAGGGAAACCTGAACAAGGGAGTGAAGCTGGAAAATGGCGGTACACTTCGTATTGAAATGAATTTTCACGATGTTAAACTCCCTGAAAGCTGGGTCGGAACTGTAAATGACAATAGAATATTAAAGGTTTGCAAGGGACTTCACGAAAATAAGGAAAAGGTGTATTTAATTACAAAAGATGTATTCGCAAGAATAAAGGCGGATGTATTAGGAATTGAAACACAGGATTTTTATGCCGAACAGGCTCCTGTGTACGATGAACAGTATAGAGGAAGGCTTGATGTATATACTGATGAGAGTAAATTGAATGATTTTTACAAAAGCTCAAAACTCTCACCGGAGGATGTTTGTGTTACTAATATTTGCTCAGGAATGAATGAAAAAGTAGAGCTGGTAGTTAATCAGTTTTTAATAATTCATTCATCAAGCAACCATAAGAAAACGGCTTTGGGGAGGTACGACGGCAAGGAGATAGTGCCGCTGAATTTTATAGAAGAACGTCCTTTTGGAGTTACACCCAGGAATGCAGGTCAGAAATTCATGCAGGAATCACTTATGTATGATGCAGATAAGGCGCCTCTTGTTATAATAAAGGGGTCGGCAGGAACTGCAAAGACCTTTTATTCACTGGCTGTGGGATTGCATAAATTACTTACCGAACGCGGTGCCTCCTATAGAAAAATACTTGTATGCCGTCCAAATGTAAAGTTTGATGAGGATATTGGTTTTTTACCCGGAACCGAGCAGGAGAAGATAGCTCCGTTTCTGAGGCCGGTTATTGACAATCTTGAGGTATTGATTGATAACGATGATCGGGAGAGGTACAGCAGTGAAAAAGAATTGAAAGATAAAATTGATGAACTCTTTGACAGAAAAATAATTAATACTGAAGCAATAGCATTTATAAGAGGCAGATCCATTATCAAACAGTGGATAATTATTGATGAAGCACAAAATCTGACTCCCAAACAGGTTAAAGGGATAATTACCAGGGCCGGTATGGGTACAAAGATTATATTAATCGGTGATCCCGAGCAGATAGATCATCCTTTTCTGGATATAAGAACAAATGGGTTAAGCTTTGCTGCCGAAAAAATGAAGGGAAGTCCGCTCTGTTTTCAGATTACACTTGCGGATGAGGAGTGCGAGCGATCCGAACTGGCTTATGAAGCTGCAAGACGAATGTAGAATGTTGAATAAGTACACTGAATGTTTTTGAATAAAAATTAACTGTATTTTTACACGAATTAAATAGTATCCTGTCGAATCACGGAGTATAATTAATTTATCAATCGATTTAGCTAAAATCCTTTCACTAAAGAAAAATGGATTACCGCCAATAAAAAGTATCATAATACTTTTTATTGGCGGTAACTGCATTTAAGGCTTGTCCTGATTATCACCTTTTGAATCAGTATCCTCATTGGACGGGTTATCTCTTAAAATTGCCTGGAAATCATAGTGGTTATCTTCATCAGGTACAAATTTTCCGGATTGTGTCACGAAGTATTTTTCTATTATTTCATCAGAATTAAATATTTCCCTGGTTTTAGTGTTCTCAACGGTATTATTATAAATAAAGAAATCTGCATCATTTATTCTCCTGTCAATACCATATAATTTATACGTATTCATTTCGGGTCTTGAGGCTTGAGTAAAGGCCCTGAATAAAGAAAGCGTATCTGAGAGGGATGTATTTGTAATTACATGATCAAAAGCGAAATTTATTATGGGTATAAGCTTCGGAAGGTCAAGCAAATTAACCTTTTGTTCTATAATGGCATTTACGAACCTTATCTGCATTTCTGTTCTTTTTAAATCTGAACCGTCATAATATTTCTTAACCTCTTTCAGTTCCTTGGAGGTGTAATAGGAAGTGTGAGGTTTTCTGAACCGGAGCAGTTGTTCGGACTTGTCACCGTCCAGCAGCTGATAACCTTTTTCAAGGTCAATATGCAAGCCCTGGGTGGGATCGTTATATTTAAGCTTAGCCGGAACATCAAAGTAAACACCTCCCAATCTGTCAATGATCTCTTTGATAGTATCAATTTCCAGATAGATGTAGTAATCAATCTTGATATCGGTAAGGTTACTTACTATCTGGGCAGCGTGTTCAGCAGCTTTATGCTTCTGCTCGGCTTCAGTGAGCTTATCCGAAGCTTTATTTTTGTTCAACCCGAGATAAAAGGCTGAATTAACTTTATAACTGGCTCTGGTGCTGGCCTTTGTATCTCTTGGAATTGTAAGCAGGCTGATCTGTCTGGTTTCAGGGGAATAATTTGCAACTATAATTGAATCGGTATTTAGTCCCGAAGCTTCTTTTATCAGTACAAGAAAATTTATGGGGTTCATATTTCCTGTGTAATTTTCCACAATATCAAAGGAATTGGAAGCATTGGACGGGGTAGCATTATTGTCTGTAACCTGGGCAGGAGTATTCTTGATATTGAACAGAAGTGTTATTCCAAGGACAAATAGTATTAATCCACAAATACAACTGCATAAATATGTTATTTTTACAGATTTCATGCTAACCTCCAAAAGTTGTGCCTTTGCACGCTTAAAATGTGTTAAAAGCCTGCCGGCTGAGTAATGATGCTTGAAATATGAATGAAATCTTTAAAATGCCCTTTTCAAGCTTACATAAAACAATATTACTTTAGATTTTGCCATATGTAAATATATGTTAAGAAATTTATGATTTTATTACCTCTGTGCGTTTCAGCGGGGCCATGGTCACCGTTAGTAACCATGGATATCTATTGCCTCGTTATATCTTCATAAAATCTACATATTTGTCTGTTAGAATTATAGCATTAAATATTATATCACTGGAGGAAATTATGTTAAACAAAAAACAAAACATATCTAATTTACAATTAGGTATTATAATAGGGATAGTAGCTCTGCTGTTTGTGGTAATTGTTGTTTCAAAATTGAACTTGGGCGGAGAAAAGTCAAACGGAGTATCAGGACAAGGTCAGGATGTAGAAATTAAAAAAAGTGAAATTACAGAAACAGTTAAATTTTATCCAGCAAAAGTGGGAAATAAAAATATGGAGATCCTTGCAGTGAAAGCTAGTGACGGTACTATTCGAACTGCCTTTAATACCTGCCAGGTATGTAACGGGTCACCAAAAGCGTATTACAAGCAGGAGGGTGATATACTTGTCTGTCAGAACTGCGGAAACCAGTTTTCAATGGATATGATTGAACAACAAAGAGGTGGCTGTAACCCTGTTCCCATCTATAAAGAAAACAAATCTGAGGATGGAGAAAATATAATTATTTCAAAGGAGTTTATTGAACAGAACAAAGAACTCTTTACCGATAATTGGAAAACAAAATAGCAGTAATTAAGCTAACACGGGAGGGTAGCTTAAATGGATAAGAATCTTATCAGAAGAGTACTTCATATTGACGGCATGACCTGTACTGGTTGTGAAACAAGAATTGAAAATGCTTTGAAAAAATTAGAAGGTGTTGAAGAAGCCAAAGCTATCTTCAACAGTGCAAATGTTTATGTAACCTATGATGCCAATACAATAAAACTTGACAAAATAATTGAGGTTATTGAAAAATTGGACTACAGGGTTATGAATAATCCTTTAATTAATTCATCTGCGGCCGGTAATGGAAAAAAGAATGATGAGAATAAAAAAAATATTGGACAAATAATAGGTGCAGGAATAATAATTTTCGCACTCTATACAATAATCAACAACACTGTTGGGTTTAATTTTATTCCCCAGGTTAATCAATCAATGGGTTACGGTATCTTATTTGTTGTTGGATTGCTGACCTCACTGCACTGTATAGCTATGTGCGGTGGAATAAATCTGTCAGTCTGTGTTCAGTATAACTCGGGTAGAAATACAACTGCGACTGAAAAACTAAAACCAAGCCTGTTATACAATCTTGGAAGAGTAATTTCTTACACGACAGTTGGTGGCATAGTCGGGGCAATTGGATCGGTTGTCAGTTTTTCTGGAACTGCAAAAGGCATTGTAGCAGTTGTCTCAGGTATATTTATGATTATTATGGGACTTAATATGTTAAATATATTCCCGTGGCTGAGAAAACTCAATCCTAGGCTTCCAAAGTTTCTGGGTACAAAGATTCACAGCAGTGCAGGCGGAAAAGGTCCGCTTTTTGTCGGACTGCTGAATGGTCTGATGCCCTGCGGACCTTTACAGGCTATGCAGCTCTATGCATTAGGTACTGGAAGCTTCACAGCAGGAGCTATTTCAATGTTCCTTTTCAGTTTGGGTACAGTACCGCTGATGTTTGGTTTTGGTGCTGTCAGCTCATTCCTCAGCGGAAAGTTTACCAAACAGATGCTTAAGGTGAGTGCTGTTCTTGTTATGGTACTTGGGTTAATCATGATGAACAGAGGATTGAATCTGTCAGGCTTGAATTTTATGGGATCGGTTGTAAGAGCATCAACTGTAACGTCAAATACAGCGAGAGTAGAGGATGGCATCCAGGTGGTGACTACGGGACTTGAAGCTGGCAGGTATACACCAATTACAGTTCAAAAGGGAATTCCTGTGAGATGGACTATTCAAGTTGAAGAAGGAGATTTGAACGGCTGTAATAACCCGGTAACTATTCCTGAATTCAATATTCAGAAAAAACTGGTTGTGGGAGATAACATTATCGAGTTTACTCCTGAGAAGGAAGGCAATATTGTATATACCTGCTGGATGGGTATGATCAGCAGTAATATAAAAGTTGTAGCAGATGTTTCAAATGTATCAGAGCAGGATTTGACCGAAGAAACCCGGAATCAGGTTAATGACAGCGGTGCAGCAGAAGGGCAGATTGCAGGTGGCTGTTGTGCGGCAGGTTCAAAGGCAACCGAATTCTATAACGGTAACATTCCTGTTGATGATATTGCTGTCGGAAAAATAGTTGACGGTGTTCAGACTGTAACTGTAAATGTTAATGATTACGGTTATTCACCAGCGGTTGCAGTTATACAAAAAGGAGTTAAAACAAACTTGATATTTATTAGTGAGAAGTTGAACAGCTGTAATAATAGAATTCTATTTCCGGAATATGGGGCAGGTATTGATTTGAAAGAAGGGGAAAATAAATTAGAATTTATTCCCGATGGAGATTTTCATTTTAACTGTTGGATGGGCATGTTAAATGGGTATATAAAAGTAGTGGATGATATAAATACTATTGATCTTGATATAATAAGAGATGAACTGAAGGATATTAAGCCAGCTGCAGGTGCAGGTGGAGACAGCTGCTGCGGTTGAAAACAAACTGGGGTAGCAGCCTGAAAAATTTATTGACTATTCATAAGATCAGTTTTAATTAACCGGGTCAACCAAAATTGACCCGGCACATATGGGGACATGGAGGGGAAGATGGAAAATGGAAAGAAAAGAAAGCTTTAATATAACAGGTATGTCCTGTGCAGCATGTGCTGCCAGAATAGAAAAAGGCTTAAACAAAATCGAGGGAGTAAAACAGGCAAATGTCAACTTTGCAATTGAGAAAGCAACAGTTGAATTTGAAGATACTTTGGTAGATTCCGGTAAAATAGGTGAAGCTGTCAGAAAGCTTGGTTATGATATATTGCAGCAAGCACCCGTGAACCAGAATAAGGTTGAGTTGAAGATAACCGGTATGAGCTGTGCCGCCTGCTCTGCAAAAATCGAAAGAAGACTGGGGAAAATGGAGGGAGTATCGTCTGCTGCGGTTAATCTGGCAACAGAAAAAGCAAATATAGAATTTGATTCCTCTATTGTAAAGGTTTCAGATATTATAAATGTTGTAGGAAATCTGGGCTACAAAGCTGAAAAGATTGAAGATCTTTCGCAGGACAGAGAAAAGGCTCAGAGAGAAAAAGAGATAAAAAAGCTCAGGACAGAGTTAATTACTTCAGCTGTTTTAAGTTCTCCGCTTATTCTGGCAATGGTACTTTCACTTCTGAAAATTGATGTGGCGTTTTTGCACAATCAGTATTTTCAACTGGTAATTGCTACTCCTGTACAGTTTATTATTGGCTGGCGATTTTATAAAAACGCCTACCATGCACTTAAAGCAAAGAGTGCCAATATGGACGTTTTGATTGCTATGGGTACATCTGCCGCATATTTCTTCAGTATATACAATGCCTTCTTCGTTCCGGCAAAACCGGGTGTTATGATGAAGGAGCTCTATTTCGAAGCTGGTGCAGTCATCATTACGTTAATACTTCTTGGCAAGTATTTTGAAGCAGTAGCAAAAGGTAAAACCTCCGAAGCAATTAAGAAATTAATGGGACTTCAAGCCAAAACAGCCAGAGTTGTCCGTAATGGAGCAGAAGAAGACATTCCTGTTGAAGAGGTTGAGGTTGGATATATAGTTGTTGTAAGGCCGGGAGAAAAAATACCTGTAGACGGAAAAATTATTGAAGGAAATTCTTCAATTGATGAATCAATGCTGACCGGTGAAAGCCTGCCGGTTGAAAAAAAGATTGGAGATCCTGTTATAGGTGCAACCATAAACAAATTTGGAACCTTTAAATTTGAAGCCACCAAGATCGGTAAAGACACCGCCCTGTCTCAGATTATAAAGATGGTGGAAGATGCTCAGGGGTCAAAGGCGCCAATACAAAAGATTGCCGACCAGGTATCAGGAATTTTCGTACCGGTTGTTATAGGTATAGCTCTGTTAACTTTCCTTATATGGTATTTTGTTGCAGGTGATTTTACAGCCGCCATAGTAAGTGCAGTATCTGTACTTGTTATAGCCTGCCCATGTGCTTTAGGTCTTGCAACACCGACAGCAATCATGGTTGGGACAGGCAAAGGTGCTGAGAATGGTATACTGATAAAGGGTGGCGAACATCTGGAGAGAGCCTATAAACTTAACAGTATCGTCCTTGATAAAACAGGAACCATTACCAAGGGCAAGCCGGAGGTTACCGATGTAGTATCGCTGAAACAGCTGGAAAAAGAAGAGCTACTCAGAATTGCTGCAATTGCAGAAAAGAATTCCGAGCATCCTTTGGGTGCTGCCATATATGAAAAGGGTAAAGCTGATTTTGGCGGTATTCCTGATCCTGATGGATTTGAAGCAATCCCTGGCAGGGGAATTAAAGCAAAAATAGGGGACAGGGAAGTATACATCGGAACAAGAAAACTGTTAAAAGAAAAAGGAATTGACACTGATATTATCGAAAATACCATTGCAGGTTTTGAGGATGAAGGTAAAACAGCCATGCTAATGGCAATAAACAACGAGGTTGAAGCAGTAATTGCTGTTGCTGATACCGTTAAGGAAAACTCCAGAGAAGCAATTGAAGACCTTCTGAAAATGGGGATTGAAGTATATATGCTGACCGGAGATAATAAGAGAACAGCAGCAGCAATCGCAAAACAGGTGGGCATAAAAAATGTTCTGGCAGAGGTTTTACCTGAGAACAAGGCCGAAGAAGTGGAGAAGCTTAAAAAACAGGGTAAAATAGTAGGAATGGTTGGAGACGGTATCAATGATGCTCCGGCACTGGCTACAGCCGATATCGGTATGGCAATAGGAACAGGTACCGACGTAGCTATAGAAGCTGCCGATATTACCCTTATGAGAGGTGATTTACGTTCCATACCTACGGCAATAAAATTATCCAAAAAAACAATGAATAAGATTAAGCAAAACCTGTTTTGGGCATTTATATATAATATAATCGGAATACCTTTTGCTGCGCTGGGATTATTAAGTCCTATAATTGCAGGTGGCGCTATGGCGTTTAGTTCGGTTTCGGTTGTTACAAATTCACTTAGCTTAAAAAGGTTCAAGTAATCTGTCAACCCAGATCACTAGCCTTTTAAGATATAGACAGGAGGGTTTTATTATGGCAAAGGAAATTACGGATATCACCGTTGAGGGGATGTCCTGCAGCCACTGTGAAAACAGTGTAAAGAAAGCAGTTGGTGCTTTGAATGGCGTTGATAAGGTCTCGGTTGACCTGGCTAACAAAAAGGTAACTGTTGAGTTTGATCCTGAAAAGGTTTCAGGAAAACAGATCTTTGATGCTATTGAAGACCAGGGTTATGATGTAGTTCAATAATAAAGAATGAAAATTTTTATACAACATGAAAATTTTCTACAGTACCTGTGCGTTATAAGCTAATTATGCCAAGACACCTCGTTTCAGCAATTTTGAAGCGGGGTATCTTTGCATTATATTATTAATAGTTATTTAGGAGACCCCATGATAAGTTTTTCAAAAAAAATACTGGTAATAGATGATGAAAAGAAAATTGTCGAGGTTGTCAAATCCTATCTGGAGCACAGCGGTTATGAGGTTTATACTGCTTTTAACGGTACACAGGCAATGGCACAGTTTGAAAATGTGGCCCCTTGCTTGATAATTCTGGATTTAATGCTTCCTGATATATCAGGTGAAGATATTTGCAGAACCATAAGGAAGCAATCCAGAGTACCAATAATAATGCTTACGGCCAAGGTCGAGGAAGAAGATATACTAAAAGGTTTGGATATCGGTGCCGATGATTATGTATTGAAGCCCTTCAGTCCCAGACAGCTTGTTGCAAGAGTTGCCGCTGTCTTAAGAAGAACCTCTGAGGCTGCTGCAGCTATATCAAATGTAATTTCACTTAACGATGGAGATATTATTATTGATAATTTGAGGCATGAAGTAAGAAAGAAAGATAATATTGTAAATCTTACTCCCAATGAATATAAGATTCTGCTTACAATGCTAAAGGTACCAAATAAAACGTTTACAAGGGATGAACTTATTACGTCGGCTTTGGGAGATGATTTCGAAGGGTTTGACAGAACTGTTGATACCCATATAAAAAACCTGAGGCAAAAAATTGAGGATGACCCCAAGGAGCCTAAGTACTTGCAAACTGTTCACGGTATTGGGTACAGACTGAATTATGAACCCTGATTTACTTGAAGAATTCTTATAAGGTTTAGGTGTACTACGTCCTTGTTTTTTCAGGTTCAAAAATAAATGGCATATGCAATAAAGTGAATTTTAACCCATTAATAATTTCAGCGGAAATTGAGTTCTGCATTGGGCAAATTCTTTTTGCACCATGCAGAAATGGAGCTAAAAATGACGACAAGTCTGCGGTCAAAGTTATCCCTGTCCTATGTACTTGCTGCGGTTATTATAGTTTTTCTAATCAGTGCGCTTACAAATGTATTTGTAGTGAAACATTTCAGAGAATATGTAAATGAAAATCAGAAGTTAAAGAACAAGGAAATTGTAGCTACAGTAGCAGCTCAGTATAAGGGTAATGGTTATTGGAATCTGGAATCAATTGCTTCAATAGGTGAGAGCTATCTTGAAAGTGGAATAATAATAGCAGTTAAGGATATAAACGGCAAGACTCTATGGGATGCAAAAGAACATAACAATGGTATGTGCCAGAGAATTATTGAGCATATGGCAGCTAATTCAGGCGGAATATCTGGAACCAAAGGTTCCGGCTATAAAGAGGTACCGTATTCTCTAAATTATAAGCTGGATAAGGTAGGGGTCATTGAAATAGGAACCTATGGACCCAATTACCTTAATGAACACGATCAGGCGTTTATTAATACCTTTAATACTGTTCTCATCGGTGTGGGAATTTTTTCCTTGATTTTTGCCCTGATACTTGGAAGGATTATGTCCAGACGCTTAAGCTCACCGATTTCACAGGTTATTTCAGCTGCAAAATCCATATCAAATGGATATTACACAGAAAGAATTGCCCGGCAGTCAAATACCAGCGAAATTAACGAGCTGACTTCTACAGTAAACAATCTGGCTGAATCACTTGAAAAACAGGAGGCTTTGCGGAAAAGGCTTACCGGTGATGTAGCTCATGAATTGAGAACTCCCCTGGCAACACTTCAAAGCCACATGGAGGCGATGATCGATGGTATATGGGAAGCAGATACAGAGAGGCTTAAGAGCTGCCATGAAGAAATAGTCCGCATAAGTAAGATGGTCGGAGATCTTGAAAAACTGACTAAATATGAAAGCGAAAAATTGATTCTGGATAAAGAAAATTTTGATGTCACTGAGCTTATAAATAGATTAATACAGAATTTTGAAAGTGAATTTTTAAATAAAGGCTTAAATATTGAATTTAGCGGCAGCAGGATGGGTATTTATGCTGACCGGGATAAAATCAGCCAGGTGATAGTAAATTTACTGTCAAATGCGCTTAAATATACGCCTGAAGGCGGTTTTGTAAAGGTGGTTGCCGAGCAGGAAGACGGAACTGTAAGAATTTTTGTTAAGGACAATGGACCTGGAATACCAAAGGAGGATCTGCCGTTTATATTTGAAAGATTTTACAGGGCTGACAAATCAAGAAACAGGCTTACAGGCGGTTCGGGCATAGGCCTTACAATTACAAAAGCAATTGTTTCAGCACATGGTGGAAAAATAGAAGTACAAAGCAGCAGGGAGAAAGGAACTGAATTTACAGTTATTTTACCGCAGCAGCAGGAATAAATTATTAAACAAAAATTAAGTAAATCTTAATATTTTATTTATAAGCTATGCTATAATTTTTAATAGTCATATACAGGGAAAAATGTATATGACTATTAAATTTTAAGGTGGTTAAGAATATGAGTATTAATATTCTTGTGGTAGACGATGAGAAGGAAATAGCTGACCTTGTGGAGCTTTATCTGATGAACGAAAATTATATGGTATATAAATTTTATAAGCCTTTGGAAGCACTGAAAAGCATCGATAACATTAAATATGACCTTGCAGTTCTGGACGTTATGATGCCCGAAATGGATGGTTTCACTCTTTGTCAGAAAATCCGCCAGAGATTTAACTTTCCTGTTATAATGCTAACTGCAAAAGTTGAGGAATTGGACAAGATTACAGGCCTTACGCTTGGTGCTGATGATTATATAACCAAACCCTTCAGCCCTTTGGAGATGGTGGCCCGTGTAAAAGCTCAGATGAGAAGATTTACAAGATATAATGAGGGAATTCAGCAAAACAGTGATATTCTGGAGGTATCAGGTCTTGTAATGAACAAAACAACACATCAGTGCACTCTTAATGAAAATCCGCTTCTGCTGACCCCCATTGAGTTTTCTATTCTTTGGCTGCTGTGCGAAAACAGAGGACAGGTTATCAGCTCAGAAAGGCTCTTTCAAGAGGTTTGGGGAGAAAAGTATTTTACGGGCAGCAACAATACGGTAATGGTTCATATCAGACATCTGAGGGAAAAAATGAATGAACCGGCAGGCAATCCCAGGTTTATAAAAACTGTATGGGGAGTTGGATATAAGATTGAAAAATGATTTCAGACGTGTAAAAATAAAAATACTGCTGCAGATACTTCTAGCGGGTTTGATTACGGTGGTGGTAGGTCTTTTTATACTTCACTTCCTGATAGACGATGCACTTCAGGCTCCTTTTGCAGAAGGCTTTGTTGCGTTGGTTCAAAGGATACTCCGTATTGACTATTGGCGGGCAGCTGACATATACACCGTCATATTCAGAAATAACAAGGGCATTCTTCTTGGAGTGGGCTTTGTATTTTTGCTCTTAATTTTTATCTATGTTTCAATGTCACGGTATACACGTTATTTTAAGAAAATAAGTGATGGAATTGATCAGCTGGTCAATGAATCCGAAGAGCCCATCACTTTTCCTCCTGAATTATCATTTATGGAAAAAAAACTCAACACGGTCAGGAGTACCCTGGAAAAAAGAAGAGTAGCCGCTCTTGAGAGTGAGCGCCGAAAAAACGATCTTGTGGTTTATCTGGCACATGATATTAAAACACCGCTAACCTCTGTAATAGGATATCTGAGTCTTCTGAATGAAGCCCCGGACATGCCTGTGGAGCAGCGTGTGAAGTATACCGGCATAACTCTAGAAAAAGCCCATCGTCTTGAGCAGCTCATAAATGAATTTTTTGAAATAACAAGGTTTAACCTTCAGACAATTACGCTGACAAAAGAAGATGTTAATCTAACATTGATGCTGGAGCAAATGGCTGATGAATTCTATCCCATTCTGGCACCGCAGAATAAAACAGCAGTGGTAAATGCCGATGAAAATATAATGGTTTATGCCGATTCTGATAAACTGGGCAGAGTATTCAACAATATTCTAAAGAATGCTTCTGCCTACAGCTATGATAATAGTACAATTGAAATTTCGGTAAAAGTCCAGGGTCAGAACATAATTATTACGTTTAGAAATAAGGGTAAAGTGATACCAGCAGATAAACTGGAATCTATATTTGAAAAGTTTTACAGGCTGGACTCTGCAAGATCAAGCAATACCGGCGGTACAGGCCTGGGGCTTGCCATTGCAAAAGAAATTGTGGTACTGCACGGAGGTACTATTTCTGCCGAAAGTAACGAAGAGTTTACCCTATTTACCGTAAAATTACCCGTAAGAATATAAAGAAATATCAAAAATCCAAGTCATTTAATAATGCCTAAAGAATATCATAATAAAATCTTAAGAATTTGGTAAGGACAAATTAAAAAACAACCTGTTAAAATTGGCTACAATGAAATAGTCGATTGGACAGGTTGTTTTTTTTAACAAAATTACTTTGAGTTCAAAATTGCAGATTCTTAATGAAGAGCAGAATAATACATCAGGTAAAGGGAGTTCATGCTAATGGAAAAAAGAAAAGTAGCTGTTCTATTTGGAGGATGCTCCACTGAATATGAAGTTTCACTGAAATCAGCAGCTTCTGTAATAGATAATTTAAATAAAGATTTATACGAAATTATTTTAGTTGGCATTACCAGAGAAGGTGAATGGTTCAGATATTTTGGAGCGGTTGGCGGTATAAAAAATGACACCTGGCACAGGGATAAGAACTGCAGGTCTGCTGTATTTTCTCCTGACAGAAACCTGCATGCACTTATTGAGTTTTGGGAGGACAGATTTGTAACAACACAGATTGATGTGGTTTTTCCCGTTATGCACGGAAAGAACAGTGAGGACGGTACAGTACAGGGATTGCTTGAACTTGCCGGAATTCCCTTTGTTGGGTGTGATACCTTAAGTTCTGCTCTGTGCATGGATAAGGACATTGCACATAAGCTCGCCCAAAGTGCCGGTGTCAGAGTACCGCCCTCAATTACCGCTGTAAAATATATGAAGATTACTGAAATCATTCGTCGAACAGAAACTTTAAGATATCCGCTGTTCGTTAAGCCTGCGAAAGCAGGCTCCTCCTTTGGCATTACAAGGGTTGCCAGTCCTGAAGGGCTGTATGATGCCATTATAGAAGCTTTCAGACATGATTCAAAAATAATTGTTGAAGAAGGCATAGAAGGGTTTGAGGTTGGTTGTGCAGTGCTGGGAAATGATGAACTGATTATAGGAGAAGTGGATGAAATTGAGCTTCAAAAGGGTTTTTTTGATTATACTGAAAAATATAATCTGGTTTCATCAAAAATTCATATGCCGGCACGACTTGACAGGCAGACAGCTGACAGGATCAGAGAAACAGCTGTAAAACTGTATAATACTTTATGCTGCAGAGGATTTGCCAGAGTGGATATGTTTCTGACTCCGGCAGGACATATAGTTTTTAATGAAATAAATACAATACCCGGTTTTACTGCACACAGCAGATATCCAAAAATGCTTGCAGGAATTGGAATGTCTTTTGAAAATATATTGGATAAACTTATTGCACTGGCATTAGAGGAAGAAAATTGAATGGAGCCTAATATGAATACCATAATTAAAAAATATTTAAAAAACAATCTTAAATCAATATTACTGGAACGTGAGAATATATACAAAGGAAATCTGCTGCTTGTAAACCGACAGAACCCCCTACAAGATGTACAACTGGGTAGAAATGCACTAATGGTACCGTCAGATGACAGATTTCCGGACATTCTGCTCAGAAAACCTGTTTCAAATATGCTGAAGCAGCTGCTTAAAGCCTGCTCGGCAGGTGACAGCATTGTTCCTGTGAGCGGCTACCGATCCCTTATGGAACAGCAGCAGATTTTTATGGATTCCATAAAAGAGAAGGGTGAGGAGTTCACTTTAAAGTATGTAGCATTGCCAAACCACAGCGAACATCAGACCGGACTGGCCATTGACATGGCGCAAAACCTGAAGGTCATAGATTTTATTTGTCCGGATTTTCCATATGAAGGGATTTGTCAAACCTTCAGGGATAAAGCGTCAAAATATGGTTTTATAGAGCGTTATCAAAAAGGAAAGGAACAGATTACCGGAATTTCTCATGAACCGTGGCATTTCAGATATGTAGGATATCCTCACTCTGAAATTATGAAAAATAATGATTTTACCCTTGAGGAATATACAGAATATCTTAAGTATTTCACATATGATGACAAGCATCTGAAATTTGAGAATCAGGAACAAAGCATAGAAATCTTTTATGTTGAAGCCTCAGAAACTGCAACGGAGATATTGGTAGATGAATATGAACCTTATCAGATATCTGGGAATAACATGGATGGATTCGTTGTAACCATATGGAGGGATATCTTATGAAGGAAAAAGGATATGCCGGTCTTGATTATTTCAGATTAATTGCCGCGCTGCTCATTGTTTCCATTCATACATTTCCTCTTATATCTGTAAGTCAAGAGGCGGATTTCATTTTTACACATATTATTGCAAGAGTAGCTGTACCATTCTTTTTAATGGTTACAGGCTTCTTTTTAATTCCTGAACTGCTTAAGGGAAAGGATGGCCATAAAGGCTTTAATGCATTAGGAGGTTTTCTAAAGAAAACCTCTCTGTTGTATGGGGTGGCTATTCTTATATATTTACCGGTGAATATTTATACAGGTACTTTTAAAGACAAACTTTCTGTAACAGGTATTTTTAAAGCAGTAGTTTTTGAAGGTACCTTTTATCATTTGTGGTATTTGCCTGCCAGCATACTTGGAGCGCTTATTGTGAGCTTGCTTTTCACTAAATTCAGCCATAAGCTTGTATTGGGCTTAACACTATTTCTCTACCTGATTGCTTTATTGGGAGACAGCTATTATGGATTAACTGAACAGGTATCGTATCTCAAGGGGTTTTATGATATCCTATTCATGCTCTTTGACTATACAAGAAACGGTCTCTTTATGACACCTGTGTTCCTTGCTCTGGGAGGTTTAATAGCTCTATCAGGAAAAAAGTATACAATAAAAACATGCCTGACAGGGTTTGCTGCTGCAACAGCTCTGCTGCTGACTGAAGGAAGCATACTTCACACACATCAGTTACAGCGGCATGACAGCATGTATCTCATGCTGCTTCCTTGCATGTTTTTTCTGTTTCATCTGCTGTTGAACTGGAGGGGCAAAGCAAGAAATATCCTGAGGAGCTTCTCAATGCTTATTTATATAGTTCATCCCATGTGCATCATCCTTGTCAGAGGCTTTGCCAAGGCAGTGCACCTGACCGGACTCATTATAGACAACAGTATTGTCCACTTTATTACAGTAACGGCAGCGTCAATTGTTGTATCAGCTTTTGTACTTCTGGTATTTTATAAAAAAGATAAAGATGTAAAAAAGGATAGAGCCTGGGCCGAGATAGACCTAAACAACCTTGACTGTAATATAAATGAATTCAAAACCATTCTTCCAAAAAGCTGCAATATAATGGCAGTTGTTAAAGCCAATGCCTATGGGCACGGAGATATTGAAATTGCGGGCGAACTGAATAAAACCGGTATTAATGCCTTTGCTGTAGCTACAATTGAAGAAGGTATCAGGCTTAGAAAAAATGGAATCAGCGGTGAAATACTGATTTTGGGGTACACCTTTCCTGAACAGCTTTACAAGCTGAAGCAATATGATTTAACTCAGACAGTTGTGGATCTGGATTATGCTGAAATTCTCAATGTGGCAAACAGAAGAACCAAGGTACATGTAAAAATAGACACCGGAATGCACAGGCTGGGTGAAAATTACAATGATATTTTTAATTTATATAAAATATATGAGTGCAAAAATCTTATAGTCACCGGAACTTATACACATTTAAGTGTCAGTGACAGTCTTGAACAGCAGGACGTTGATTTTACAAACCTTCAAATAGATATGTTTTATAAGACTTTGGAAAATATAAGGGAGGCAGGCTACAATCCGGGGAAAATCCACCTGCAAAGCAGTTATGGAGTCCTGAATTACCCGTATCTGAAATGTGACTTTGCCAGGATTGGAATAGCTTTATACGGAGTGCTGAGCAGTGAAAACCATAAAACCAGGATTTGTGTTGATCTGCAGCCGGTTCTCTCCATAAAGGCCAGAGTAGTATTGACAAAAGAGATTACCAAAAATGAGTCAGTAGGGTACGGCCGTCAGTTTACTGCAGACAGGAAAACAAGAATTGCAGTTATTTCTATAGGCTATGCAGACGGGATTCCACGCACCCTTTCCTGTGGAAAGGGGCATGTTCTTATTCATGGAAAAAAAGCGGCCATAATAGGAAAGATATGCATGGATCAGCTGATGGTGGACATCACGGATATTGCTGAAGTAAGGCAGGGTGACATAGCTACACTTATTGGACGGGACGGCACTGAATCCGTCAGTGCAGAAGAAGCAGCAGCCCACTCAGGTACACTGACAAATGAGTTTTTATCAAGGCTGGGTTTGCGGGTAACCAGGAACTATATTAATAATGCCTGTTGTACAAATAAAAGCCGGTTTGCAATTAATTTGAAAAATTCTTTAACTTCTTTTAAATTCTCCATAAAATCTTCACAACTATTTAGTATCATAAGGGAGTAATGGCTGCGAAAAATAAATATTCGTAAGAAGGAGATTTAAAGAATGGATAATATGATGACCCATTATATGGAGCTATTAGCTTCAAATCAGCCCTGGAACCTGATTCTCTTTATGGCTATTCCTGTAATACTGGCTGAGACAATTGCTGTAACAGAACTTGCTATACTCTATACAAGAAACCTTACAGGCGGCTTGAGACTACTTAACAAAATTGCAAGTATAATTGTAGGACTTTATTTTACAGGTGTTTTTATATATTTATTCCCTAAAACTATTATAGGGCTCACTGCCAGCGGCGAATGGAGAGGTTTTGCAGACGTAGTAGCTGTCGGCTTCTATCTTTTAGGAATAGTCCCACTGCTTGGAATGGCATTGCTTGATCTGGGAATTATAGGCAGAAAGAGAACAGAACTTGAGAAACTTAAGCTTCATGCCACCTTTGTAGGTATATTCCTGGTAGTTGCTCATATTGCAATGATATTCGGTATGATTGATCCTTCATTGTTCATGATGGAGATGTAATACAGATAAAAAGCGACCATCATTCCAATAGACAAATTATAATAAGCATTTATAATGAAACAGCCTTTTTATGGAGTAAATCCATTTAAGAGGCTGTTTTTTCATATTATATACCCTCTATTAACAATGTACAATACGTTTTTGAGTGGCGAATTTGCCCTGCGGCTGCGTTGAAGCCGCTTGAAAGGCACAAAGCCTTTCTTCGCCTCTTCGCCTTGTCGCAAGCCAAATTCTCTCGCTCAAAAATCACCGACCTCACGCCGAGATATTTTGGCGATTTTCGAGGCGGATGGACGCAGCCTT
>JAQSXC010000234.1 GCA_029266335.1 Eubacterium sp. | reverse complement strand
ATTTTGCCACAGTGGTTCAAAAAATGCTGGAAAGTTAAGCCTGATTAGAGGTTGTGCAAACACTTAAAATAAGTTGTGGAAGTTTATTTTGGTAGCTGCGGCAGCAGCTGGAGGTTAACAGTTATTATGAAAACAAAAAGAATTCTGGCGGCAATAGTATTAATTACATTTATTATAACATCATACGGAATGTATGGGGTTTACGGCGCGGATATTCCAATACAGCCTGCTCCTACAGGACTGGCTATAACGGCTACCAATCCATCAGAACCGGCTATAGGCTATAGCGCATCAGACGGAGGGGAATCCGGGTTTTATACAGATATTGGCTGGGGAACAGTGGCTAATCCATCCGGTTCATCCACTGTAAATGTATTGGGGAAGTATTTAAATATATATCTTGAGGAATCTCCAAAAGGCTATAAGCCGGCAAAACCGGTATATGCCCATGAAAAGGGACTTCCTGTAGATACCAAACCAATCAGGATGAGAAACCTTAAGTCAGGTACAGTGTATAAGGCCAACGCAAGGGCATATTATGAATATACTAACCCGACTTTACCAAACAGCCCGGTATATAAATCAGATGAGTCAGCTGCTTCAAATTCAGTAAGGTTTTTGACAGATATTAATGTCCAGTGCTTTACTGCAGGTACGGGAAAAATAAAAGTTAAATGGGATGACGTATGGGTTGATGGAAAGAGAATCAGTTATAAGCTTTCTATTTCAGAAGACAAGGATTTTAAAAATGCCTTCCCCGTGACCATATCCGAGGAGCTTATTGGAAAAGATGGTCCGGTGGTTCTTAACGAGACAGATGGAACTCTGGAATATACACAGACTGTTAAGAACGCGGGCCGTGTTTATTACGTAAAGCTGGAACCTGAGATTCCCGATGGTATAAAGAAAGGCGATAAAGCAAAAACCTATGCAATTGCAACAAACATATTGGTCAAGACAACAAAAATGTTCGAAAACAATGACGAGACTGTCTGGAAATTGGAATGGAGTCCTGTATTGACCAGCCTGTCCGGTGCAGAGAGCAATGTTAAGGTTGATTATGAAATATGCAGGTATGAAGGTGGTGTCCCGCAAATAATAGCGGTTAAAGAAAGTACCATGCATATTATAACTGTTCCTAATAATACCCCTGCAAGCAATTATTTGATAAGGGCCAAGGTCACGAAGGACGGATTGCCATATTATCCTCCAGAAATGAACATAAGAATTGAATCTGAAAAGATCACATTAATGGAGATGGAAGTGCCGTCTACACCTCCAATGCCTGTTATTGTTCCAAGTATCAAGGATTCAAATGGTAAAGTAATTATCTCCTATGAGGATATTATTACTTCTTCAGGTGCTATTTCAACCAAGGGTGAACTTGGCAAGGATACCGCTACCGTACTCTGGGAAGCACCAAGGAAAGTGGACGGAACAATTGACACAAATATGCTGTACGACATTTGGCTGATTGAAGATCCAAACACCATAGACAGTCCGGCGGCCAATACCCTTATACAGGAGAACTACCAGCCTGTGGAAGCAAATTACGTAAGGGATCCTTCAGTTCAAAACCAGATTATAGGCTTTAAATATAAATTGACAAACCTGAAACCGAACCATACATACTATTTTAAGATAGTAGCAAAGAAGATATTCGCAGAGGAAAAGGATGGGGTAATCCAAAACGTTGCACATTCCTCGATCCCTGCTATTAAGGTTGTCACAACACTTTCGGGAGGAGTAATTGATACTCCGCTTATTCCGTCAAATCCCCCTCTTGAAATAAAGAAGCTGCCTGATAGCGAAAAGAAAATGATTACTGACGACAGTGTTACCATACAGCTTAAAAACAGATGGTATGAAATGTTTAACAAAGCACCGAATGATAATACCGGAAGATGGTATTATGTTAAGACAGATAGAACAAGCTATAATGATCCTGTCAGTACCATAGAATACAATCCATATAATCCAACTACTCCGGTGGATAATAAGACATTCCGTAAAGTTGAATACGGAGAGGGTGTTTCGCTGTATGTAGGCTGTGAGGAATACCACCAGGGAATTGAAGGTGAGTTAGCCGATAGTGTTAAATATCCAATAGCAGGCTACAAGGTGGGAAATATTTCGGCAAACCCAATTTCAGACGGTAATAAAGATAAGTATGAAATTCCTGGCCTGAATGCACCTGAAGGCTTTGATGCTAATGGTAAACCTATCTATGCAGCACACAATATAGTGATTCCTGTAAATGAACTTAAGCCGAATACCACCTATGTTCTATGGGTAAGAGCTGTGAGGCCGGATCCTGAACGTCCCGGAGAGTTTTTGCTGTCGGATGTGTCAAATCCAATAATATTTACAACAATACCATCGGATACTGACGTTGTAGAAAAGCCGACTGTACCGAACCTCACCTATAACAATGTTTCAGATACCTTTGTAGACCTGATGTGGGATTATAAGACAGGAAACAAGTACTACATCAAGTATGGAACTGTAGATAATCCGGACAGTGCCGGAAATACAATAGAGATAACTACTGCAGATATATTAGCGTCAGGTCTCAATTACCTGCGTGTACCGGGATTGAAGCCGGAGTTAAAACTTTAAAGGATCTTCCTCCTGCGACACCTAGAGGCTTTGGTGTTAAGAACACCAAGGATGCCGTTACCAAAAACAGTATTATCTTTGAGTGGATAAAAGAGGATAATTTGGAATATATCCTTGAAATAGCCAGCGATGTGGACTATACCGACTCAAAGGAATATAGTGCCAAAAGTGTAGCGGAATTCAAGGTGGAGGGACTTATATCCAATCATCGATATTTTGCAAGATTATATGCCTATGATCCGGTTAAAAAACTGAGATCTCAGCCGACTCAGAGCATTAATGTAAGAACAAGGTCAAGCTCAGATGACTATGACTCGGATAAGGACGTGGATCATGTAATAACAGGGGATTATGTGGATAAGGGAACCAATGTCATTGGCGGGGTATGGACTGTTAAAATTATTGGTGTTAATGCCGACAGACTTGTCCAGCGCATGAAAACCGACAAGGTTCTGGATTACACGGTTGACCTGTCCAAACCGCCTGCTTCAACCACCAGGATTTCAGTCTGGGTGGCCAAAAAGGTGTTTGACAACCTGGAACAGCTGCAGGAGAATATTACATTTAAAACTGCAGTAGTAACCTATAATTTTAAGGCAGGGATATTGTCCAATGTTTCAAGTGCCGATACCAAAAAAGAGCAGATATATATCCTGGATATTGTTCTGACTCCTCAGAAGCCAGTTGCAAATGCCAATGAGCTGGTGTTAAAACAGCCTCTTGCTCAGATTGGTATAACCCTGGAAACTGGAGCTGAAGTATTGACTGTAACGGAATTCAGTATTCCGCTTATAGTTGGCTATCCGTATACAAATATTAAAGACTATACTGAAGGGAAAACTTTTGGTTATCAATATAATTCTGTATTGAGCAAATGGGATCAGCAATCGTCTTCGTCACAATATGACACCGACAATAGTGTGGGCTTGATAAGCTTCAAGTCTCAAACTCCGGGATTATTTGCCCTGGCGGATAGAACCAGCAATCTGTTCGACGATATCTATGGAAACAAGTATGAAAGTTCCATAACAAATGTTGCATACAAGCACAAGCTTAAGAGTATAACAGGCAGACTTTTTGAGCCCAATAAAAATATTACGGTGGGAGATGCTGTAAAATTAATATTTGATACTATTGATAATTATAAATACAGCAGCGATTATATGTTGGCAGCAGCAAAAACAGGGCTTGTAAAAACTAATAAGTCTGCCACTGCCATTTGTACCAGACAGGAAGCTGCCACAATGGTGACAATTCTGTATGAGATCAAGTCAAGCTCACGTACAAAGGGCAATCTGGATGTAATCTCAAGCTACAGTGACTACGGAAAGGTTGACAAGGCTGTTCTGAACAAGGTAGCATTCGCAGTAGAAAACGGTTTTGTACCTAATGTATCAGCAACGAAGCTCAATCCAACTGAAAATATTACCAGAGGAGAATTTATGTATATGATAGAAAAGGCATTGGTTCTAGCCGGAGAGATAGAATAAACATAAATTTCAAGCTGAAAATGAACCATTGCTATTCAAATTTTCAAAAAAAATAAAAATTTACTCAGAAGGATAGTATATGCAAAAACTATAAGGAAACAAAATTTATACAGGTGAAAACTTTGTAATCATGCTTAGTGCATCACTTTCAACCCATTAAATGTAATGGGAAATAGAAATTATTAAAATGTATATGACTTTTTTAAAAAGGCAATAATTTTATTAGCTAAATAAAATTATTGCTTTTTTGTTGTTTTCAAAGCAAAAAAATTATTAGCTGAATATCCTAGAATAAAAAATTTATTAAAAATTAAAACTATAAAAAATCAGGAGGTTATATGAAAAAGATTACTTTTATTTTAATAGCAATAATATTATCTGCTGCAATCATTGGTACTACATATTACTACATAAGTACAAGCAATAGTTCTGATGGAAATAAAATTTCCATATCTGATGCATTTAAGTCGTCAGGAGCAAAAATGGTAATAAATGAGTTATATTTCTTTGTCAGAGCCAATGATGACTTCAAGAAATTGGACGATCTGACTGCTGTCTGCGAAGATGTTTTAAAAACCCTGGAGGTATCAGATTATTCCAAGAACTCTACAAGTACGGATACCTTGATCAAGTCTGATCTGTCAGGGAGCACAAAAGATGGTGTAAAAATATCAGCAATGGCAAGTATTGTAGGGAATAAAACAGGCAACGGAGACAAATATATAACTATAGATGCAACAGAAACCGTTAATGGTTCGGCATTATTATTAAGAGATAAAATTGAAGATGTTTTTAGTAAATATGAGCTGAAAGCAGTAGTCAACTCTTGTATTACGGGTACTTATGAAGGGAATCTGCAGGATTCACAGCTTGAGAATATCTGTAGAAAAATTCTGGATGACAGTGATGCAAAAAAAGTTGACAGTCTGAGACAGGAAAATATCATCAGCGTATCGGCATTCTCACCAATGATTGAAGATAAGCTGAGTATCGATGGAAAGAATGTAAATCTAAGTCTTGCCATCAGGTACAATAAAATTGAAAATAAGACTTACCTTTGGGTGGCAACACCTGTAGTGAACACTGAATACTAAGTGAAGCAAGAAAAAATTTAAAAAGAAGGGAAGAGCTCACTTGGCGAAATATGTTATAAGCGAAGGTGTACCTTTAAAAGGCAAAGTAAGAGTAGATGGTGCGAAGAATTCGGTTCTTCCAATAATGGCGGCATCCCTGTTAGGTGAGTCAAAAAGTATTATTGAAGAAGTCCCTGATTTGTATGATGTTAAAATGATGTGCGATCTGATAAGATCCCTGGGTGCAGAAGTAGAACCGCTGCCAGGGAATAATTCTATCAGCTTCCATGCCAGAAATATTACCAATTCGACAGCACCCTATGAATTGGTAAATAAGTTAAGAGCATCATTTCTTATCATGGGACCAATGCTTGCCAGAACAGGTTATGTAAGAGTTGCTTTGCCGGGAGGCTGTGCCATCGGCTCAAGGCCTGTAGATTTGCATTTAAAGGGTTTTACAACACTTGGGGCTGAAATTACTCAGGGACATGGTTATATTGAAGCAAAAAGAAACAAAAGACTTGCAGGAAATAAGATTTACCTTGATTTTCCCAGTGTTGGGGCTACCGAAAATATTCTGATGGCAGCAGTGCTGGCAGAAGGTCAAACAAGTATTGAAAATGCAGCTATTGAACCTGAAATAGTTGATTTGGCCAACTATTTGAATGAAATGGGTGCATGTATAAGGGGGGCCGGAACAGATACTATCAGAATTATAGGAGTGGACAAGCTTCAGGGCTGTACACATACAATTATTCCTGATAGAATTGAAGCCGGAACTTATATGGTAGCAGCAGCAATCACAAATGGAGATGTAGAAATTCAGAATGTAGTACCGGATCACCTTAAACCTATCATTGCAAAATTAAAGGAAACGGGACTTGAAATAAGTGAAGAGTTATCCTCCATAAGAATTAAAAGCAACGGCAGCCTGAAACCGGTAGATGTAAAAACTCTTCCGTATCCGGGCTTTCCAACCGATATGCAGGCACAGATGACTTCGCTGCTAAGCTGCACACAAGGAACAAGTATCGTTACAGAAACTATTTTTGAAAACAGATTTATGCATGTCAGTGAACTGAAAAGAATGGGTGCAAATATTAAAATTGATGGCAGAACAGCAGTAATTGAAGGAAAGCTGTGTTTGACCGGAGCAACTGTTAAAGCTACTGATTTAAGGGCGGGTGCGGCATTGGTTCTGGCCGGGCTGGCTGCAGAAGGAGCTACAGAAATTGGTGAGATTCAGCATATTGACAGAGGCTACTACAATCTGGATCAGAAACTAAAGGCTTTGGGTGCTAAAATTGAAAGGGTGGAAGACTAAATAACAGAATGGTTACTAATTCTAAATAGCTGTAATTATTTCAATTAAATGAAGTAATTGCAGCTATTTTAACGCCATAATGGTTAGCTATAGGAATGACTATAGTGAATTTCCTGATATCCGGTGTATATCAGCATCATAATTTTACCTTGAGTTTAATATAATTAAACATGTCCTAAAATTTTACTCGTTAAGAATTTCATTGGGTAAAAAGGGGGGACAATTCTTTGGGGCAATAAAATTGGCCCAGCACAAGCGGGTATATGGAGGTAAAATGAAGAAGTTCTGTATATACATCATACTGATGATTGTTATAATCATACTCATACCTTTGATACTGGTAAGAAACTTTGATATTATTCAGAAACAGACTGCAATTCCTGAAGTGAATGGAAACAAGCCTCTAACAATAAATGTGTACCTGGTAAATCAAAAGAAAACGGTTAAAATGAATCTGGAGGATTATCTTATAGGGGTAGTAGCAGCGGAAATGCCTGCTTCCTTTGAACCCGAAGCCCTCAAGGCTCAGGCTGTGGCTGCCAGAACCTATGCTCTGGGACGGGCGTCAAAGCTTTATGGTTCACCGGAAACAGCTCATAACGGTGCTGATGTATGCACCAGTCCGGCACACTGCCAGGCCTGGATAAGTAAAGAAACCGCCATGAGAAGGTGGGGGCTGTTCTCTTCCTTTAAATACTGGAACAAGATAAGTAAAGCGGTCAAGGATACTTCCGGACAGGTAATTGAATATGATAAAGTAATTATTAACCCGCTGTTTCATTCCAACAGTGGTGGACATACCGAAAATGCAGAGGATGTGTGGGCCGGAACCGCAGAACCGTATTTGAGAGGAGTAGAAAGTCCGGGAGAAGACACTTTCTCAGAGTATAAAACCGAAGTGGTTCTTGAGCAGGAGGATATGATTAAAAAATTAAAAGAATTTAACCCAAAATTCGAATTGAAAAGTAAGAATATGTTCTCTGCAATAGAAATAAAAAGTTATTCCTCAGGAAATCGTATAATGGAAATGAACATTGGTAACATTGTAATAAAAGGAACTGACTTCAGGAAGATATTTCAGCTGAAATCTACCAATTTCAAGCTGTCAAAGCTTTCTGACAACAAGGTGTCGGTTACAACCCTGGGGTATGGCCATGGAGTAGGAATGAGCCAGTGCGGAGCTGACTTTTTAGCAAAGCAGGGCATGAATTACATGGATATTCTGAAATATTACTATAAAGGTGTCCAAATTAATAAAATAGAGAGTTAAAAACCGGGATTTATTATTTAATTATTCTTAAAATACTTTGCCTCCATGTATATTGTTGGTAATAAAGGAAACAATATTTAATGGAGGTGGAATATATATTATGAAGAAACTTATTCCAGACGAAAAGAATTGGAAGGACAAACTGTCAAAATTCTTTAATAATAAAGGATTTTATATAATCCTGGCAGTTTGTATAATCATTGTGGCAGCCACTGCGATATTCGTAACAACTCAAAACATGAATTCTCCTGATACCGGCATTAACAGCGAAGGAAAAATAATTCCGGGAGAGGCCAATGCAAATCAGGCAGACAGTCAAGATTCTGCCAAAGCAGTTGCAGCCGGTACAGCAGGTAAAGATGTGGCAGCAAATTCATCAACAACTGCAAGTAACACAAATCAGGTAAACAAGAATTCAGCAGCAAAGGCTAAAACCACTACTTCAAAAGCAGTCGTTACATTCATCCGCCCTGTTGATGGTTCAATAATGAAGGACTACACCAGAGACGTAAATACTTTTTCAGAGTCAAAAACACTGGGGGACATCAGGGCTCATCAGGGTATTGACTTTAAGGTGGACAAACTCACAAAAGTAAGAGCTGTAGCCGATGGAACAGTATCTCTTGTAGAGGATAATGCAAATGGTATAACCTTAGAAATTACTCACGGTACAAGTGGATTGAAAACCAGATATGCAGGTCTTTCTAAGCAAGGCTTGGAGGACATAAGCTTTGGTTTGAAGGTTAAGGCTAATGAAATAATAGGCCTTGTTGGCGACCCGATTCAAAGTGAATGTGAAGATGGTGCGCACCTTCATTTCGAAGTTTTGAAAAACGGAAAATCAGTTGATCCGGCACCGTATTTAAAGGCTTCAACAACAAATAAGGC
>JAQSXC010000233.1 GCA_029266335.1 Eubacterium sp. | reverse complement strand
GTCCAGGACTTCTCCATATGAACCTCCTTAGCCATGTCATGGCTTTAAGCCACACAGCGGCCACAAAAAATATTTATGAGAAATTATTACTCCTAATCCACTGTAAGGCAAATAAAGGAGGTTAATTGGCCGTGTGCGTTTACAAAGTATTGGTGATCTATTGCGCGGCCATAAATTCACAGGTTGGCTTGGAATATTAAGTGTAAATTAAGTCTTTCAAGCTAACCTCCTATAATATAACCCAGCCCTTTTTTGGTCTGAATAAAGTTCTCAATAGAGGCATCTTCAAGTTTCCTGCGTATTCTGGCCATATTGACAGTTAAGGTATTGTCGTCAACAAAGCACTCATTATCCCAGAGGCGCTTCATAATCTGCTCCCTGGTGACTATTTTGCCTATATTCTCATAAAGAAGCTGTATTATCCTCTGCTCATTTTTTGTAAGCTCAAGCTTCTGATTCTGGTATGTCAGGGTTCCATCCATTGAATTAAAAAGAACTCCATTATGCTCCTGATAAGCTGCCTGCTCATTATAGGCATATGTACGCCTTAACACTGCCTGGACTTTCACAGTGAGCACCTCCAGATCAAATGGTTTTGCTATAAAGTCGTCTCCGCCCATATTAACAGCCATTACAATGTTCATATTATTACTTGCGGATGATATGAACACTATAGGCACTTTTGATATCTTCCTTATTTCAGCACACCAGTAAAACCCGTTGAAAAATGGAAGAGAAATATCCATAAGCACCAGTTGGGGTTCGAACTTAATAAACTCGGCCAGTACATTGTTAAAATCCTTAGCACACTGCACCTTATAAGCCCATTTTTTTAAATGTTTCGTAAGCTCCGATGAGATTACATTGTCATCTTCAACAATAAAAATATTGTACATTTATTCCCATCCCTTTATTTTATTTCTCAAGAAATCCGTTTCCTGACTTCCTGTAGCCAGGTTTGTATTCTGTTATATGTTATTAAAATCCATATAATAATACGTATTAAAATAAAAAAATACTCAAAAAAAGGAGTGCAGCTTTCTACTTTTAATAGTTTGCGGCACATCCTTATTTTATAATATTTTTTAATTTTTAAACCAGCTATAAGTTACTAACTATTATTATTTAAATCTGTTTCTTCTCAAGAAGGTGGGAATATCCAGCTCGTTATCAGAAGATGAATTGTTTGAAACATGCTTTTCACTAGTTGCTGCTGCATAGCTGCTGCTGTCGTGAACAGGAACCGCAGGTGTAGCTTTCTTTTCAGCAGGCTTGTCAAACTTCTTAAGAACCGGACTGCTTTCAAAGCCTGTAGCTATTACAGTTATCATTAATTCATCCTTAAGATTATCATCTATTACTGCACCAAAGATTATATTTGCTTCAGGATCAGCAGACTTTTGAACCAGTTCAGCCGCCGTATTAACCTCAAACAATCCTAAATCAGGACCGCCTGTTATATTTACCAATACTCTTCTGGCACCCTCAATTGAGGTTTCAAGAAGAGGACTCTGGATTGCCTGTCTTGCTGCATCTTCTGCTCTGCTTTCGCCCGAGGCTCTTCCTATACCCATGTGAGCAAGGCCGGAGCTAAGCATGATTGTTTTAACATCTGCAAAGTCGAGGTTTACCAAACCGGGAACCGCTATCAAATCCGAAATACCCTGAACACCCTGACGAAGAACATCATCAGCCATTCTAAAAGCTTCTACCATTGTAGTACGCTTTTCAACAACCTGAAGCAACCTGTCATTTGGAATAGTAACAAGTGAATCAACTGAATTCTTCAGGTTTTCTATCCCTCTCTCAGCATGCTGCATACGGGTTCTGCTTTCAAACATAAAAGGCTTTGTAACAACAGCAACAGTCAGTATCCCCATCTCTCTTGCAAGCTGAGCTACTACGGGCGCAGCACCGGTTCCGGTTCCGCCACCCATACCTGCAGTAACAAATACCATATCCGCACCTTTTATTGCCAGGGCGATTTCATCTCTGCTTTCATTTGCCGCTTTTTCTCCGATATCAGGATTTGCACCTGCACCAAGGCCCTTAGTAAGCTTGTCACCAATTTGAATCTTGGTATTAGCCTTGGATAAAAACAAAGCCTGCTTATCTGTATTTATAGCTATAAAATCAACACCTCTAAGTCCTGCATCAATCATCCTGTTAACAGCATTATTTCCTCCGCCGCCACAGCCTACTACCTTTATCTGGGCAAAATGATCCATATCAATCTCAAAATCTAGCAAAGTAAATCCCCCTTTAGCATTGGTAAATTAGACTTGAATTGTATACCTGCGTATATTAATTAATCGGTAAAAATCAAAAAAATAGTTACAAAAACACACACTAATAATAATATCTTATAAAACCGAATTAGGCAAGTTTTCATTCTGTATTGCCTAATAAAAAAAATCCTTTAATGCACTAATGACTTTTTTTAGAAAAGTTCTTTCCTTCTTAACCTTTCTATTTGGCTTGGGAATACTTTTTATACTTATTGTACTGGCTTCCTTGTCCTGTCTTGCTATATACTTAACCATCCCTGCAGCAGTACAGTAGTCAAGGGTCTGAATGTTCCTAACTTTAGAAGCAGCCACCCTTACAGGAATATCAAAAACTTCATAAGCTATCTGCATGGCACCGTCAAGGGTTGAGATACCATTTCCCGAAAGAACAACGCCTGCACCATAATTGCCGGGACAATTCTTGTTGATCATATCCTTGCAAAGGCTGAAAATCTCATAAACCCTTGCCTCAATTACTTCAATTGCATCAGAAACCTTGATATTTTTCTTGAAGCTTTCGCTTAAATCACTAACCGTAATTTCCTGATCATTTTTAATTAAAGTAGTTAAAGCCAGCTGGAATTGCCTTTTTATTTTTTCCGATTCTGCATAGGTCATTTTCAATGCTATAGATAAATCATTTGTTATGTGATCTCCACCAACAGGAAGACATTTATTCATTACAAGTTTTTCATCCTTAAAAACACTGACTTCGGTAGTTCCGCCACCAACGTCGACAAGTATGACACCCATATCCTTTTCATCGGGCAGGAGTATGCATTCTCCCGAAGCAAAACCTTCTGCAATAAGTCCGTCAACTCTGATGCCGGCCTTTTCCATACTTCTGACTATGTTTTGTACTGAAATTATTTTTCCGATAACAACGTCAAAATCTCCTTCAAGCCTGGTTCCTTTCATTCCAACCGGATCATTTATTCCATCATAACCGTCAACAATAAATTGTCTTGGAACAACATCGATAATTTCACTGTCTTCGGGTATAGTTAGAGTTCCAGCTGAGTAGAGGAGCTTCTCAACGTCATGCTTTGAAATTTCCTTTGAGTCACTCATTATATTGGTAAATGTCTTATGATTGATTATATCTACATGAAGACCAGATATGTTCACATATGCTGAAACAACCTTCAGCTCTGATTGTGCTTCTGCTTTTCTGACAGAACCTTGAATAGAGGAAGAGGTAGCTTCAATGTCAACGATAATTCCCTTTTTGATTCCGGAACAGTTTTCCATTCCTTTGCCTAAAATTTCTACTTCACCTGTATTGTTAGTTTTTCCAATTACAGTACATACTTTGGTAGTACCTATATCAACGCCTACAATAATATCAGACACAAAACTGCCCCCCTAATTTATGTATCAAGCACACAAAAGTATGATGCTTTATTATCGGTTCATACCTTGTATGCCTTTAAAATGCGCTTATTAATCCTCTTTAACTATATTATCTTTTTTAAGGAATTTATTCAATAGATATCTTCTAATTAAAGCAAAGTTTAAGAACAGCCTGTTTCCAAATGCGAAGATTGCGGCAAGGTATATCTGAATTCCCAGTTTATCTCCAATATATGCCAAACCTGCTGCCAGGAGAGCGTTACCAAAAAAACCCGATAAAAATATTCTCATTTCAAATTTTTTGTTGATTGTTGCAACTATCCCGCCGAATACTGAATCCAATGCTGCCAGTATTGCAACAGCAACATAAGTAAAGTATTCCGAAGGAATAGTAATTGGTATAAACAAACCTATGAGAATTCCTAAAATCAAACCTAGAATCGGTATCATTTCCTTCTTCCTTTCATCTTTTGTACTTTGGTATGATTAAATCATACCTTATTAACTCTATTTTTATATATTCACTTTATTAAATTAGCTCTATTTTTTCCATATTACAGTTTCAACATCAATTCTTAGGTACAAAATATGGATTACTGCTCTTTGTAAAATCAAGGGTACCCTTTTGCTTTTCACTTATATTATTTTCCAACAGGTGTTTAAAAACACTTATCTGATAATCTACATCCTCCAAATCTCCGAATCTGACAGTTATCCTTTTATCAAAATCAACTGAGATTGCAGATATATCTGACAGATCTATAAAGTTTATTTTACCAAAAAGCTTAATCTTTGAATCCTTGTCATTTTTATTAACAAGATCACAAAAGCTCAATAGATCCACCAATTGATTCTCACCTTTAAATTTTACAGCTTGTCCAAGCTTAAAGCTATCCAACGAAATACCTATTATTTTAAAATATTTTTTTAATTGTTCTGATTTGCTGTCAAGAATCTCAAGCACATAGCCTTCTTTATCAATGAGCAGATATTCCCCCTCCCTATCCAGAACGGCAAACGGTATTCTTTCCTGTACCCTGATTTTTATGGAAGCCGGTAAGCCCGGCCTTACACTGACAGCCTTGATATATGGCATGGAATCATATATTTCCTGTTCCAGATCGTTAAATCTGAAAGAGATCAAATTCTTTGGTTTTTCTCCTAACATTTTAAATACATTTCTTCCCGGGATAAGACCTGTCTGTAGAATCAGTTCGTTTTTTGAATATTTTTTATTGCCTGCTACATCTATTTTCTCAACAATAAAAAAAGATGAGCGGGCAAAAACAACAATACCTGTAACTACCAGCAGAAAAAGAAGAAATCTTCTGATTCTTCTCATTCTTATACGGCGTTTTTTACTTGATTTTTTCTTTTTATCTTTTGCAGCTGCTTCCACTTTTCTCATTAGTTACTTCCTTATTATATCTGCCCCTAAGGTCGCCAGTTTTTCTTCTATTTTGTAATAGCCTCTGTCGATATGCTCCAGACCGCTGACACTAGTCTCACCGTTTGCAGCCAGACCTGCCAGTATTAGCGCAGCGCCACCGCGAAGATCTCTTGCAGTAACCTGCGCACCATTTAGCCGGTTTACTCCTTTGATTACTGCCATACGTCCATCTATTCTAATATTTGCTCCCATCTTTAAAAGCTCATCAACATGCTTATATCTACTCTCAAATATGGTCTCTATTATTATACTGGTTCCCTTGCATATGGTCAGTAATGCCATCATTTGAGCTTGCATGTCTGTTGGAAAACCCGGATAAGGTAATGTCCTGATTACTTCAACCGCATCATGTTTTGAACCGGCAATCACATGTATGTCATTTCTCTTGATATTTATCTGACAGCCTACATCCCTCAAAACAGAAGCAATTGATATGATATGTTCAGGAATAATATTCTTGATAACAACATTCCCGCCTGAAATTGCTGCTGCAACCATATATGTACCGGTGATGATTCTATCGGGGATAACGCTATACTCGACATTAGTTAATTTCTTTTCAAACCCTTTTATTCTAATCACACTTGAGCCGGCACCATTTACTCTTGCACCGATCTTTTGCAAAAAATTCTGAAGATCAACAATCTCGGGTTCTTTTGCCGCATTTCTTATAATGGTATCCCCATGCGCATAAACGGCTGCTATCATTGCATTTTCAGTGGCTCCTACACTGGGATAATCCAAATAAATATCGGCGCCCTTAAGCCCGTCGGTTTCACAAGTTATGTACCCTCCGTTGGTATCGTTTATTTTAGCACCTAAACTTCTTAATGCCTTAAGATGTAAGTCTATGGGTCTTGGGCCTATTTCACAACCACCCGGATGTGTTAGCTTATTGGTTTTTACAGGCTAATTATATCATAAAATTGTATTGCCCATCAAATACGATATTAATTAAAATGTTAATACTTAAT
>JAQSXC010000232.1 GCA_029266335.1 Eubacterium sp. | reverse complement strand
AATCTGATGAGTAAAGGAATATCAAAAGGAATTTCAAAGGAAAGCATTGTAAATACAACTCTTGAACTAATCCGATGCAGGGAAAATATCCGAAGCGTAAACTTAAGGGAAATTGCAAGAGTCCTGGGTTGTGCTCACACCAATATATATAATCATTTTTCCGATCTGGATGGGATCTTCTGGGAGGCGGTTAACCATATACTTGTCAAGTCGTCAGACTTCATTAATGAAGATTTGGAAAAATGTGAAGGGTTTCAGAAGAGACTTGAGCTGTTCTATAGCAGGTTTATACAGTTTTACCTTCAAAATAAAGGGTGGTTCAGGCTTTTCTGGATTGAGAAGCTGGAAGGGGAACGTCCGCAGAAGAATACAGACCTGACAGGCGAAATCGTAGAAGGATATGTCAGAATACTTATGGAGCTCTATGAGAAAGTGTATTCAGTTAAACTTGAAAATAAACAGGTAATGAATATATTTCACACGATTCATTGCTATATGTATGGGGAAGTAGCAATTTTTATTGCGGGCAGAAGCTTGATTTCCAACGGGACTGATTTCTGTGAACATGTACTGGAGGAGTGTTTAAGAATAACTGAACTAAGTGTTAAGTCATACATATAAAATAAAATCCCATACCTGTTTCAGCATGGGATTTTATTTTATTCCCGAACCAATATTTTTAATACTTCAGAGATATATAACGTATGATGGTCTGATTCCGGGTACCATTTCTGATTTAACCCGGGATCAATAAAGCATTCCTGCTTGTATTCCTGAGCATATAGTTTTTTGCAGACTATTACTATTTTAGCCTCATCAAAATATGGTACATTACCGGTCTGGGTTACAGTCAGGTTTGCCCTGGTTATTTTATCTTCATCCCTACCGGAAACAGAGCCGATATAGCCCAGCTGCTTTTTGAAGGTACTGTCAAAAAAGGAAAGTGAAAATTCCTCAGAGCTGTCAATGAACTCTTTTGTAAACCGTTGAGGACGTATGACTATGAAGGAAACATTTTTTCCCCACATGAAACCAAGCCCGCCCCAGGAAGCAGTCATTGTGTTTACATTTTTATCCTTGCCGGCAGTAATGAGCATCCAATCGCTGCCTATGAGTTTAAATGGGCTTTGCTCAAATTCTTCAGGTTTAATTTCAATAAATTCATTCATAAAAACTCCTTTATAAAATTATTAAAAAACTGCATTCATCCACAAGATCCTATTTTTATTAATATATTACATATTTTACCGCTTATGCCATCCTTTCTTAACTGAATGCCATAAATAAAATTCTTAAACCTGCAAGACCAAGTGCCGCAGCCAGGCTCCTGACAATCCAACCGCCCTTAAGCTTACTTGAAAGCAGTGCACCAAGCTGTGCTCCAAACAGGACACCTATGGCCAGGCCTATAGTCTGTGAAATTCCACTGGACAACACACCTGTTAACAAATGAACGATACTTCCTGAAAATGACATGGCTGCTAATACAAAATGGGAGGTGGCTGTAGCCAGATGAACCGGAAAGTTCAGCAGTTGAATCATTACCGGTACATGAATTATACCGCCTCCAATACCCAGCAGGCTTGAAATATAACCCACCAGTACGCTGATGATTATACCAAGAAGTGGGTTGTAGGAGAAGGTATAGACAATTCCGTCAATATCTGTTACAGTCCGGATTATATCTCGTTTGGAACTTCTTGGACGGGAACTTTTATTCTGAGGCCTTATGAACAGGTAAACCGACCCTAAAACAAGTAAAACTCCAAAGATAATATTAAATACGTTTCTCGGAATAAGAGAGATGGTTAACGAACCCAGAATAGACCCTGGAAGCGTGGCTAAAGCAAAAATAATACCTGATTTATAATCTATTTTTTTCATTTTTGCATAGGCCACAGAACCTGACAATGAATTAAAGAATACCACTGCAAGTGAAATAGCTGTGATAGTTTCGGGACTTTTGTCAGGATAGAGAAGAAGCAAGACCGGTACAAGTATAAATCCCCCTCCTGCACCTATGAGAGTACCGAAAGTTCCAACCAAAAATCCAAGCGGGATGAGCCACAAAAATTGATACATATGAACCTCTTTCCAAAAATATTTTATAAGTTTCCTTGAAGACTTTTAACCAATTATCACTTAACCTGATGAGCTATAAAAAAACTATTGATAAATTAAGTATTTGCAAAATTCTTTTTTAATATAAATTCAAGCTTTCGAGGGATATTTCTTATATTTGACCCGTTATCAGTTGAACAACCACACTTGTAACCGCTACAGTGAGCCATACAATCAAGCCCAGCAGTAAAGGTTTAAAACCTGTTTTTAGCATTTCCCTGAAGTCAGCACTAAGTCCCACTGCGGATAAAGCGGTTACAATCATAAACTTACCGATGGAAGCCAGGTATGAAGCTGCAGAAGGATTAATTACAGACAAGGTATTAAGCAGTGATGCGGTCAGAAATCCAATAATAAACCATGGAAATATTTTAAAAAAGCGATAATTAACCATACCTTGGGATTTAGCTTCATTTCTTTTTCTGAACAGGGTAATGGCAGCGAATATGAGTGAGATAGGGATTATCATTGTGGTACGTGTCAACTTGACTATTGTTGCATATTCACCGGCTTTGCTGCTGAAAGCATATCCTGCTGCAACCACAGACGAGGTATCATTAACGGCTGTACCTGCCCACAAGCCGAAAGCCTTATCTGAAAAGCCCAGTAAATGCCCCAGGGGTGGGAATACCAGTACTGCAATTATATTAAATAAAAAAATTGTTGAGATGGAATAGGCCACATCTTTCTCATCAGCTTCAATTATAGGTGATACGGCTGCAATTGCAGAACCTCCGCATATAGCTGTTCCGACTCCGATAAGTGTTGTAAGCTTATAGGGTATCTTGAATAACCTGCCCAATATATAGGCTGAAACAATGGCAAATGTAAGTGTAATCAACATTACATAAAATGATTCAATTCCTGTTTTCCAAACCTGATTCAGGCTTAAGCCCGCTCCTAAAAAAATAATTGCGTATTGAAGAATTTTTTTTGAGGTAAATTCTATTCCTGACCTTATCCATTCCGGCTTACCAAAAAAATTACTTATTATGATCCCAAGAGCAATTCCAAAGACAGGTGCTCCAATACTAGGAAACAGTATTCCAAGCCAGGTTGCTGCAACTGCCAATAATAATGAAAATAAGATTCCTGTCGTGTTTCTTCGTATCCAGACCATTTCAAAACCCCGTTTCTATTAATGTACAACATTAAAAGATGCAAATTATCAGAAATTATACATTATGAAGTATAATTTCCAATAATGCTTGTTAAATGTTTTTTTCTATTACGTTCTTATTTTAGATATGCTCTACCATAATTACAAATTATCATTTATTATAAATACATAAGAATAATTTATAGTTGATTATGATTCTTAGGAGGTTTTTAATGATTGATTCAAAGCTCATAACTTTTATCAACGCAGCCCGATTGGGAAATTATACAAGGACAGCGGAACTGCTCAATATGACACAGCCTGCCGTAACACAGCACATAAAGCAGCTGGAGGAACATTATAAGGTAAAGCTGGTAAGGAAAAACGGCAGACAGATTGCGCTGACTGAGGAAGGTGAAATGCTCCTGAAATATGCCGCTGATCTTGAAGCTAATTCAATAAAAATTGAGAGAGGCTTGATAAATAAATCTTCAGTTATAAAAAAGTATAATATCGGTGCCACATTGACAATTGGAGAATTCGTACTGCCAAGCTTACTGGGTGAGCATAAACGGCTCAATGACAACATTGATATAATAATGCATGTATATAATCTCGAAGAAATAATTAAAAGGCTGAGCTTCGGGGAGTTTGATCTGGGAATTGTTGAGGGACCTTTTGACAAGTCCAGATTTAATAATAAAAAGCTAAAGGATGATGAGCTTGTTCTGGCAGCAGCACCGGGCAGCAGTCTGGCAAAACAGCACAGGGTTGATATAAATGACATAATAAGCTTTGGAAAATTAATTATGCGGGAAAAGGGCTCCGGTACGAGAATAGTTTTTGAAAATAAACTTGCCGAGCTGGGAATAGGATTGGAGAATGTAAAAACATATATGGAGGTAGGCAGCATAGGCGCCATAAAATCACTTGTTCAGGCAAATCTAGGGTATACCATAATTTCAAGGGAAGCCATAAAATCCGAGGTAGAAGCCGGTACATTAAAAATCCTTCCCATAAACGGGGTAAGAATTATCAGGGAGTTTAATTTTATATTCAGGGATGATGCTCAAAAAGACTTTATTGAAAAGTTTATTAAATTTTCCTTAAATAAATAATATTTACTGGAACCAAAAGCAAAATAACTGAATAATATATATTATAATATTTGAATATAACGATTGACAAATATACTTGGATACTTTTATAATAATACTAAGAAATCAATATATGAAAAGAGAGATGAAATGAAGCAATTAAAAGCATTTATTCACCGGTGGATATGGATTCTGCTATTAGCCTTCTGTGTAATAGGGATTATATATCCTGAAGCTGGAGTCATCGCACTCATATGCATGCTTGCGCCATCATTAGTTGCAACTGTGAAGGGAAGAATGTGGTGTGGCAATTTCTGCCCCCGTGGAAGCTTTAATGATATTCTGTTATCAAAAATAAGCCGTAATCGGGCTGTTCCCAAAATTCTAAGAAGCAGGCGGTTCAGAAAGCTTTTTTTGGTTTTACTGATGAGTGCCTTTGCCATACAGTTGTTTATGGCTTGGGGAAGCCTTGCAGCAACAGGTTCCGTGTTTGTACGAATGATAATAATTACTACACTTATAACCATTGCTCTGGGGATTTTGTATAGTCATAGGGCCTGGTGCATTATCTGCCCTATGGGAACGATGGCATCCTGGGTAACAGTAATGGTTGGCAGTAAAAAATCCTCCGGTTTGAAAAAAGTTTCATTTGACAGTGAAAAATGTGTCAGCTGTAAGCTTTGTTCAAAAACATGTCCTGTCGGTATTGATGTATTAAGCTATAAGGAAACCGGAACTGTCAATGATCCTGACTGTATCAAATGCAACCAATGTGTTTATAAATGCCCTAAAAAGTCTTTATCTGCAGTTTGAAAAGTTTCAGAAATTTGCTGAGACAAAGCTATTAAGGTAAAATATTATTATGTATTTACAGAATATTCTTGAATTAAATTAATAAATTGGAGGGATTTTATATGTCAGTAATTCAAGCAAGAAATAATTATACTGGTCAGGGCGGAACACAGAGAATGAACTGTGCACAAGCAGTCTTAAGCGCCTTTAAGGAAGACTTTAATATAGGTGAGGAACTGGTTGAAGCTTTTAAAAGCTTTGGTGGCGGAAGAGCACCAAACGGATTGTGTGGAGCTTATTATGCAGTGAAATATATTCTTGACCGCCAGGACCCTGCAAAACTTGAAGAGCTTGAAAAGCATTTTCTTGAACATGCAGGAGCATTGGAATGCAGTAATATAAGGGGACTCAAAAAGCTTTCATGTGTGGGCTGTGTTGAGAAAAGCTCTGAGTTTTTAGAAAAACTGGGCTGATTTTGAAAAAACTATTAGTTGTTTTTATATTGGTTCTGGGCATTATAAGTACTGCTTGCGGTAGACAGGATAATGTCCTTCACTGCCGGAAAGTAAAAAACACGGCATCGGTACGACCGGGTCAGCAAAGGAGTCAAACTGCATGAAGTTAAGGTCTGAAGAAGCAAAAGCCCGCCTGGATAAAGGTGAGAAGATTATTCTTCTGGATGTACGCACTCAGGAGGAATATGACGAAAAGCGAATTCCCAATAGTATTCTTATTCCGGTGGAAGGTATCGATAAAGATGCACCGGCTCAGCTTACAGATAAAAATGCAACTGTTTTTGTTTATTGCAGAAGTGGAAATAAAAGTGCTATAGCAGCAGAAGTGCTCACTGCGATGGGATACACGCAAGTGAATGATATTGGAGGAATAGACGACTGGCCATATGAAACTGAAAGTGGGAAATAATTTTTATTAAGGCATGATTAAATAAAATATTTAAGATAAT
>JAQSXC010000036.1 GCA_029266335.1 Eubacterium sp. | reverse complement strand
TGGAAGGAGGCTGCCCTTGACCAGAGGAAGGTAATAAAGCACTGGTAGGCATTCCATACATTTACCATATTATCAAAATTATCGTCGGGAGTGTCAACCTGCAAGTTTCCAAGTCTGGAATGCCAAAGGCTCTTGAGTTCATCAAATTGTTGGCCAACAATATCGGTTCCATCTGAAATACTGTTTCTATATGTATCTAAGACATTTCTGGCTATCTCCTCGTTACCTGCACCCAGAAGAAAAACCATTTCCTTTTCTTCTCCGGGGTTCAGTGTTATATCAATTTGTAATGCTCCGCAGGAATTACAGTTATAAGCAGGAGTGTTAGAGCACTTACCGGCTTCAACAGCTATAGGGTTTCCATAATTTCTGTATCTTCCAAGGAAAGCGTCTCTTTCTCCATCATAAGCCACGACATCTGCTCCGGCAACTCCGAAAAATCTGCAGCCTGGATCACCCATCTTATCACAACTTCCTTCCACGTCTGCAGTTGCTTCGCTGCCATTCTCATTTATAACCTGAAGAATATGATCTCCTTTAAAATAAGTTTTACTGATAAACTGCGAATACTGTAAGTTCACAGTATCATTTTCATAGTGGTCATGGTTTGTAAACTCAACCATACCATAGATAGAAAGGTTTTTGGGAGAAACCCCGGTATTTTTTATTTTAAATTTCCAGATTTCATAATATTTATCAAGAGGAACGAAGTAAGTAGTGGAAGTTTCAACATCCTTGTAATGGGACGTAATATGTGTATAGGCTGTTCCGTGGCGACATTCGCTTCTATATGTATCCAGCGGCTTGCAGACCGGCTGCCATGATCCGGACCAATAGTCTCCGTCAGAGTTGTTTCTAATATAAATGTACCGTCCGGGCTGATCATTAGACATAGAGTTAAGCCTGAATCTGATAATTCTTCCCGAGGCACCGGATTTCACAAAACTGTAACCGCCGGCATTGTTGGATATGACAGCACCATAATCTACTGATCCCAGATAATTGCACCAGGGAGCAGGTGTGTCAGGACGGGTAATAACATACTCTCTGTTAATTTCATCAAAATGTCCATACTGCATTGGGAATAACACCTCCAAATGTGAAACCGCGTTCACGAGTGATAAAAAATAATAAAACTCAAAGCCCTGAAAAAAATAATACCATAACTTTTGGAAAATCTCTATTATTTTATGGCAAATCCTTATCCATATTCCAAAAATAATTAATAATTACATATTTAAAAGACAATATTAGTCAGGCGTAAAATCTCTGCAAATCCAAATAAAAACTGAGTTTTCAAATACATCAAAGGGTCATAAAATGCTTTTGTTAGAACATTATCTACTATAAACATCTATTGAAAAACGCAGGCTGTTTATAAAAACAGTCTGCGCTTTATTTTATTCGTTCTAAATATTGGTTTCCGATGGAAATCACTGATGACTTGTAAATCTTAACCCTGCAAGTATTTCATCAAAGTATCCAGCTTTGGAATTACTGCTCCGGGTATAAACTCATGTCCGAAATACCTGTAAACACCTATTTCCTTTGAGCAGGTCAGATGATTGTAAGCTGAAAATACTGTTGATGGAGGTGTTATATCGTCAACTAATCCGGAACTGATCCAGGTATGGCATTTTATCCGGGGAGCCAGATTCATAACATCAAAATAGGAAAGAGTTTCCCTTGCCTTTGCCTCTACTTCGGGGGAGGGATTCCTTCTAAAAAATTCATTAAATTCACCATATGGACCGTTTGGAGTTATGTCAATTGCCCGCTCAAAATTACACAAGTATGGGAAATCAGCTACTGCCACCACAGGAATATGGCTAAGTGCTGCCGCCGCCAGCGTCAAACCGCCTCCCTGGCTTCCTCCGTGAACGCCGATCCTGGTAGCGTCGACATTATCAATGGCGGCCAGTACTTCCAGTGCCCGGACAGCATCCAGGTAAACTGCTTTGTAATAGTATTCATCTTTATTTAAAATTCCCTTTGTCATCCAACCTGCTGGCCCTCCGGTTGTGGATGGAACATTGTCACTGCTGTAACCCTGCTGTCCGCGAACAAGCATTTGAAAGACAGCATAACCGTGCAGTGACCAGTTTATTGTATCGCTTAAGTTTCCGTCGAAGGCCCAGTTGTATCCGTGATACAACATTAAACCAGGATGTGGTCCTTCTTTGTCAGGGATTGCAAAGTAGCCCTGAATATTTGCATTATTAAATCCTGTAAAGTTGATATTAAATACTTTTACACCCTTAACCGGATAATTTAAAGGCGATAATGAATATTGCAGGGGAATTTTAGCCAATTCCTGAAGAGATTTGCTCCAAAATTCGTCAAAATCCGGCTGCTTTGTCAGCTGGGGTTTAAAAGTTTTTAGCTGTTCCAAAGGTAAATCATAAGGCTGCAACATGATACGAAATCTCCTTGTTTTGTTGGTATTAAAATATATTAATTATTATACTCCTGCCAAAATATTGAAACAAGTTAAAACGGTAAAACAAATTGTAAACAATAACCCTACAATTTCTATTTATTGCTAAATATGAGAAAATTCTATACTATTATTAATAGGATTATACAAATAAGGGGGGGCTGAATCATGGGTAAAAAGAGACTTGCTTTTTTGATGTTAGTGATACTTATTACAGGGATAATCAGCAGCTGTTCTATTTCAAACAATAGCAATAATTCCGGTTCGGGCCACAAAGCTGTCAGCTCACAAATTGATAACCAGGAATCAGAATCCTTATATAATGAAAATAATACAATAGATCATAATATTACAGCTTTTCTTGAGAATATGACTTTGGAAGAAAAAGCAGGTCAGATGCTTCAGGTTGAACGTCAATCAATATCCCCAAAGGATGTCAGAGACTTTTTTATCGGTTCTGTTTTTGCTGCCGGAGGCTCGTCTCCTGATGATAATACAATTGAAGGCTGGCACAGTATGACGGATCAGTTCAAGGGGGCTGCAACCCAAACGAGATTAGGAATCCCACTTGTATTTGGAACTGATGCTGTTCATGGAAACAATAACTTGAAGGATACAATAATTTATCCGCACAATATAGGACTGGGAGCAAGCGGAGATAGTGAGCTCATTGGAAAAATAGCTTCAGCAACTGCATTGGAATTGAAGGCAGCAGGTATTGACTGGAACTTCTCACCCTGTGTCGCCGTCAGCAATGATATCAGATGGGGCAGGACCTATGAGTGCTTCAGTGAGAATCCTGATCTTGTTACAATAATGGCTATATCTTACATAACTACTTTGCAGAAGAATGGAATAATTGCATGTGCAAAACATTATGTAGCTGACGGCGCAGTTAAGTTTGGATCCGGAGATAGCGGCTTTCTTATGGATCAGGGGAATGCAGACATAAACCAAAAAGAACTTGATGATAATTATCTTGCTGTATACAGGGAGGCTGTAAATGCAGGCGTCAAGAGTATAATGATATCCTTCAGCAGTATAAACAATGAAAAGAATCATGGGAACAAGTACCTTATACAGACACGGTTAAAGGATGATATGGACTTTAAAGGGATTGTTGTAAGCGATTATGACGGTATACACCAGCTTAAAGGCCATGATACATATGATAAGATAGTGCTGGCTGTCAATGCCGGTATTGACGTACTTATGGAAGCGTCACGATGGAGAGAGTGTTATGAGGCAATAATAAAGGCCGCAGAAAATGGTGATATACGGATGGAACGTATTAATGACGCTGTCACAAGGATATTAAGAGTAAAAATGGAAATGGGGAAGTTCGGCAAACAGGAAGGCACAATTGCAGGTCAATACTCCTTACGTAATTCAGTGCATAAGCAAATAGCAGAGGAAGCTGTAGCAAAATCTTTAGTATTGTTAAAAAATTCAAATAATGTATTACCGTTAAAAAATAAAAAGAACATAGCTATAATAGGGCCAGCTTCAGATAACCTCGGCATTCAATGCGGCGGCTGGACAAAAACCTGGCAGGGTGGACAGGATGATAAAAAAGGGAGATGGATGAGCGGAACTACAGTGTTGGATGGATTTAAGGAGCTTGCAGGCCAATATGGAACTAATATTATTACTGATATGTCACGGCTGAGCCAGGCTGATGTGATAGTGGCAGTGCTTGGAGAATATCCTTATGCAGAGGGAAAGGGTGATGATGGCAGCCTTTCCCTAAATAAAGGAACGGTGCTTGACTATAATCAACGAACCCTTGAGGAGGCATATTCTGCTAAAAAGCCTGTTGTTGTAATACTGATTTCAGGGCGTCCCAGAATAATAACAGATGAGTTGAATAAATGGGAAGGTTTTGTGGAGGCATGGCTTCCTGGAACCGAAGGCAGCGTTATTGCCAAAGTGCTTTATGGAGACCTTGAATTTTCAGCAAGGCTCCCGGTTACATGGCCCAGAACAATTATCCAGCTTCCCATTACATTGAATAACCAGGCCGATGGATATAATGCACTATTCCCATATGGGTATGGTCTCAGTATAAAAAACTAGACTTTTCCACAGTAGCTCCAACCATTGAATTTAACGTTATTCACAGAATTATACACATTATCCACATGGTGAATTAAATAAAATAGTAACATTGACATAATACCTCAACACTTGATTCTACAGCATGTTCAGATAATTATACATAAAAAATTCCTAGGTATTTCACATATCCACACTCAGATAATCAACATTAATCCAAAAGTTATCAACAACATGGTAAACAACAAGAATATAAAAATAAAAACGGTCAGGACAATTAAAGATAATATAAAAAACAAAAGACGGGGAATAATCCTCGTCTTTTATCAGGTTGACCCATGAGGGCAAATATTATTAATCATCATCAGTATCCAATTCATCTTCTTCATCAAGAATGTCATTTTGGACAGTAAGTTTTTTCTCGGTATCATCCAATCTTTCAAGATACTCATCAATAATGTCTACTGCCTCGGACTTACTCATCGCTTCAAAATTAACTTCGCTGATATCTTCTCCTAATTGCTCTGCAAGCTCTCTGATATATTCGATCTGCTGAGCAGTTGCCAATTCAACCATAGATTTTATATGTTGATCGCATTTTTTGTTGGTACAGCTGCCGTTAATCTTTAATGAACCACATTTGTTGCAAAATTCCATAAACTATATCACCCCGCAATTATTACTATAGCATATTATTAGAAAATCGGGTCAAAAGTACCCAATGATATGGTCGCTGCACGACCAATCACAAAGTCAATTACGGTTAATGGTTTCGGCATTAAGTCGATAGTAATTGACTTTAAAAAAATTGATATTATATATTATAATACGTGCTATTGTATGCAATGTAAATATATAAATTCTAATTTTAATAAATAACTATCACAATATTATGCATAAAAGTAATAAATTACAAGAGCTATATTGATAATTTCCCTATTTTTTTGCTATACCGAGCAAAAGGTTACCTGCTGATTTAAAAATTAACAGGAATACCACAGAATTTATTCCTGCCTTCATTAAATTAAATGGCAGCAAGACAGGTACAATCATCGCAATAACCGCATCAACGGGGGTGTTCGCAAACAGAGGATAGAAGATCAGATTCAGTGGAATCATCACAGCTGTCATAGCCAGGGATCCACAGACCAATCCTATTATCATACCTTTCATGTTCCTGCTTCTTGAGTATATGGCCGAAGAAACTCCAACTAAAGCTGAAGCAGCAAAAATATGCATAACACAGCCAATCCAGCCGCTGCCGCTGCTGACAGTCACAGCCTGAACAATTGAGGTGACAACACTCAGCAGTATACCTGCCAGAGGTCCGAATATGAAGCCTCCCATAAGGATTGGTATATCACCGGCGTCATACTCTAAAAAAGGTGCTGGTGGGAAAGGAAATCTCAATGGAGAGATTATCAGGATTATTGAAATAGCTATCAATATTCCCAGCGTTGCAAGCTGCTTGATTTTTCTACTAGTCATAAATATTAACCTCCTTCAGGCTATTGAGAAACAATTCAATAATAATTCCCATAATTAACTTCAATGGATATCAGGCATTATTATTGAATTATTCCTGATGATGTATGCGTACTTACAGCAAGATTTAAGCGAAAGAAATATAACGAGGCGATAGATGCCCACGGTGATGTATAAGACACCTTTGCTTCGTTGAAACGCGTTTAAGGTAAGAAAATTTTACTACAGCCGAAAAATTTTCTATTTATCCTATGCGTTATAAAAGCTCTGTGAATATAATCCACAGAGCTTTAACAGGCAATTCAAAACGCCAATTCTTCTTCCATCCAGACTGTACTGTCGGCCATGGGATCTCACCATGTCTGCTTTCGCTCGCGGGCTAATGCAATTTCTGCACATTACCGCCGGTAGGGAATCTCACCCTGCCCTGAAGATACGCATTATTCAATTATAATAAATATGAATATCATACAGGCAATCTCCCATATGTATTGTTAAAATTATAACACTATATATGAAATAACGTCAAGGGAAATTTTTCGTATATATACTCTGGTAAGGTGGCTGTGATGGGGATGCTTATAGCCTTTAAAACATGGAGCAGCGCCTCCTGGCGAATTTTTTAATGATTATGGGGGAATAATGATTAAGGCTGTTATATAAATGATAAATGTGATAAAATTGGAAATGTATTAGAGCATTTGAAAATATAGTACTTTTGGAGGAGTTATGAAGGTAAGAAAAGCGATTATACCGGCTGCAGGACTCGGCACAAGATTTTTACCTGCTACAAAAGCAACACCTAAAGAGATGATTCCTATTGTGGATAAGCCAACAATACAATACATAGTTGAAGAAGCTGCTGCTGCAGGCATTGAGGATATATTGATTATTTCCGGCAGAAACAAGAGAGCCATTGAAGACCACTTCGACAAGTCCTACGAGTTGGAGGAGGAACTTCATAGAAAGGGCAAGCAGGAGCTTTTAAGCTGCGTTGAAGAGATATCAAATATTGCAAATATACATTATATCCGACAGAAGGAGGCTAAAGGACTTGGACATGCCATATACTGTGCAAAGTCTTTTATAGGTGATGAACCCTTTGCTGTTTTGCTGGGAGATGATATAGTTGATTCAAAAACACCATGCATCAAGCAGCTCATGGATGTTTACGATGAGTATCGAACCACTATACTGGGGGTTCAGAAGGTACCGCTTCAGGATGTATCCAAATATGGGATTATAGCAGGAAATCAAATAGATGAGAGAGTTTACAAAGTAAAGGGTCTGGTGGAAAAGCCGGATGTTGAGCAGACCCCTTCAAATGTCGCAATGCTGGGAAGATACATTATTTCTCCAAGGATTTTTGAGTTTCTGGAAAAAGCAAAGCCGGGTAAGGGTGGAGAAATTTGGCTTACAGATGCACTTGAAGAGCTTATGCAGAATGAAGCAATGTATGCCTATGATTTCGAAGGCGATCGTTTTGATGTTGGTGATAGAATAGGCTTTCTTAAGGCTACAGTAGAGTTTGCCCTGAAAAGAGATGACCTTAGTTCGGATTTTACAGGCTTTCTGAAGGAAAGAGTGGAGAAATTGCCTTAAAGAAAATTTAATAATACAGATTGAATAATAAGGATAAAAACAAAGAGTGAATAATTAAGAGTAAATAACAAAGAGTTGATGATAAAGAATAACAAGAGTGGATAATATACAATAAACATTAAAGAAAAACCGTGATATCAGGAAGCCTTTTAGAGGTTGGTTGATATCACGGTTTCTTTTTTAATTCAATGCCTTAAACTGATATGTAACTGCACTGCCTTTTACTTTTACCGAAACATATTTTGCAGCACCTTTATTTTTATCACTGAAACCACTTGCATCAAAACCTGAAGTAGATATGTATTTTACTCCCTTATCCATATAACTGGCATTAGATGAGCCCTTGTAAAATACCCAAACATTTTTTGCAGGATTCTGCTTTTTATAATCAGAAAGCATATTCTTAAATACTGTACCTTCCTTTGAATCACTGAAGCTGCCCGGATCTGCGGCAAGGAATACAAACAGGTTATTGCCGGCAAACGAACTCAGCTGCTTTTTAAACCAGAACCATTCATTATAATCAGTTGCCCTCAACCCTCCTTTTGAAGTATTGAGCTGTATAAGTCTGCTGCCATTTTTATCAAGAGCCTTATAGCTGGCCGTTGTAGACAGGAATGGTACTTTTACCAGAGGTGACAGATTATCATATGTACCGACAACCACGGAAGTTTGTTGGGACTTGTTAATCTTTGCAGACAGTGAATTCAATAATGAGAGCTGAGTTTTGTTCTTATCTGCCGTATAGGCTGAGGCCTGCCCAAATACTGAAAAGCTCAGAGAATCACTACCTGAGACGGTACTCTCCTTATAGGCTTCATCCTTGGGAACTGTGTTGACAGCTGATTTTGATGCAGCAACCTCAGGGTAGCCGGAGTATACCATAGTCAGGTTATCAAAGTATATTGTGCCTGAAACCTTCTTTTTTGTCGGCTGCACAGCATATATTTTAGTAACCTTGGTCGGTCCGTTGATATCATCAATTGGCATCTCCAGGTATTTCCAACCGGTCCAGTTTACGTCCTTGGTAAAATATTTATAATTAGGATTACCCTTTTTATCATAAATAATGGCACCTATCCATAAAGGTTTGTTAGAGGAACTATAAACCCATAAACCAAGATTTGTTGTAGAACTGTCCAGAGTCTGGTTTTCCTTGGGGATATTTATGTAAGCTGCTCTGTTTTCCTGAAGCTCTTTTGTGAAATCATAGGTCAACTTACCAGAGTAAGGAGCGGACTTATATACATTTGTAGCCTGAGCATACTTGGCAGTAACTGTCTTGGCTGACAGGTCGAGAGCCATGCTTGAAGCACTGAAATCCTCAATTACCTTTTTTACTCCAGGCTGGCTGATGGAAACAGGACAGAAGACAGAGGCGCCTGCAAAGGTTGCAGAAACATAACCTGTTCCTGATTTTGATGCAGTGAATACACCTGCATCGACAGTTCCGGCATTACCAAGTACTCCCCACTTGATATTTGCAGGATGAATGCTGGCACTAAAGCCATTTTTATCCCAGCCTCTCACAGCAAAGGTTGTTGATTTGCCGGGACTTGTTTTGAGTGAATCAAGGTTTAGCTCCAACTTTACAGGAGCACTTAAAACCGTAATAGGACAGTTACCTACTACCGTATCTCCTATTTTGGCGGTTATTACTGCCTGTCCAGCAGTGACGGGAGTGAAGACATTATCCTTGAAGGAGCCTTTTACACCGGTTACTGACCATTCGATATCCTTATCATTAATAGCAACAGGATTAAGGTATTTATCCACACCTTTTACTGTGAATGCACGGGCAGTGTTAACAAAGGCATAATCCTCATAAGCGCTTACCAAAAGGGAATCCACAGGCCCGGGAGGTGCAATGGAGAACACTCCGAGTGAAGCTGAAACCCCTCTCTCAAATCCGTCCGATGGAGTATTTACGGTTGTCAAACCGGTGGTTCCTTCGGTACGTGCCACCATAGTTGTTGAACCGCCGCCGTCATAATTTATGGCATTGTAGCAGCCCAATTCCTTCATGTAGTCAGCCAGTTCGGCCTGAGTCATACCTATACTGACACCTGTCCGTCTTCCATCAACGGCTGCAATTATAAGGGTTTTTCCGTCGGCCGTTGTACCGACAGCAGTTCTTGGCTGCCTTGAAGAAGGAGCTGCCGAGTCGGTGAGCGGTGTAATCTTGCCGTCCTTGAGCAGTTGAGTAGCACCTGTCAACACCATCTTCATATTGCTGGTATCAGTAGCATTCATTGTTACATCAAAGTCAACAGGATCACCTACTTTGAAGTTATCAGTCAGATATTTTTCATGGCCCATGGTAGCCAGAACTACATAACCGTTCTGAGGAATTGGTATTCCTGGTTGGTTTTGACTGAACTTGGTTACAACTCCGTCTTCTACCACCATCTCCAGCCATGAAGGATATGTTTTTGATACTCCCGGAGTTGTTTTTCCCCATTTGGAATCAACTATATACATATTGTAGTTATAATACCCGGTATAACGGTTATAAGCTGCAATTTTCTTTTTTTCACCACTGGGAGCAATCAGTTCTACCTGTGTATCCCAGTAGGAAAAAAGAGCATTATTCATTGAGTCGAGAGAAAAGGTTGCAACATCGGTATTATTTCTTGTTGCTGCAAGTGCAAATTCTCCATTTGACATAACCGGACCGTAGGCGGCTCCGGTATCGGTATCAAACAAACTACCGTTGACCGCAGCAATCGCACCGTTGCTCTTTGCAAGATTTTTAACGGTAGAGATACTTGAAATAGAGTTTTTGTTTATTATGCTGTCAACTTTTACGTTTTCATTTGATAAGTCAACCCGCAGTACGTTGGACTGTATCCAACCGCTTGTAGTAAAGCGGTTATATTTTTCCAGTACTACACCTGAAGTTAAATTCTGCTTTTCAACTGTTTGGTCTATAACCAGCGGAACAGCAAAAACACTTGTACTTAGTGAAACGACTAATAAGGCCGGCACCAATAACAGCGCCAGACTTTTTCTTATGTATTTTTTCATTACTACCCCCAACAATTTTTTTACAAAAATATTAGTACCTGAAATATTTAATATTTTGTATTTATTCGTGCCAGCCGTCAATTTCTGCACGTTTTATTGCACCAAAAAGATTGCTTTTAATATCCCGGTTCTCTTTTTGAAGCTCAAAAATCAAATCTTTAACGTACTGACGCTTGGTTTTTCCGTCTACATGGCAGGGACTTTTAACTATGGGAAACTGTCCTGATTTGGCGAGAGCTTTTATTTGCTTTTCTTCGGTATAGATAAGTGGTCGGATAAGATGCAGATCTTGTCTGTCCAGATATGTAACAGGAGAAAAAGTATGTAAGTTGCCTTCAAAAAATGTACTGAGTAAAAGAGTCTCGATAGCATCATCCATGTGATGGCCAAGTGCTACCTTATTACAACCCAGCTTTTTTGCGACACTGTGAAGAGCACCCCTGCGGAGATTGGCACACATTGAGCAGGGGTTTTTCTCCTGCCTGATTTCAAATATGATTTTTCCAATCTGGGTCTCTTCAATAGTATAATTAACGCCTATCTGGCGGCAAAATTCGGTAACCGGTGTGAAATCAGCATTTCCTATTCCCATAGTGAGGCTGATTGCTTCCAGTTCAAATCTTTTAGGATAAAATCTTTGTAACTGCTTCATGGTAGCAAGTAGTGTCATGCTATCTTTCCCGCCGCTTACACCTATAGCAATTCTGTCACCGCTGTCAATCATATCATAGTCCTGAATAGCTCTTCTAACCTGCCCTAGAATTCGCTGTATAAGCACCACTCCTTTGCAACTTGAATTACAGTGTTTTGTTCAATAAAGTCTTTCGCTGCAGCTGCATGTTGACTTTCAAAACAGGCATTAGACAATTATTAATCCCATTAATAATTGTCTAATTATTCCTTAATTATAAAAAAACTCGTATGACGGTTCAAGTCTTATTACATTTCAATTGTATTACATATGAAAATTATGCCGGTACTCTGTCAACCCTAATTCCACATATTATCGATGGTTAAATTTTCGTTTTAGAGATGAAAGAGTACTAATACATATAATATAGTAAAAAAATACGTAAATCCATTGTGAAACTAAGATTTTTATCGTTTCTGAGCGGCATACTAAACGGGCGAAAATCCGAGAATAATAAAGATTTGGGATGATAAATTCAAATAGATATGCAATGTTCATATTGATTATCTATCATGGCTATAGTACAATACTTTTGCGCTTGAGATAGTCAAGCAGTCAGTATACCGGGGTGTAGCGCAATTGGCAGCGCGCTTGGTTTGGGACCAAGATGCTGGAGGTTCAAGTCCTCTCACTCCGACCATTAAGGCACTTGTGTTTTCTGCGGAAAACACAGGTGCCTTTCACTTTGTTCAAGGCACGAAGTGCCTTACGGGAGAGACCGGTCTCCCCGTATGCCCCTCTGGCCTTCCGGCGGAACTAAAGTTAAAATCTTAAAAATTTTTGCGAATATAAGGACTTAAACCTGGGAAGGCACTAGGCGTGAAAAAAATTCAAAGCATTTTTAGCCGGGTGTGCCGAGACTGAAGTTGAGGCAATAGGACGCGAAGCGGACGTCAAGTCCTCTCACTCCGGCCATTAAGGCACGAAGTGCCTTACGGGAGAGACCAGTCTCCCCGTATGCCCCTCTGGCCTTCTGTGGAGCTAAAGTTAAAATTTTAAAAATTCTTGTGAATATAAGGATTTGAACCTGAGAAGGCACGAGGCGTGAAATTCAAAGCATTTTTAGCGAGTGCCGAGATTAAAGTTGAGGCGGCAGTATGCGAGCGGAGTGAAGCAGACGGTCAAGTCCTTTTATTCTGTCCAGTGGAATCCTAGGGAGAATGAAATCTTTCGGGAGGACTAATTTGTAAAGTTCGTAATATTTAATATCCATTAAATAAATGTAAATCTACCCATTCCAGTTCTTTTTTAAGGATAATAATATTTTACTAATATTGAACTTCTGTTTTTGGTGGTAAAATATACGTATTCCAATAAAATATGGAGGGTTTTCATGTATAAAAGGTATCACGTAAGAAGTATGATTATTATTGGTGTTATTCTAGCTATTTTTTTATCTTCAATTTCTTTTAAACAAGTTAGTGCTACTGAAGTAACTTATAAAGATCAAGCACAAGATTTACAAGCTCTTGGTCTATATCTGGGTACATTAACGGAACTAAGTTCTGAATGTGATAGACTTTCATCAGCGGTTATACTTGCGAGATTTTTAGGCAAAGAAAATGAAATCAAAAAAAGTAATTTAAACTCTCATTTCACTGATGTGCAAAAATCATATGCAAACAAGTACATTGCTTATCTATTCAAAGAAGATTTGATCAAGGGCATAAGCCCTGACAAATATGGTACTGGAAAAATGTCAATAAACGATTTTGTAGCATCGCTATTAAAAGTTTTAGGGTATTCACCAGAGATTGACTTTAAAGAGAATAATACGTTATTAAAATTAAAAGAACTAAAAATAATTCCTGACAATTACTATTCTTTGCTTAAAGCCAAAAAGAAATTTCTAAAAAATGATGCCGTATACCTTTGTTATTTAAGTTTATTTGCCAATTGCAAAGGCTCCGAACACTCCTTAGTTTATAAAATGTTATGGGACGATGTTTTTACGACTGGACAACTTGGTGATACATTAAATGGTAAGTTAATGCTAAGTGCGGATATGCCAGACCTCATTCCGAGTTGGACTGTAGTTTATTCAAAAGAGGAATTAAGGGATTTAATAATGTTATCCATAAAAAATAATCAACTAGGTATTGGAATTGACACACCAACATTATCTGAATCAGAAGCTAGAGAAGTTTACGATAGGATTATATCTCAATATCATTGGAAGGCATTATTACATCCAAGCGCAACATATACCTATACTTCAACGACACACCATATTTATCCCCATATTAATATTTCTGATTACTTAATGATGGAGTACTATTACTCTGAGCCAAAAAGGTTTAAAAAAAATTGGAAATTTTATAGGGTAGATTTAATAACCGATGAACCTCATTACAAATCAACGCCTGTTTGGGTGAAAAGGATAGATGATATAGTAAATAAATGCACTACTTCTGATATGAATGAATATGAAAAGGTTAAGGCGCTTCATAATTACTTGATATTAAATACGAAATATGATGCAACCTATGAAAATAATGCTTTTATGACTCCCCATTTTGCTATATACGTTTTATTTGAAGGTCATGGGGTATGTGACGGATATGCTGAAGCTTTTAAAATTTTGTTAAATGCGGCAGGAATAGAGTGTAAAGTAATGTATGGGACCACCCCATACGGAAACCATGCATGGAACCAAGTGAATATAGATGATCAATGGTACAATCTCGATGTGACATGGGATGATCCCGATAATAATAATTTAATAGGTTATCATTATTTCTTAAAGGATGATAAAGAATTTTCCAAGGAACACATTGCATTAGATGTATGTAAACCTGAAGTTTGTGATAAGAATTATCCCCAAAATTAGAGGAATTATCTGAGATAAGGGGCTAAGTGCCAAAAGAAGTTTGCTTATTTACTTTACATAAATGTGTTAACTAAAGCCTAGGCCGTTCTATTCTGACAAGACAAAAGAATATTTTTCGATAGTTCTGTTTTGTAATAGAGCGGCTATGTTGTATTTAACATCGACTCTGTCTGTATAAACAACAACTTCATAAATATAGCTTTGAATACAATAGATATATATTTGGTTTATTATTGATGGTTATAAAACTAGATACTTCAGTGAAGATAACTTTAAGATTGCTAATGGCAAGTATGACCAAATATCGGGGATCATGGGATTTATTTACCATTGAAGACTGTACCAAATATACTTTTTATGCATTTATGCCGAGGATTCATCCTATTATGATTTACTCCGACCCAATAAGCCTTCGACAGGAGTACGAGGTTTTTTTTTATAAAACAAAAAGCCTAGACAGGTTTAGTGCTGAAGGCATAACTCACTATGATTTATATAGCTTAAGCAGGGAAGAGGAAGAGGCTACACTATATTTGACATTGGTTTATTTATAAAATTTTAGTGCTTTCTGCAATGAATATGCTGCCTCAGCAAAGGTTATTGTTTCTTTATAATTGAATTTATTACCGGGCTTCACTGGCAATATATCTAAAGATTTGCATTTCAAAATATATGCGTTAATATCAGAATTAGAGGAAAGCTTGTTATTCTTAGCTATTTCATTATATCCAAGCATATCAAGTAGCATGATAATATACTCTCCTTTTGTTATTTTTTGTGTTCCATTAAATTTCTTGCCTGTGGCCTTTATAATGCCATTTTGAACTGTAGTTTCAATATACTTATAGTATTCATTCTCTTTATTAACATCTGAAAAGCTATCTTTTTTCAGAGACTCTCAATACAGAGTAAGACAATAAAAGCTGGATTGGCATGGCGCTAACCAGCTTTTATGAGGTATTGTGATAATTGTTTTAATTATAAACATGTGAGATGAAAAATGTGCTCATTTTGTTATTTCAATCGCTCTTTCGGTATCAATCGATGTTAGATGAACCCACGCAGGTCGAAACCCACTTTTTAGTGCATTTCGGACAGAACTGATATTAGACCAGGCACAGCAGTAGAAAGGTACTTTTCCTCTTTTAAGTATTTCAACAGCAAGGTGAGAAGTAAGTGCTGATGCTACACCATTTCTCCTGTATTCAGGCAGGACATCAACACCAATTTGCCACATGGAATCACAGTCAGCCGAACAACCAGCCATTCCAATTATTTTTCCATTATCATAGGCTGCTGCTACAAGTTTATCAAGGTGCTTTCTATTCTCACATAGTGCATTGCTCCATTGACTTGTATAAAGATGTGAAAAATCGTCAGGATGTAGAATTTTAATAGAATAGGTGCAAGGAAGTGCTGTGAGGATATCTACATCAGGTAAAAAATATTCTGCCATAAAGCAGGGTGTTTTACCATATTTTTCGAATTCTTTTGTCAGCAAATGAAGGTTTGGTGTTTCAAAACAATGCTCAATGGTACAATGATTTATATATGTTAGTATAAAATCAGCTATTCTTTCATCAACAGAAGCAACTATGTTTGAACCATATGAAACAAGATCACAGAAAAAGGGAAGATTTAGATAACACCTGGCATTTTCGTCAGGTTTTGATATAACAACTACATTTTGCTTTGATGTCAAATCTTCAATTTTACAATTAGAATCAATTGCTGTTTGCTCCATAGCAATTTTTAAAATATCTTCATTAGTCATATTTAGCGCCCCTTTAAATATCTTAACTTCTCCAATCATACAATATATTGCGGTTACACATTCTATAACACACCATGAATAAAGCCTACACCTTTGTAGAAATAAACAGTCCGGTTTCTTTAGGAATGTTAATTGCCCCTTCCTTTTGTCTAATTCCTTCAAAATAATCATAAAAGCCGCACAAATCATTTTCAGAATAGCTTGCAATAGTAATTGTAGATTTAAGCCAGTCTATTAAATCCTATGTTTCGGTAATTGATAATGAATCTTCATAATCGCATCTTTGAACATCATCAAAGAATTCGCTTAATATTTCACTTCCATTTTGCAGATTAAAAGAAAAGTTTTTTGTATAAATAATTCAGATCACACTTTTATATGAATCTTCACTAACTAGTATCAATCATACCATAAAAGTTGGAAATTATTAACTAGTATGAATTTTCATACATGTAAACCTAAACTCTACAATCAGCCAATTATAAAGATTGATTAAGCTCTCAATATTATGATAAAATAATGCTATAAATTAAACTAAACAAGGAGGTGAGTTATGCCAAATATTAGACCAATATCTGATCTGAGAAATAACTCAAATGAGATAAGTGAGTTTTGCCGTGTTGCCCGCGAGCCTGTGTTTATAACTAAAAATGGTGTTGGTGATATGGTTGTTATGAATATCGAGGTTTATGAAAAACAGCAGGCACAACTTGAGCTTTATGCAAAACTAGCTGAAGCCGAAGCTGAAATATTGTCAGGTGAAGAGGGTGTAGACTTTTTTGAATTTGCCAGAAAGCTGAGGGCTGACGTCCATGGAAAGATTTAAAATAAAGATTTTTCCACATGCCCAGAAGGATCTTCGTGAAATAATAGATTATATCAATACTTTGTCGACACAAGCTGCGATTAAATATTATGATTTACTTGTTGAAAGAATTGGAAGTATTGCTGATATGCCGGAACGTTGCCCCCTGGCAAAAGATACACAACTCAGGCTTCGGGGATACAGGACTTTGCATGTAAAAAATTATATTGTATTCTATGTGGTCAAAGCAGATGTAGTCGAAATCCGCAGGATACTTTATGCAAGACGGCAATATGAAGATCTGTTATGATGAATGGATTTTAAAATTGATAATCAACTAATCCCATGTTATAATTTAAATAAAATAAAAAGAAATTGAGGTGTTGGAAGTGAGGAATTTCTTTATCAGAATACGTAATTTAGTTTAATTAAAACTAAATAAAAATGAGGTATGCGACCTGATTCAGCAGGTCTGTTTTAAGTACCTTGTTTTATGGATTCCTGGTAAAGAACATCATACTTGCTTTTAGTGTTACCGTTTCGATTTCTTCAGACTCAATTGTAATTTATACTTCATTTATATCTTTATTGATATATTTTTCGATTTCGGTGATAATAGACAGGGCTGCAGGTGAATTTTGTTCATTTGCAGCCTTTTTATATTTATTTCAATATTACGATGATCAAATCCAGGAAGCCAGCTGACATTAACAATATTCCACGGGTTGAAAAGCAGCCCCAAAGCATAGTAGAAGGAGGTGTTTAAAGTGAGAATGTGGATTAACATTTTTTATATAAGAATCAGAATATAAGGCACGGTTCGTGACGAAGCCTCCAAATATCAATGGAACTAGTGAAATCATGACTCCGTGCTATAAAGTGTTTATTTTAGCACATCGAAGGAGAGATTGATTATGATACAAAGACAAAGAGCACTTTTAGTAGGTGTAAATATAAATAACCAAACCAGTTTTAAAGAATCAATGGAAGAGCTTGGTAACCTGGCAGCTGCATGTGAACTTGAAATTGCAGGGGTGATTGAACAGAATCTGAAAGTAGTTAATGCTTCTTACCACATCGGCTCGGGCAAAGTTGAAGAAGTAAGGCTGTTAATTGATGAAGCACAAGCCGATATTGTAGTTTTTAATAATGAACTGTCCCCATCGCAGTTGCGAAATCTTGAGGATGCCCTTCAACGGGAGATAATTGACAGAACCATGCTCATACTTGAAATCTTCGCAAAAAGAGCGAAAACACGGGAAGCAAAACTTCAGGTAGATCTGGCCCGGCTTAAATACATGCTTCCCAGACTGGTGGGCTTAAATGACGATTTAGGCAGGCAGGGTGGAGGTTCAGGGCTAAAAAATAAAGGCTCGGGAGAAACAAAACTGGAGCTCGACAAGAGAAGGATTGAGTCTAAAATAGCTGAACTGAGCAAAGAGTTGGAGCTGCTTGTAAATGAGCGCAACACTCAGCGCAGTAAAAGAAACAAAGCCGGACTGCCTTCAGTTGCACTGGTAGGCTATACAAATGCAGGCAAATCAACACTGATGAATGCGCTGGTTGAAGTTTATCAAAAGAATGCTGCGAAGAAAGTATTTGAAAAGGATATGCTCTTTGCAACCTTGGAAACTTCAGTCAGAAATATTACTCTTCCGGATAAGAAAGCCTTTTTGCTATCCGACACAGTAGGGTTTATCAGCAAACTGCCTCACGAGCTGATTAAGGCCTTCCGTTCAACTTTGGAAGAAGTTAAGACAGCAGACTTACTCCTGCATGTGGTAGATAGTTCGAACCATAATTTCCTGCAGCAGATAGAGGTAACAAATGAGACATTAAAGCAGATAGGGGCCGACACCATACCAACCATACTTGTATTCAATAAAGCTGATTTAACTGATGTGACAGTTCCTTGTATAAAAGATGGAAGGGTGTATATTTCGGCAAAGATGAATTCAGGGATAGAGGAACTGGTTCAGCTCATAGGTAAAAAAATATTTACACAGTATATGGAGTGTAAAATGCTTATTCCCTATAACCAGGGCAATGCAGTGGCATATTTTAATGACCATGCAAATGTCAAGGCGGTTAGCTATGAGAGGGACGGAACCCTGCTTACTGTGGAATGCAGGGAAAGTGATTATAAACGGTTTGAGGAATTTGCAATTAACTGATAGAATTCTGCAAGATACTTTATGCAGGCCGTCAGTATGAAAATTTGTTGTTATGAATGAACTGTATAAAAAAAGTCTGGTCAGTTTCGCGCTGACCAGACTTTTTTATTAATTTATTACTAAAATTTAATCAAAATCAACTGGATTTGTAATATTTGGGGTGATAAAATGTAACATGCCTATTAAATGTAAATTATGAATATTATTCCATAGGATTCTACAAGGTATTTTATATTTTTGGAGGAAAGATAATGAAGAAGGTTTTGGCAAGTTTTTTAAGTTTTTTAATAATATTTAATTCACTTATGCTGGTGAAGGCAGAAAAATCAACTGCTCCGGATGAAGCCTCAGGATGGCAGACCGGGAGTATTTCATATATCGATAGCCTGAATCGTATTGTTTGTTTCCAAAATAAATTATATATTGCTGTTGGTGAAGGAGGAACTATAAGAACCTCAACAGACGGCCTGAAGTGGACAGCTGATTTAAATGTTACGAAAGACACTCCTTCGGAGCTATATGATATTGTTTGCACCAGGGATCAAATTATAGCAGTTGGAGAAAAGGGTACTATTTTGCGGTCTGCAGACGGAAGCAGCTGGACAGCTGTTAAACCGGCTACAAATAATTCAATAATAAAGGTTATATACGGCAAGGATTTATTTCTTGCCATTACCGATAAAACCGGCGAAATTCTGACCTCAAGGGATGGAATAGGTTGGAAATCAGGAAAAACTACCGCAAAGCAGTATATTTCTGATATGGTATGGAACGGAAAAGTCTTTGTTGCGGTTGGTGCAAATGGGGAAATCAGTACTTCAAAAGACGGGTTTGTGTGGCAAACTAAAGTATTAAAAAATAAGCCCACTTTTAATAAAGTTTTATGGAACGGCAAAGTGTTTGTTACATACGGTACGACATCAGCAAGTACCGACGAATATTCTTATACGGCAGGCCAATACATTGCAAGCTCAAAGGACGGGTATAGCTGGAGTATTAAAACCATAAAAACAAAATATCTTAAAAAGAATTCTCGTGAGATATATAGTTCCTATTGTCAAAATATTATCTGGAACGGAAAATCCTTCTATATTATCCTTAATGAACAAACCGGTTATCCTCCGGGTCCTGCAAGCAGGTTAATCGCTTATACATCCAATAATGCTTTGGATTGGAAACGAAATGAAACTAATATCGGCGGTGATTTTTTTCTTACAGTGTGGACAGGTAAAGTCTTTGTGGCTGTATGTAATTACTTTGCTTTGCCAGGGTATTATTATCGTTATGATATTTACTATTCAAAAGACGGTGTCAAATGGGAAAAATCCGTTGAAGAAAATAAAGAGAACAGAAAAGCCAATGATATAATCTATGCTAATGGCAGAATAATTTCTGTTGGAGATTTTGGTGAAATAAGAAGCTCGGCAGACGGCGTTAACTGGAATCAGGAGGACATTATCCATTATCCCAGGCTTTGGGATGGAAAAAGGTTTATATCCGTTGATACCCAAAAATATTATATATACACCTCAAAAGATGGTTTGGTATGGAAAAAAGAAAACCAGATTGATGGTAGTATTGCTAATGGCAGTTTACTCTGGACAGGAAATGAGTATATTAATTTTGGCTATAATTATATCTCTGCATCCAAAGATCTTATTACATGGGATAAAATGGAATATGATTATACAGACAGTTTCTATAATGATATCGGAAGTATCTCCGTTTTCGCTGCTGATGGAAACAAGTATGTAATTGCCGGAAATAATGGAACAGCGGTATCAAATGATATGAAGAATTGGGTATCAAGAAAAGCCCTGAACTATTATAAGGCTGTCACAATAGGAAAAGATAGCTTTGTGGCCTTAAATATATATGGTCAGATAGATGTGTCTGCAGACGGTCTTAAATGGAAAAGAGTTAAAATCAAAGATTATAAAAATACAATAAGTAAAATCATATATGCCGGCGAAAAATTTGTAGGTGCCGGAACCAACGGAGATATATGGTACTCAGTAGACGGAGCAAATTGGACTAAAGCCGAAAGCACAATTGATAAGCCCCTGAGTGATATTTGCTGGACAGGTAATGGATTCCTTGCATTAGGCGCTGAAAGCACAATCATTGCTTCAAAGGATGGAGTTGAATGGCAGAAGGAAGAAGCACCATTGGATATTTATTTTTCAAACATCTGTACAAACGGTAAAATTGTACTTATAAGCGGTATCAATGGCTTCGTATATAAATTATTGAAATAATCATTTATTCCCTGCTCTTTTTTGATTTCTGGTCAATCATATTTTCCTCACTGATATTATGACACCATACGCTAAACAATATTGTATTGTTTAGCAGAATATAGTAAAATTCAAGTGAACATTTTATATAAGAGGTTAATATGCTATTCAACTCATTGGATTTTTTAATTTTTTTCCCTATAGTCACTGTTCTTTATTTCTTATTGCCTCAAAAGCTCAGATGGGTAATGCTTTTAGTTGCCAGCTGCATATTCTATATGTTTTTTGTACCCGCGTACATATTGATATTGATTTTTACCATTATAATCGATTATATTGCCGGGATATGCATAGAACGGCTAACTGGTAAAAACAAGAAGATATTTTTGATAATCAGTATTTTCTCAAATATCGGAATATTGTTCTTTTTCAAGTATTTCAACTTTTTTAACGATAATATTGCATGCATTGCCAGATTGCTGCATTGGAACTACCCCATAGAGAATTTATGGATAGTACTTCCCATAGGCCTGTCCTTTCATACTTTTCAAAGCCTCAGCTATGTCATAGAGGTATACAGAGGGCATCAAAAAGCCGAACGGCATTTTGGGATATACGCATTATATGTAATGTTTTACCCTCAGCTGGTGGCCGGTCCCATTGAGAGGCCTCAGAACATGCTGCATCAGTTTTATGAGTATCACAGGTTTGATTATAAAAGGGTTACAGGCGGCTTGAAGCTGATGGCATGGGGCTTCTTTAAAAAGGTTGTCATTGCTGACAGGCTGGCACTTTTAGTTAATCAGGTGTATAACAATTCTGGTGATTATACAGGTCTGCCGCTGGTTATTGCCACAGTGTTTTTTTCCTTCCAAATATTTTGCGACTTTTCAGGCTACTCTGATATAGCCATAGGCGCAGCACAGGTTATGGGCTTTAAACTAATGGCTAATTTCAGGCGTCCATACCTGTCAAAATCGTTATCCGACTTCTGGAGAAGGTGGCATATATCACTTTCAACCTGGTTCAAGGATTATTTGTACATCTCACTGGGCGGAAATCGAGTATCCAGGCCCCGATGGATGCTGAATCTCTTAATAACTTTTTTGGTCAGCGGTTTGTGGCATGGAGCCAACTGGACATACGTAATATGGGGAGGACTTAACGGCTTGTTTCAGATTATCTCCTTTATTACGGGCAAGGTGAGAAACAAGGTAACAGACGCTGTCAGGATAAAGAGACTGCCTGCATTACATACACTGATACAAATTTTTATTACCTTTGTACTTATAAGTTTTACATGGATATTCTTCAGGGCAAACAGCATGTCCGACGCCTTACATATTATCAGCAGCATTCCCCGGGGATTGTTTGATGCAGGCTTGATAAGAAAGCAGTTTGCAGGTCTCGGTTCAATTGGATTTGATACATTCTATTTCTTGATAAGCATTACTTTAATTATATTTATGGAATCAATACATCTGCTTGAAGAGACAGGGAAGAATATTTGGGATATATTATCAACAAAACCGGCTATTATAAGATATCCTGTATATTATCTGTTTATTTTGACCATTCTCATGTTAGGAGAATTTGGAAGTAATGAATTCCTGTCTTCTATGATATATTTAATACCGGACGGCCCATACATACTGAAATAGACGAATACATAAACACACATAAGGAAGAGCACATAAAAGATAAAAAGTTTAAAAACCCGTCAGTACATAAAACTGATTTTAGGGATCAAACCCTGAAGGACATACAGGAATTTGTTGATATCTGCAAGGAAAATTCAATAAAGTGCACCGTTTTTATTAATCCTACTTATAAGAGTACTTACTTGGCAAATAACCCTGCACAATTTATGGAGTTTAAAAAAAGGCTTGCACAGATTACCGATTTTTATGATTTTAGCGGAATAAACTCAATAACAAAGGATCCGTTTAATTATTATGAAACTTCTCATTATAGAGTTTTTATAGGAGAAATGATGCTTGCCAGGATGTTTGAGAACGATAAAAATATAACCGTACCGGAGGACTTCGGAGACCTGGTAACGAAAAGTAATATTGACATACATATCAAAAAGTTAAAGTCACAGCTTTAGTTCTGTGATAAACTGACTTTGTAAAGTCAATGATAGTGTACCCTGCTACACACGGGTAAGGAGGTAATAATGCGCAATTTTTTAAAAGTCCTTGGACTAAGTATACTTAACACTGCTTTAATTATAGTGTTGCTGATTTTTATCATAAGACTTGGCCTTCCCATGCCGGGCACGTATATTGTTTATGCAATATCGGCGATACTTTTCCCATTGATCGTACTGCTTTTATATAACCGCTTCCTGGGAAGGGAAACTCTTTTAGTAGTCCCTGTCAGTTTTATACTTGCGGCATTATATTCTCTGGGAGTATCACTTTACAGTTATTACGGTGCAGGCAGTTTCTCGAGAATGTTTAAGGAACTGATGTATTTTATATACTTTTTGCCCTCAATCATATATTGCGGTGCAGCATGGATAATTTTTGCCATAATAGTCCGGGTTTCCAAAGAGCCTAGAAGAAGAGAGATATAACGTTTTGCAGATGACAAAAGGAGTTGAGTTTATTCTATGAGAACAGATAGCATAGGCTTTTTGGATTCAGGCTTTGGTGGAATCACAGTTTTGAGTGAAGCTCTGAGGCAGCTGCCTGATGAAAATTACATATATTATGCGGATAATGAGCATGTGCCGTACGGAACCAAAACTAAGGAAGAGGTACATAATTATGTTTTCCAGGCAGTCGATTTTATGGTAGGCCAGGGCATAAAAGCTCTGGTGGTTGCCTGTAATACTGCTACAAGTATTGCTGTCAGAGATTTAAGAAGCAAATATTCTTTCCCCATAGTAGGAATGGAACCTGCGGTAAAGCCGGCTGTTGAAAATGGAAACGGAAAAAGAGTACTTGTACTTGCGACACCTTTGACACTTAAGGAAGAGAAATTTCATAATCTTGTACAGAGGGTTGATCATGAACATGTGGTTGATTACCTGGCTTTCCCTGAACTGGTGGAACTTGCGGAGGACATGATATTTGACAGTGAACGAATAGTCCCTGCTATCAGAGAAAAACTGGCAGAATATAATTTCGACAACTACAAGACCTTTGTTTTAGGCTGTACTCATTTCCCCATATATAAAAATATATTCAAGCTTGTATTGCCCCGGCATATTGATATAATAGATGGAAGCATTGGAACAGTCAGATATCTGAAACGGCTGATGGAGGAGAAGGATATACTAAATACCAGCGGGAAAGGCGGACGAATCACTTATTACGATTCCGGCACAAAGATTGAAAACCTTCAAAGATTAGAAGTTTTTAACTGGCTTCTGTCACAATGTTAATCTTGTTAATTGTCCAAGTACAATTTCATTTTGTAAATTAATTATAATCAAGTGAATTTGATTTTAATCGTTAAATCCAGTCTGATAGTTGTAACAAATTTCTGACCGTTAACATAAAATGTAATAAACGCTGATAGTAATTGATCTCTCCGAAGGGCATATATAGCCAGCCTGGAGGAGCATTCAAATTAACATTTTATGTTGTGGAAGGAGAGGAAACTATGGGAGAAGAATTTTTCAATAACAATAACGGTCTCACTATTAACGGTAATATTGTAAATGCCTTGTGCAAAAGAATTGGCGAAACTGTTACTATATTTACAAAGAGCGGCGGAGCATCAGGCTGCGGTTTTACCGGAGTACTTCTTGGAGTAAATGATTGCTTTGTCAAACTTTTAAGCCAGATTGGTCCGGCCCCGGGATGTGCACTTGGAAATGCCTGCAGTGGAACGCCATATGCAAACGGAATAGGCTGTATGGATAACATGGGCGATAACAATAATGGATATGGCAATGCCGGATATCCGATCAGATCCGTAGGATCAGTAACAGATATACCTATTGACAGTATTGCGGCCTTTGTTCATAATGCGGTTTAAACCTATTTATATACTGTATGACAACATTTGATAATAAACAGTCAGCTGTATCTGCCGCCATAGTGTAACAGCTGCATTTATGAATGAGAATAGCTTAGCTTAAATCAATAAAGCTGAATGAAACCCCCTGAAACTGCTCCGTGAAAGCAGGCACAGGGGGTTTTTCCAGCTTAAAATGGGCATAAATACCACCCATTTATTTTTAATTTATACAGGAATAATTACAACGAATGTAGAACTATTTTAGAATGTAAGGAATGTAATAATCGGATAACATAATAGATAAAATGAATTACCGGGAGTTGATGCAATGATTAAAAAAGAAATGATAGCGTTATTACTTGCCGGAGGACAAGGGAGCAGGCTGGGCGTCCTCACGAAAAATGTAGCTAAACCCGCAGTATTGTATGGTGGAAAGTACAGAATAATTGATTTCTCACTCAGCAATTGTACCAATTCAGGAATTGACACTGTGGGAGTACTGACACAGTATCAGCCGCTCAAGCTAAATTCCCATATTGGTATCGGAAAGCCATGGGATATGGATAGAATTGACGGTGGTGTTACAATATTGTCCCCGTATCTGAAGGCTGAAATTGGTGAATGGTTTAAAGGTACGGCCAATGCTGTATATCAGAATATTCATTACCTGGATAAGTATTCTCCTCAATATGTAGTTATCCTGTCGGGAGATCATATTTATAAGATGAATTATTCCAAAATGCTTGATTTCCATAAGGAGAACAATGCAGACGCAACTATTTCTGTAATAAATGTTCCGTATGAGGAAGCAAGTCGATACGGTATAATGAATTGCAATGAAAACGGTAAAATCTATGAATTTGAGGAAAAACCCAAACAACCGAAAAGTACTCTGGCATCAATGGGGGTATATATTTTCAACTGGGATTCCCTTAGAAAGTACCTTATAAAGGATAATGAGACTCCGGGCTCAGATAATGATTTCGGTAAAAATATTATTCCTGCAATGCTAAACGACGGTAAAAGCATGTGGGCATATCAATTCTCGGGTTATTGGAGAGATGTCGGTACAATTCAGGCCTTCTGGGAATCAAATATGGATCTGGTCAGCAGAATACCGGAATTTAACCTGTTTGATCCCGAGTGGAAGATCTACACTCCAAATCCGGTAAAATCAGCTCACTATATCGGCCCAGGTGCAACAGTCAAGAAATCCATGATTGCGGAGGGCTGTCAGGTGTTTGGGACTGTAATCAATTCCATTCTGTTCCCCGGTGCTGTGGTTGAAGACGGTGCTGTAATTGAAGATTCAATTATAATGTCCAATTCAGTTGTAAAAAAGAATACTTCCGTAAATAAATGTATTATAAGCGAATGGGTTACTGTTGGTGATAACTGCAAACTGGGTGAAGGGGATGACTTACAGAATGAGTTTAAGCCATCAATATACAACTCGGGTATAACGGTAGTCGGTGAAGAAGCAAATATCCCTGATGGTGCAATAATAGGTAAAAACGTTATGATAGATATCGGCGCAAGTGCTGAAGATTTCGCATCCCTGACTGTTGAGTCGGGCAAAAGCGTATTCAAAGGTGGTGTTACAGAATGAAAAACGTAATGGGTATAATTTTGTCCGGCGGTAAAAGTACAAAGTTGAAGGAGCTATCTACAATGAGATCAACGCCTGCAGTTCCTGTTGGCGGGAAGTACAGGGCAATAGACTTTGTGCTTTCCAATATGGTTAATTCGGGAATAACAAATGTAGGAGTTATCACACAGTACAGCTTCAGATCGCTGATGGACCACCTTGGCTCAGGCAAGGAATGGGACCTGGACAGGAAAAATGACGGTTTGTTCATATTTCCCCCCTTCCTGTCGGATGAAAGCTCTGGTTGGTACAGAGGAACTGCCGACGCAATGTATAATAACCTTACCTTCCTGAAGAGAAGCAATGAGGAATATGTAGTAATATCACAGGGAAATTGTGTTTATACAACTACCTTTGACGATATGCTCAGAGTACACAAGGAAACTGATGCGGATATAACCATCGCTTATCGTGAAATGAACGATGTTCCGATAGATGAGCTTACAAATATGGGGATACTGCAGGTAGACGGCACTCAAAGGGTAATAGATTTTCAGGAAAAACCCATGAACCCCAATACACTGCTGGCTTCTCTCGGAACCTATATGATCAAGCGGGAGCTTCTCATAGCACTGCTGGAAGAGAGTGTGGCTCACGGCTATTACGACTTTGTAATGGATATAATAATAAAAATGCTTCACAAGCTCAGAATATACGGTTACAAGTACACAGGTTACTGGAGGAGCATATCTACAGTTCAGATGTACTATAAGTGCAACATGGAGCTCCTGAATCCTGAAATCAACAGGGAACTGCTGGGCTCGGCAAAGGTATTTACCAAGGTTAAGGATGAAGCGCCTGCAAAGTACAATGAGGAGGCAGAAGTTAAAAACTCTATAATAGCCGATGGCTGCATAATAGAAGGTACTGTTGAAAACAGTGTGCTTTTCAGAGGTGTTACCGTAAAGAAAGGCGCTGTAGTCAAAGACAGTATAATAATGCAGGGCAGCATTGTGGAGGAGAACTCTACCCTGAACTACGCAATACTGGATAAGAGTGTTACACTCTCCAAGAATAGATGCCTGAAGGGTGAAGAAACCTGGCCAATAATTATCGGGAAGAATGTAATCGTGTAAATTCGGAGGAGAGTTACGGACTTAGGGATCAGTGATAAAAACAGGTTGAAAAGCTTTGATAATTTTCGAACGTATTGTTGAATATTTGCTATTGCAGAATAAAACGTTCTATGATATCATATATTTATGAAAAAAATCTTGTTTCTGGAGGTGGAGTTTTTGACCAATGAGGAATTCCAAAGTCTGGTTCTTGGAGAATTAAGGGGTATCAGAGGAGATATAAATAATTTAAAAGAAGGACAGACGAGGCTGGAACACAGGCTTGAACGAGTAGAAAATAAACTGGATGCAGTTTATGAGCAGACAGCTATCCTGACGGAGTTCAGAACCGAGGCTAATATGAAGCTGGACAAACTTGTGGAAGATAACAGATCTATCCATGAAATAATTGGCCGGCATGAAGTTGATATAACCACCTTGAAAAGGAAGTATGCCTA
>JAQSXC010000231.1 GCA_029266335.1 Eubacterium sp. | reverse complement strand
GAGGAGGAATTTAATAAAAGCATTGAAGCTTTAAAGCAAGAGGTATCCAATGTGTCAGGCAGTATTCAGATGAATATCGAAAACTCCGAAGCATCCGGTTTTGACAGAGTGTACAATATGAAACAGCTGATTGCAGAATTGACCCAGTATCAAAAGTTTTCGGAACTTATTTACAATACTGCCCGGTTAAACTCTGACATAATGTATTCTGCTGCGACATTTGAAGATATTTCTAAAAATTATAATGATAGTAAGGCTTCCATTGAACAGCTTCTCAAGGAACTCTCAGATTTGGGTTATAATACCCAGGTGCTGGAGAGTATTAAAACGCAGCAAACCTCATATGCTTCGGCAGCTTCAGAAATTCTGAAAAGAAGTACCATTATGCAGAAGGCTGCAATCACAAATGGTTATACAAGCATGACACAAATGAACAGGGAATTTACAGATAATATCAATAAGCTCAAGCTATCCTTCAATAATTACCTGGCTAATGATATAAAAACCTCTGAAGCCATTAAAACGGCAATATTTTGGATATTTATCGGCATTACGATTATATCAATTTTAGTTGGTATGGCAATAGCTCTTATTTTATCAAGAAAAATTGCAAATCCAATCAATTCGCTGGCAGCAATTCTCTCACGGGTTGAAAAAGGTGATCTTACAGTAAGGGCGGATATTAAAACTGATGGAGAAATTGGAGGACTCAGCAGCAAGGTTAACAGTGTCCTTGACGGACAGCAAAAGATGGTGGAACAATTCAAAGACACAACAAACGAAATAAGTAATCTCAAGCAGCGCTTAACCATACTTGTAAAGCAAAACCGTGAAAGTGTTGACAAGATTTCCAGCTATAAAAAAAATTCGGCACAAACATCAGGCAAGCAATTAGATACCGAGAGTATTATTACAGATGTAAAAAATGTATCAATGCAAACCCAAAAGGCTGTTGATAACAGTAAAAGAGCAATAGAAGTGGCAAAGTCACGGGAGAAGACAGTGGAAGAAGCTGAAATGGTGATCAATACTGTTAATGAGACAGTTAAGTCCATAGCGGCATCAATATCAAAGCTGGAATCCTCCTCCGACAAAATAGGAGAAATAACCAATACCATAACCCAGATAGCTTCTCAGACAAATCTTTTGGCATTGAACGCCGCTATTGAAGCAAATAGAGCCGGACAGCAGGGTAAGGGATTTGCAGTAGTGGCTGATGAAATCAGAAAGTTATCAAACGCAAGCAACCACTCGGCAGGGGAGATTAAAAACCAAATAAAAGAGATACAGACAAGTATAAGCTTCGCCGTGGAAAAAATGAATATGGGAGTTACAGGTGTTGAAGATGGAGCCTCAAGAATAATAGAGGTTAAAGAGGGAATATCGGAAATCATAGAATCCGTCAATCTTGTGGCACAGGCAATAAAGGAATCTGCCGATAAAACACATGAACATTACGAGTCCACCATTCAATTTATGGAAGCTGTGGATTCTATGGCAAAAACTGTTTCTGAGACCTCAGTAACAGGAGAAAGCATTAATGACATTATTGATATACAAACCGGTACCTTGAAGGATCTGGACCAGATATCCATTCTATTACAGGGAGCCTCTGACGAACTTAAAAACATCTCTGATAAAGTTAAAATTTAAGAAATAGTTGGAAAATAAAGGTATAAAAGTATAACATTGTGGAATACTTATTATAACGGCATACTGATTCAAATAATAACTTTTCGTCCCTTTCAGGGACAATTTTTTTGTTTGTTTATTTTTTAGCTTGCCAGTAGCATTGGAAGAAGCCGGCTCATGCCGACTTCTTCATAGTTTCAATTAAAAGACTTACATTCCACGTCCCGGAATTATTGCATCCACAACACCGTAAATTAATGCAGCTATCAAGGCTCCAATCATGGTTACATTATAGCCGGGCACGATAAACTTTATGGCCCAGATTATTACTGCAGCCAGTATAAAACCAGAGATTCCTCTTCCAAAAGGTGCTGCATTTATGCCGGTTATCTTATTTACAAGCCAGTCAAGTACTGCTAAAACAACTGCGGCCAGTAACAATGAAAACCAGGACGATATTGCAAATCCCGGAGTTAAAAATGCTGTTATTGCCAATATTACTGCGCCTACTACCAAACGCAATAAAAACGAACCTAAGCCCGATTTTTCTTTTCTCTCAACTTTTTCCATAATAATTTATCCTTTCATATTAAAGAATATTAAACAGTCAAGGTGCATTACTGCCCATGAAGGTTATGATTATATTATATTTTTTACATATTTTTATAAGGTATGCTGTAAAATAGTGGCACAATTACTGTTTTCCCGTTGACTGTGTTTGTTGTCCTTGCTGTGACTGCTGTTGTCCCTGTGACTGAGAACCCTGCTGCTTTCCTGTCATACCCGACAGTATCTGAGGAATTTTATCCATTAACTGTCCTGCATTTGCTGTAGCATTTAAAGGCATCATGGAGACATTATCCTTGTCAATCAATATAACAGCATCTGTACTAAGCTTTGCTCCAAGACCCAAAGCTCCACCAGACATGTTGCCGGTTCCTGACGCAGGACTCATTCCTGGCATAGGGGAAGGTGACGAAGCCGATGATGAACCGTTGGAATGAGCTTTGCTGGCCGTATTCCCTGAACCGTATCCAAGTGTTACAGATACAACAGGAATAAAGGTCTTATCTCCGTGAGTTACAGGCTTCCCGATAAGTCCTTCATTTTGAGTAAAGCCCTCAAGATTAGAAAATAATGCATCTACATTCTGTGTTAAGTTTGTCTGATCCATTGCAAGTTCCTCCTGTTTTTAAGAAATTTTATTAAGTTTGTTAGTGAGGCACCCAAATTTACACTTGCTTTTGCATCCAGATAAATATAGTCGTTTATGGCCATGAAATCAGGTACATGATTTAGAGATTTTATATTTATAAACTGTGAAGCCGCATTGACAGCTCCGCAGGTGATGCCTGTGGTGGAGGGGTTCTTAAATCCGTATCTCGTATTAATACTCACAGCTTCTGCTTTGATTATTTTGATTAAGTCGGTTTTTTTAATATTGCCGGTATTCCTTTTCAACTTTAAACTCTTACTGAACAAATGTTTTTTTAAAAAATAAAAATCCAAAACAGGTCTGGTATTTTCCATTGTCCCTATAACATTCAGAAATGGATACAACCAAAGAAATGCCAAGTGCATATCATTTCTTTCGGTGTCAAATACTATGCTTACTTTTGCATCAAATGCAAATAATAATAAAGTTATAAATGCAATAATAATCAGCAAAATAAAAATTACACCCATCAATGGTCCTCCATTCTTAAAAAGTTTATAAGAACGATTAAATATTAAAACCCGGTTTTCAAGTGATATAGTTTCGAAAAGACAAGGCGGCGGAAGGTGTAATAATTGCTTTATTGCAATACAACAACGCAGTATTTTCAGAAAATGACCCTTGAAAAATGGGAGTTATTAATTAATCATTTCTTAATATTAGAATATCCATCGATGTAGGTTTTATGTTCTCAATATTTAGTTGCAAAGGAATGTTTAATAAATTGTTTTAAATTTTTTCAATGAATTAGTTTTATAAAAATGCAAATAATAAGTATACGGAGGTGGAGACAAATGACAACATTAGATAATGAAGTTAAAATAACAACATATGATAGGCTTTTGAGGGCATGGGAAAATTCCATGGAATTGGTTCGTGATTACGAAATGTATTCCAAAAGAATTGAGGATGATCAAATCAAGATGGTATTTAAAGAATTTGCCGAAGACGAAGGAATGCATGCTACCAAGCTTCGTGAGATGCTTCTGGACTATAAGCAAAAGCATTAAGAAATTTTGTTATTAAGTAAAAATACATCATATTTAACAGGCATACCGGAGTTTTGCTTCAGAGTCCTCATGGTCAACTGAAGAAGAATTTCTGTTATGCCTTTATTAATAGATTTGCAGCTAAATACCGGACCTGTTATTATTCTCAAAATCTTGCAAAGGCGGCAATCTTTTTGAGGTAATAACGATTAAGGAAGATTATTGAGCCGTTATTAACTGCAATTTTATTAATTGCAGTTAATAACCGGACTATGTTATCATTATGAATAAAATGGAGTGCTCGGCTTTATTTGCCGTGCTAGAGAAAGGCTAACTATATTAAAATGAAACAAGCTTCCGATAAAAAATTCTCTCAAAATAAAAATTACCAGCTTGAGATTACAGGTCTGACTCATGAGGGGCAGGGAGTCGGTAAAATTGAAGGTTTTGTTGTATTCGTGGATTCCGCTCTTCCGGGGGAAACAGTTACCGTTAAAATAATAAAAGAGACTAAAAGCTATGCCGTAGGAAAACTTTTGAAGGTTATCATGCCTTCCCATAAGAGGGTCAATCCCTTCTGTCCGGTGTTTGAAAGCTGTGGCGGGTGTGCTGTACAGCATATGACCTATGAGGCACAGCTGGAATTCAAGAAGGACACTGTTCTTCAAAACTTAAAGAGGATAGGCGGGCTTGAAAATGTGAAGGTTCATGACACAATCGGTATGTCAAGTCCTTTTAATTACAGAAACAAGGTTCAATACCCCGTAGGCATTGAAAACAACGAGGTTAAGATAGGCTTTTATGAAAACAGGTCCCACAATATTATAGACAGTTCAAAATGTGATATCCAGCCTGAGGAAAGCAACATAATAAGGGAACTGGTAAGAGAATTCTGTAATAAGAACAATATCAGTATTTATAATGAAAAGACTGGAAAAGGCCTGCTGCGCCATGTTATGATCCGTAAAGGCTTTAAAACCGATGAACTAATGGTTGTACTTGCAGTTAATGGACAAAAACTGCCTCAAGCAGATAAACTGGTTCAGCAACTTACTGATAGATACAAGAATATAAAGAGTATAGTACTCAATGTAAATACCAGAAATACAAATATAATCCTGGGGGATAAAAATATATGCCTGTACGGTCAGGACTTTATTTCAGATTACATAGGAAAGTATAAGTTTAATATCTCTCCATTGTCTTTCTTTCAGGTTAACCCAATTCAAACTGAGATACTCTATGGGAAAGCACTTGAATATGCCCAACTGACAGGACATGAGAATGTATTTGACCTGTACTGCGGTATAGGTACCATTTCGCTGTTTCTGTCCGAGAGGGCAAAGAAAGTAATCGGTGTGGAAGTAGTACCTGATGCAATTGCTGATGCCCGGAAAAATGCTGCGCTGAATAATGTAACAAATACGCAATTCATAGTCGGAGAAGCGGAGATTGTAATACCAAAGCTATACTTTGAGGGCACCAGAGCTGATGTAGTTGTAGTGGACCCTCCCAGAAAAGGCTGTGATGAGGCTCTGCTGAATACACTTGTAGATATGCAGCCACAGCGGATAGTATATGTAAGCTGTAATCCGTCTACGCTGGCACGGGATTTGAAGTTCTTGAGCGGGAATGGGTTTGAGGTGAAGGAAGTTCAACCGGTAGATATGTTCCCTTGGACGGGGCATGTGGAAGCGATAATTCTGATGACAAGATGTGGTTCGGAGGATAAAAAGTAGGGCTTGACCACAAGATGTTGTGGTTTGAGAGCGGATTTGGGGCGGAAATTGAGCGAAAAAATGCTCTTTTTGCCCCTTAAAAATATGCTAAAATATAGATGACATAGAGATATTTGAGAAATGACAGATGGAAAACGAGGCTTTGAGGTAAATAATAACTTGTACGCATTTGGCGGAAAAGGCGCAAAAAAGATTGATTATATATAGACACAATAAAACTCACTAAATAAGGAGGACGCTATGAACTGGGAACCATGGACAGGCTGTTACAAAATTAGTGATGGTTGTACATATTGTTATTTTTATGGACCCCATGCAAAACGATATGGTCAAAACGCCATAGAAAAAACAGACAAATTTGATTGGCCTATAAGGACTAATGCTAAAGGTGAATACAACATTAAAGGTAACAAAATTCTTGCAACTTGTTTTGCAACTGACTTTTTTCTTCCTGAAGCAGATGAATGGCGTAAAGAAATATGGGCTATCATCAAGAAAAGAACAGATATA
>JAQSXC010000035.1 GCA_029266335.1 Eubacterium sp. | reverse complement strand
AATATATATGAAAGCAGCATAAAAACTGCCAGCAGGTAATACCTGCTGGCAGAAAAGATTTATAATTTTTTAATTGTCTACTTGACGGGAAGCAGTTCAAATTTACTCCTTTGAGGGAATTATATATTTTCAAGAATGCCCTTCAAAATCTTTAAAGCCATTTCCTTCTTATCAGCAGAAAGTCCTGATAATAAATTTTCTATTTCAGTGCTTGTTGTTTTGCCACCTACAATATAATCAAGGGAGCTTTCTAATACATCTGCAATTGCAACCAACGTGTCAATGGTTGTTCCTTTCTTCCCTTTTTCAATTGCTGCGATTGTTTTTTGAGACATTCCAATTTCCTCTGCTAATCTTTCCTGTGTATATCCCTTTGTATCTCGTAATCCTCTAATTCTTTTACCACTCATTTCTAAATCGTAATACATATACATGCTCCTTTCGTTTCTGGAGCCTGTAAACGTTAACAGGTGTAAAATTACTCCTAAAAATGCATAAAAATAAAAGCCCGGCAAAACGGTACACAAATAATTCTGTTAGGAAGTGGTGTTGTCCACTTGTCCCATGAATTACTGTTAACGTTTTGCCAGGCTCTTAATGATTCTAATAACAATCAGCGCTCGATCTTTCGAGTCACCTATAGGATTGTCAATGCCATATTCAGCTCATCACAAACTCTTGAACATCGGTGCCGCCTATGAAGATTCCCAAGCCTTAATGTAATGTAAAAGCTCTTCGTCTAATCTGACGATTCCTCCAATGTCTCAATGTATGAAATTTTATATTGGTAAAATTTATGACTGCTCTACCATCAGTTTTTCATGATATAACTTTAGTCTCTCTGCCATCTCATAAGATTCATTACATTCTGCATCAAAAACCATAATGCAGCCTTTTTCCACCCATGATGCAACCTTTCTCCCACAAGTACACTTATTTTCTGTATATTCAGTCGAAGAAGTCTTGGCAACGATGCTTCCACAATGTGGGCAGCATACACAAAACAAATCTTTACGTTTTCTCATCTAACGAATACCTCCTAAGTAATATAAAAGTATCACTCAAACGGATTCAGGGAAAGTAAAACCGTTGATGAGTCTCTATAATAGCCAGATTCCGATACACCGAAGCCAAGTGCTGACCACTATAGAAATTTGGTGCTTCCTTCTGATCTTTTTTGTTATAGCAACTGTTTAGTCTTACTTTGCGCCTTATTCCAACGCTTTAATTACATGAACTGCCACACCTTGAATTTCACAATTTGAAACAATAATGTCTTCCATTGTATGATTCTCAGGATGTAACCTAATACATTTCTTTTCCTTATCAATATAAAACCGCTTCAAGGTATTCTCATTTTCAATTAGAGCTACAACGATCTGTCCATCTTTTGCTTCTTTCTGCTTCCTAATGACAACTAAATCACCATCATTAATTCCAGCCTCAATCATTGATTTTCCATTTGCTCTTAATATAAAGAATTCACCTTTGCCAAACATTGATACCGGTAAAGTTACATATTCCTCTATATACTCTTCCTCAAGCTGTGGGATTCCGCATGAGATTGAGCCAAGGACTGCAACATGAGTAGTATCTGTATTGACCTTCTGAATCTTGTCTGTAAGTATCTCCTTACCATCATATTTAAGCATTCCACTCTCATTCATAGCTACTAAATACTTATAAGCAGTACTCTTAACAATTCCCATTTCACAAGCGATTTCACTTGTTGAAGGAAAACGGCGGTGTTTAAAATAATAGTCATCTACATATTGTTTCATGGAATTCATTCTCTCCACTGACTTATGTCTCATAATCTCACCGCTCCTTTCTAAAGGAAACTATCGTTTCCTATAGAATATTATATCACTCAAATTTTATATTACAATCGGATTTTGATTAAAAAATAACGCTGGTCAAATAATCGACCAACGCCTTCTCTATTCTATCGCAGCTCTTGCCATATCAATATATTCTCGTTTCACTTTTTCAGGCCCAACTATCTTTATCTGACCTCCAAACTGAAATATCCATCCATAAAAGGTCTTACTCGTCGAAACCGAAACATTAGCCAGAAACTTTTCCTGGGAAATACGTTCTGTATCTACCTCTTCACCAAATCGATCGATAATCACTTTCATCAATGTATTTTCACATTCTAAAGTAACCGTTTCTTCTTCTCCATCATACATTTCAAATACTTTTCTTATAAAATCCACTACGTGAAAATCTTCTGGCTCCGGAAATGCATTCTCATTTAAAATTTCTACTTCTACCATTCTATCTACTCGAAATGTAATTACCTTTTTTCTTTTTTCAGAATAGCCAATCATATAATAATAATCTTCATTCCAAAGAAGAGCATATGGACTATTTATATAACACTCGCCATCATTCCTCAAAACTTTTTCTTTATCAGCAGCATACTCTGTATATCTAAACTGGATCTTTCTTCCGCTTTGAATTGCATCTGTAACCTTGTCTATTACATAATAAAGCTGACTATTCGTAGACTTTATTCGATCCTTTGTATAGATTCTCTGAATTAGTTGTGGCGATAAGTTACTACTTGTAAGTGTTGAAAGTTTTTGAATCAATTGTTCGCTCTTACTTGTACTTATAAATCTTGATGAACATACTGCATCGACCAGAAGTTTAAGCTCCGGTAATTCGAATGTCCTATCACCAAAGAAAAAGGAATTACTGCTTGATTTAACAGTAATAACATCAAATCCAGTATCAATAATTATATCAATATCGTCCTTAATTGTTTTCCGATTAGCTGTATAACCTGCCTGTGACAATATTTCAATTAGTTCATTGGTGGTGACTGTATGATCTTCATCTGTATTTTTATATAAATACTGTAAAAGAGCTAAAATTCTTCCTTTATTCTTTGTAGATTCCAATTTCAGCATCTCCTTACTCAAGGTTTTCAATAATGACGTTGGATGTACTTAATATTCCCCTGTATACAACTGCCATATCTTTTTTCCTGTATCTCATATGTTTTATCTGTTTTTCTTCTATATTTTTAAATATAACTACTGCATTATATGTACGCCTGTCTCCCTTACTATGCACAATATCACATTTCTGTTGGAACTCTTCAGCATTATTAATATACAGCCATACCATATTCTTCTCAAAGATATTCATTGCTTTTCTTTTTCCCGGAACCAATCCATCTTTCTGAATTTCAGAAGCTCGCTCCCATAGGGTAAAATGAATGAGTCCATTATTAAGTATTTGATTTTTAACATCATCGGATATTCGGTATCTAGGTATATGTATACATTCAAGAATCAACCTAAATAAAATTATTGAAATAATGAATATACCCCAAAAAATATATTCTTCCATTAAAATCCTTTCTAATGCAAATTAAAACATCAACGCTTAAGCAACTACTTTTTTTACTGTAAACGATAATTTACCGTATCAATCTTCGATGGTGGCTTGACCATTCATGAGCATTGGGAGTAACCAGTCACGCATAATAATGAGTTTTTTATTCTCGACTTCATTTTTTCTGCGAAGACCACAAAGATTTTCTATCTTTAAGTTGAATTGTTGCAGAATATAATCTGGAATAAGTGGAGCTGGAAACATGGATAATGTATTTTTTGAAACTTCTTTAAAAGTAGTTCCTGTTCCAAGTTGTGCTAATGCTGGAACATTTCTTTTAATAAAATAGTAAATGTAATAGCAATTATACGGGGTTGAAGGAATAATTGATTTAAATCCTTGATTTGTGCATACTTCATTTTCGGATATCGCAATATAGCCTATAGGTGCTCTTGTGCTGATTAAAACACTTCCTTTAGGAATGCGCGTTGCTGAGCTATTGTTAATGCCATCTATTGTAATATCACGTTCTCCATGAGATATGTACATGTTAGATTCATTCCCCGATAAATCGTTGGGCGTAATCCATGCATTACCATCTGTTGAATAATATTCTGGATGTGATGTTGAAGGTGTTCCTCCAGATACAATGTTTCCGTAATCGAGCAATGTACCTACTTTCCAGTTTTGTGGAATGTGTCGTTTTATTTTATCATTCCATACCATTTTACCATTTGATACCGCATATGGATTTCCATGTTCATCTGGGAAATTATATTGTATGAACCAGTAATCATACAAAAGCAATAATTGTTGCTCTAAATTATCGTTTATCTCAATATTATTGTTTATCATTTTTTCAATAGACATTAAGATATTTGCAATTCTTTTTTGTTCTGATAGATCTGGAATAGATACTATCACATCATATATTCTTTCTGGAGATGTATGCTTAACTTTTGTTCCTGATGCACTACTTTCCAGTTGTTCTCTGACCGTTTTCGTCATAAACAAATAGTACGCAAATAATGGATATATCTTTGTTTCATTGCATGTTATCAAACCAATACGTTGATTATGCAAGTATTTATTATCATCGGGAACTAGCGCTGTACTACCTAATAAGCCTTCTGCTTGCTGCGTCATAGCAATTATCAAATCTCCCTTATGGCATAAATATTCCTTTGGATATTTACCTGTATAATATCTTTCTCTTCCACTATTTGGCTTAAATCCACCCTTTTCATAAAAGTTTCCCGGTGTCAATATACATTGCTCTCCAGCTTCCGCAAAATATTCTCCTTTAAATGACCATCCATGTTTTACTGAAAGACACTCTCCAAGTTTAGTTCTTCGCATATTGACCTCCTACTTTCTTTTTATCCAATATATTTTTTATGAGCAATCTTAACATTACTTTGCTTAACCATAGCATATTGCAAAGTTGTATCTATTCTACGATGTCCAAGTAAGTGCTGTAATTGCTCAATCGGCATTCCTTTATCAATTGCAACTGTAGCCAAAGTTCTTCTGAATTTATGTGGATGCACTTTGGGTATCCCCAGAGATTTTCCTAACTCTCTTAACCTTACCTCTATGCCTCCGATTTTTAAGCGCTCATGTTTTCCTTTTAAAGAAACAAACAACGCTTCATTCTTATCCGTTCTACTTTCTAAATAATTTATAAGATGTATCTTGGTTCGTGCATCAAAATATACGATTCTTTCCTTGTCTCCTTTTCCCAAAACAACACATTCTCTATCAGAGAAATTCACATCATTTTTATTAAGTAATATCATCTCGCCAACACGCATTCCAGTTGAAGCAAGCATATCAATCATAGCCAAGTCACGAAGTTCTGTACATTTATCTCTCATAATTTCTAATGATTCATCTGAATAAGTTTCTTTAATATTCGAAGTCGTTTTTACTTTGTGTATTCGTCTTACCGGACTTTTCAAAATATAATCCTCATCTTCCAACCAAGAGAAAAAACTTGAAAGAATTCTTCTTACATTATCTACCGTCACCTTACTAAGATTCCTCTTATTTTGATATTTAGTCAGATAGATTCTAAGATCATCAGTCACTATCCTTCGCACGTTTTTATTAACCTCATCCAACATATTTTCTATTGTTGTCTGATAGTACGAAATAGTCTTCTCAGAACAACCTTCAACTCTCTTTGCCGCAATGAATACTTTAATATATTTATGATTATCATCTTCATCTTTCTCTTTATTACGAGTAGTAATAGAATATTGGAATAATGTATGTTCCAATACTTGCTGCAACCTTTGCAATTGCACATTGTCAATTTCTTGTGCCATACCTTGCATTATTTCATTTATTAGTTCTTGTTTCATTGTCAATTCTCCTAGTTTAGAGAACAACATACAACGGCAGTTCCTATATTTTTACTCTGCCGTTGGTAGAGTTTTTATTTTAAACGATAATTTAGAGCAGCAAGCCAAGACTTTTTTTGATTATTGGTTTAACCAGTTTGATTTTCCAGATATAAATGGAAATCCTTATCGAACGTCCGGTGGTAAAATGCTATGGAATAAAGATCTAAATCGTGAAATCCCATATAATTGGAATTCTACAACCATTGGTGATATAACCATTTGCCATGATTCAAAACGAGTTCCTCTTTCAAGCAATGAAAGATTATTAATGCAAGGAGACATTCCATATTACGGTGCAACGGGAATTATGGACTATGTAAATAAATCTATATTTGATGCAAATTATATCCTTCTTGCAGAAGATGGTTCTGTAATGGACAAAAGTGGGCATCCTATACTTCAGAGGATTTCCGGAAAGTGTTGGATAAACAATCATGCGCATGTTCTTGAACCAATTGAAGGATACACATGTTATTTGCTTTTTATGCTTCTGAAAGATATACCTGTTATTCAAATTAAAACTGGTTCGATTCAGATGAAAATCAATCAGGAAAACTTAAACCAGTATAAGGTTATAGATATTCCAGAATCAATCCGTTATAAAGCAGCAAATATTATAGATCCTATCGATTCCGCAATGATCAGTATTCAGCGTGAAAACAAAGAGCTTATTCGTCTTCGAGATTGGCTTCTCCCAATGCTTATGAATGGTCAGGCAACCATCGAAGATTGATATAGTAAATTATCGTTTATCTTATTATTAAGTTGAATTTTTTGCTCTATTTTAAAAAGTAAATCTCCAATTGCTACTTGTTGCTTATAATCAGGCAAGTACAATTTCAAAAAAGAAAATATATCTTCATTAAAGCTTGCTCTTAAAGTCATAAATGCATTATTTGTTACTGCTTTCCTAAACAAATAACCACGTAAATAGAACGCCATATATTTCGAATAAGCAACACCCTTCATTTTAGGACGAAGCCTTTTTGTAAATCCACTATAGGTAGCTTTCGGATAATCTTTTATAGCTACACAGCTCATCGCCAACTCGTCAATAGTTTCACTGGTTCTGGTTATTAAAATGTCATCTTCTTTAATTGAATATATTTCCTGCTCTTTCTTACTTGTATTCATCAGATCAGGTAATTCATCCGGAATAAAATAATTATTAAATACTGTTCCAAATGACACAAATGGTGAACCATGTCCTGCTTGTTCTTTTTTTGATGATATTCCTGATGCCATGTCGTATAAATCCGAAAATGAATATTTAGTAATTTTACTCATACCGCACCTTCTTTAATTGCTCCAGTATCTCATTCTGTAATTTATTACCTTCTGCAAACAGATCTTTTAATGTATCTGCATATGCTGTCATTTTTGTATTGAACTCTTCTTGTGTAAGTTCTACATACTCAATCTTGACTTCGAAATACTGACCAGCCGAGAAAGACATTTTTTTTTGCTCGATCTGTTTATAATCAACGACTACGCTAAAATCATCTTTTTCTTGCGCCGAATTAAAAGTATTTATAATATCAGAAATTTCGCTCGGTTCTAATACCGTTCTCTGATTCTTACCATCTACTTTTTCCTTATGTCCAAGTTTAGATGCATCCATAAGAAGAACTTTTCCATCACGATTTTCTCTATCAATAAAAAGAATTGAGACGTTTGTTCCTGTTGTTGCAAAAATATTGCTAGGCATTGAAATCACACCGCGAAGCATACGTTCGTTAACAATATATTCTCGAATCTTTTTAGGAATTCCTGTACCTGCTGTTAGAAATCCTGTTGGTACTACGACTGCCGCTTTACCAGTATCTTTTTTTAAAGAATATATAATATGCTGTAAAAACATCTGATAAATTGCCATTTTATCTTTGTCCTTATTCGGAACATTAGGCACTCCTGCCCAGAATCTATCAGAATATTTTTCACCTGCCAATGTGTCTCTGTTTTCACTGAAATCAACATTAAACGGAGGATTGCTCACGATATAATCAAACTCCATCAATCCATTTTTCTGTTTATTCAAATGTTGTGGTTCTAGCAGTGTGTCTCCATGCACAACGTGTCCCAAAGAATGAACCAGATTATTAAGTATTAAGTTCAATCGTAAGAATTCATTGGACTTCTGTGAAATATCCTGTGTGTAAATAGCACAGTTTTCTTCACCTATCTCATGCGCTAATGATAATACCAGGGTTCCTGAACCTGCTGCCGGGTCATATATATTTACGTTTTGTACTCCATCAGGAATCATTATTCTTGCAATTATATTTGCTATAGAATGTGGTGTATAATATTCCGCATATTTGCCAAAATCCTTGTTATAGTCTTTTATTAAATATTCAAACACTGCAGCAAAAAAGTCATATTTCTGTGAGAAAGCTTCTTCAAAACTGAAAGCTACTAATTTATCAATAATCGCTCTGCAAAAATCAGCTCTCTTATTTGTTTCTGTTACAAAATTTGATATTGAATCAAAAAGTCGAATCTTATCTTCGCTTCCTGTCTTTACTGAGAAAACATCAATATTAAAATTTGCAATATCTATCAATGTTTCATCAAACAATTCATTAAACTTATCTCTATTCTTATTATTGAACAAAAACGAAATAAAATGTTCTCTCTTTAACTGTGCTGTCGCTGGAGGTAAGCTTGCAAGCAACAATTCGTATTCGCTATCACTCATTGCTGCAAAATCAGCTTCAATATTTTTACTATTCTTTAAACTTTCTTCAATGCCACGCGCCTCATACAAAAACTTATCATTTAAGAATTTGTATAGAAATACCTCTGTAATTATCTTATATTCACTACTTGCATTTCCTAATCCGTAATTTGCACACACCGTTTTTAAATCATCAATCATGGCTTTTGTTTTCGCCATTACTACTTCTGTAATCATTATGATGCCCAATTCCTTTCTGTAAAGTATTCCTGTGAAATACACATATCAATAAATTTAATCTGCTGTATATCCACCTGAGTACTTTGTTTTTTACATGCACTAATGATAAATGGCTGCAATGAACGAATAAAGAATGCCTCATTATCCAAAACACTCTCATTATGCGCAATCGTATCATCTGCATGATTCTTTACATCCATTAAAATTTTGTGAATAGTTATTGCATCTGCAATTGGCGGTGGACTTTCCATAATTCGCTTATGCGTCCTCATATATTTCACATCTCCACCATACTTATCTGCAAGCATCTGATCTGCATGATTTTTCTGCTCTGCTTTCTTACGCAAAGCATCTAATTCTCCCATCAAATCTTTCATTTCATCAGATGTTAATTCTTCAATATTTTTCTTCTTGAAAATTCTCTTTAACTCGTCAAGTAATGCTACATATTCCAAATCTTTAGGATCTAAGCAGCGGTCAACAATTTCCCTTCTTGTCTTTTCCAAAGTATTTCGGAATGCATCTGCAATTATAAGCTCTTCTTCACCAATTTTTCTAAATTGAAAGCTAATCTGATCCAACGCCATGTTTAAGACAGCAGACATATCTTCTGAGCATTCAATATTTTCTTTGAAGTTAATAATGTTAATTCTATTATTTACTTCATTTAGCATCTGAATGGCCTTGTCTAAATCGAAATGAACATATAAATCATCATATCCGAATAGCCTAATCAAATTATATAAAACTTTGTAATTTGTCAAAGCATTTCTTAAATCCAAAAGTTGCTTCTTATCATCAATACCATTTATCTGGTTAATGAATTCCACCATATTTTCTGTATTATATAAGAATAGTTGGTTTTTCACATCATTTAAATCATATTCTATCTCTTCTCGGCTCTTGAAAATCTCACTGTAATTTGCTATTTCATCCCCAAGTTCCGCTTGAAGCTCATCAAAATAGGCTTTGTTGGTCTTGTCAAATTCATCCTTAATATTAGCGAAATCTACTACATAACCATAATGATAATCTTTGTAGGGGCGGTTTACACGAGTTAATGTCTGCAAAAGATTATGAGCCTTAATCATGCGAGCTAAATACTGCTTTTTTAATCTCGGAGCATCAAAGCCTGTTAAAAGCATATTGTATACGACAAGAATATCTATTTTCCCTTTTTTAAAATCTTCCTGTATTTCTTTTCTTTCCTGCTTAGTTCCTTCATCGTGCAGCACCAACGCATGATTATATTGAACATATCGTTTTAACTGATCTGATACTACTCTTGCCTGTGGAGCTGAATCACATACTATCATTGCACCTATTGAATCATCTAACGCAGAACGACCTTTAGTAAAATCTTGAATAATATAATCCACCATATCGGAAACAAATTTAGGATGTGCATATAAGTCTTTTTTTACAATAGAACCATGTTGTACTTCTAACATTTCCAGTGTAGATGCCATTTTTGCTTTATATGTTGTTTCTATCTCTTCACGAATTAACTTCAAAGTATATCCATCCGCAATAGACTGATTATAATAATACTTATGTATATAATTACCAAAAACATCTTTAGTATTATATCCATCTCCAATTAATGGAGTTCCTGTAAGCGCAATCATTATTGCCTCTCTATCTGATGCCATTAAATTCGCTAAGAAAGAACCTTGTGGATTGTAGCTTCTATGTGCTTCATCCATAAAGTACACTCTTTGAATATTCACATTATAATCTGCCTGTTTTGTAACTGATTCCGTAGAAAATTTCTGTATATTTACTACTGTGACAGAAATCTTACCGCTTTTATCTGCCTCTCCTATAGATGCAATATTATCCTTAAAATCTTCTTTAGAATCAATCATGATTACTTTTAAGCCACGTGCTTCAAATTCAGCTTTTGCTTGAGTAGCCAAATCTAATCTATCTACAACAAAATAAAATTTCGCTATTTTCCCATTGTTTTGATAGTAATCCCTTAAGAAATGTATATTAGAAAATGCCAAAGCGGTTTTACCACTACCCTGTGTATGCCAAATAACCCCTTTTTTCAATCCTTCATTCAACTTGTCTCTTATCGCCAGTGTTGCAAATATTTGAGGATATCGCATAATGTGCTTTTCAATATTCTTAATTCCATTTTTATCCACAGTCTCTTTGTAACATAGTCCATATCTAAGCAGAAAAATAATTCGTTCTGCACTATAAAGTGATGTAACAACTCTATTTGTAGGTGAATTCCTTTGAATAGATGACAAATACTCTGGAGTTCCCTTAATTGCTAAAAGATTATTATCTTTTAAAATAAACTGCTCCTGTTCCTCATCTATATCCTTCAGATTCTTTTCTAATTCCTCTTCTCTTTGTTCTCTAAATTTACTAAAAAACATTTTTCCATAATTACTAGAAGCATAAAATGCCCCCTGAATTGGCTCAATATCTGTATCATCATACTCATTATTGTTTGAAAAGACAGTAAACTGAGTCATGTTTACGTATCTCTTGTAAGCATGATTAGAAAATCTTCTTGTCATTCGTTCTCTTTCAGCCAATATTCCTTCTCTATTGTTTTGCCTCTTAACCTCTAAAAAAGATAATGGCATACCATTAATAAGTACAACAATATCCGGTCTGAAATTATCATCACCATTTTCATATGGTAGTTCCGTTACTACCACATAGCTATTACGTGAAACTTTTTCAAAATCAACAAGTTTTATTCCATTAAATCCTTGCTGCAAAAAACCGAAAAAAGCCTTACCCAAATCTTCATTTGACAATTTAATTTTCATTTCTTCAATGATCTTCCTAATGTCTTCAATCGATAATTCAGTACCATTTATCATATTCAAAGATTCACGAAAAAGCTCATAAAAAATATTAGTGTCTGCATCATAATCCGTGCCTCTCACCATCTTCTTTAAAGACATATATCTATAACCTAATCTCGTGAAGTGTACAAGAGCAGGTATTTTCACTCTAGAATCTTCTGGTCTAGCCATAGCAGCACCTCCATCCTTACTAAGCTTCTGTTAAAAAATCGTTTTTCTTTCAATCTCCACAATGTCATCAAGTCCGCAGTGGAGTACGCAGCAAATTCTTACCAATACATCTAATGATACATTTTCATTATTCACCATTTTCGTAAAAGTGCTCGCTGCAATGCTTGTTTTTTTTCTCAATTCACCTTTGGACATATCCTTACTAATTAAAAGTTTCCAAAGCGGCTTATAATTCACTTTGATCCGTTCTTCACTCATATATTAACCTCCATCAAGAATGTCCAAAAGTGCAAATTACTACTATTTACAGTATATCAAACAAGAATACTAATATCAATTTAAATTTCGATTTCTCGAATGTTTGGCATATTTTTTGACCAACACTATCTGAGCAAATAAAATAAATTGTCGTAAATTGTATTAATCATCTATATTTATTCATACAAAAAGGATTTGTCAAGCTGCTACCTAACAAATCCTAAAACTTCTGAACTAAATCTATCACACACAAGTAACTAAGAACGATAAATGACACAAAAAAATCTTTAAAGCAGGAATGCTTTATCACTCCATTTTCCCAAATGCTTTATTTTTTACTGTAATAAGCTTGTACATGCCTTTGGGTAAATTTCCCAAGATAGACTTCGTATCGCTATCCTTTATTGTTATCCCAACTATAATCTGACATTTATTCTCTAATTTTATAATACTATCAAAGAATTTTTCCATGTCATTAGGAATAATGCTATGTTGATTAGGTTCATCAAATATCAAAACATTAGGATGATTACCTGATTTTCCCATGGATACTTGCATTAATGCAACTGTATATGCCCATATTGCTCTAATATTATCACTTGCAGACGAATCAAACTTCATATCAAATTCCTCAATTACTGGAAGATAACTTTCCTCTGATATCTTAATTTCTTGCATATCAATTACACTTTTATACCCATATTTCTTAAGATTTACAACAAACTTTTCTCTTAATTGATAAAGTTTTTCCAAATCATCATTAGAAAATTTCTTACTAGGAACATTTCGTTTTTCTTCCAAGTATTGTTTCCATTTTTCGCTGAGTTGCAGTAGTCTTTGCTTTTTTTCTTGTGCTAAAACCTGCAAATCCTCTAACTTTTCAATTCTTGTTAGTAGATCAATTTTTTTATATACTATGGCTTCTGAAACATCCTCTTCTACCGTATACAAATCATTTCTTAGTGCCATTGCCAATCTTCTCAATGAAAACACTCTTCCTTGCAATTGTTGCAATTCTGCATCCATTTCAGCCTTATTATTTCTATGGCTTTCTTTAGCATAGAATAACATGATTTTTTGTGCCTCTAAATGACGAATATTCTGATCAATACTCATAATTTCCATACCTTCAATTACAGGTAATAAGGTATCATCTATAGATTGTTGACATATAGGGCAAATATTTTCAGATGTCATACACTCCAAACTAGAGCCTAATTCACGTAACCTTGCCGCATCCTTATTATTTCTCAAATCATTTTCAAGTATTTCTATATTATCATTTAGCACTCGTATACAAGAATTTTCATTGACTATTTTTTCTCGTAGCCACCTCATTTTATTCTCAAATTTCTCGATATCCTCTTCCGTTTTCTCAAGCTCTTCTTGCAAATCATCAAAGTTGTCAATAACTTTAGGTTTAATTGCTTCTAGGCTTTCGTATTCTTCCTTAAGACCTGCAATGTCATTTTCAAGTTCCTGTTTATTTTTTAGTATATGTATGCCTGAAATGTCTATTTGACTAAGAATACAAGGACTTACTGGAAGACCTATTATTGTGCAAGTTTCTCTGTTTACTGCATTTTGTAATTCCCGAAATTCCAATGCCCAATCATTCTTAATCTGCGCTTCTTCATATTTTAAATTTTCTTTTTTCTTTTCATTACTTAATGTATCAAGATTAAGAACAAATTCTAAAACTCGCTTTTTGGAATCTTTTACACCCAACACTGGAATTCCAGAAAAAATATCCCCCCAACCATGTTTTTGCTCAATAAACATACATGAAAATATCAACTGTAAATAAAGTTTTCGTTGATTTCCATCAGCAGATGGTACCATTGGTAATTGAAGATGTAAAAACTTTTCAAGAAAACTATGAAATCCTTTTGCATTAGTTGCTGAATTAGGCATATGAACATACATATCTTCAACTAGTGTTTCCTTTTTTGTTATCTCATCCAAAGAAGAATAATACACAGTAATCAATCTCGAATCTCTGTTTGCCATTTTTGCTGTTCTATAAAGCGTAACTTCCTCTTGTCCGTTTGAGATCTCCAAATATATTTTTGCTTCTAATACGGATAACTTGTTCTCTCCATCTTCTATAAAAGTTTTATACGCAGATGTTAATACTTTTTCTCCTCTTCCACCAATAATCTCCTCAAATCCCAGACCATAGTAAAAAGCCTCTATTATTGAACTTTTTCCACAAGTATTATCTTCGCTAGCTAAAAAGTTTAACCCACTATCAAACACTTCATCTATTCCATATAACCCATTATCAGTCTCTATCTCTATCCGTAATCTATTTATCTTCAGCATTTTTGTACCTCCATGCAGACATTAATTTTTCTATAATTTCATTTGTCAATTTTTTACTTACGCCTGAAAGATATTGCTTTTCATTCACTAATAAAGTTTCATCTCGATTAATTTCATTAATTAATTGTTTCCCTTTTTCAGTTAATCGAAAAGAACCATTTTTAATTTGACAAATCAAATTATCAGCAACTGCAAATTTGATAGCTCTGTTTACTGAAGGATCAAACCTTATTATCATATATGTTGATTTCTCACTAATATAGTCTTCGAGAAGTTGCGAATATTCCTTAGTATTTAGGGCATTTGAAATAATATGTAGCTTTACAAGTGAGCAGCCACTTCTTCCAATGCAACAACTCGCAATTATCAAGCAAAGTTGAGATAATTTATAGCTAATTCTATAATTATACGGAACTGCTTCTGGCTTAGAATCAAAAATAATTTCATCTGATAATAAAAACTCTCCCAATATACTCCCCTACTTTCTAAACTGCATTGAACAATCTGCTAACCACATACTTATTATATCTGTTTTAAGTTCGATAATTGATTCTGCTGTAAAATACTTGCATGCATCTCTTAATTGTTTTTCAAAATCTTCAAGTATTTCATTAAAAATTATTGAATTCATGCTCTGCTGATTGTTCATTCTAGTTTTAATAATAACTTGTTTTTTATATGCTTGCTCTAGTCCATAAATATCCTCATATATTTCTGTATACGAAACTCTTAACATGCGTAAGATTTCCATTCCCTTAATGTAAGATTCTACATACATATTAACAATGATATTCAAGTCATCGTCATCATCATTTATATCACCGATTACTGCCTTAACTTTTCGTGTAATATTTTCCACTTTCTGAGAATCACATTCTTCCCAATTAGGCAATTTTACATCGCGTACGGCTAGATTTAATTTTGTATCCGTAAGTGAATTTCTTATTATCCTTGCAATTTCCAAACTGAAATCTTCTGCCTGTTTAATTACAATAACAAAACTCTCATCAATATAATCATATCTTGCCGGTTCATCTTTCTTTTTTTTCAATACTTCTTGTCTCTTAGTTTCCGCGTGTTGTATAATTCTTGCATCTTTATAAAACGGAATCACAAAATGCCATTCTTTTATCACTGGCACACCAAGTTTTATTAGCCTATCTCTATACTTGGATGATATTAACTTATTAATATCATCCGTCATCTTATCTCGCTGATGCTCATATAACTCATTTTCAGAAAAATCTCGCTCAGCACAATAACATTGATTTACGATTCCTGTTCTTGTAAATCCTTCAATTCCAGCGTCACCACCATGTACAGCTGGAATTTCAGTATAATGTTGATCTCGATATTTCATTCGATAACATGATTGACAAATTTCTTCCCAAGAATCACCATTTAATTTACTATCAAAAAAGTCTAATATCATTTTATATCCCCTTCCAATAATCCTATTGATATAGACACTTCCGTAGTAGGATTCTTAGTAATAGCATTAATATCTACGATAAATTCAATAGGTTTATTTGCATATCTTACTTTCACCATATGTATTTCTTTAAAAATTCTGCTAATTATTACTTGTTGATTAATATAAAAATACATATCACGTGTGTCTAGTTGAGGGTTATCAAATAAATTCATTAACATCCTCCCTCCATATATCAAAATACACATAAAACAAGTCTATTATAATACATTTTTCATAATTTTTCCACAACATTTGCAAGTACAAATATCCCTTTTTTCAACATAATACTTCTACTCTTTGCTGTCTATAAAAAAGAACAGAAAACTTTTACAAAACCAGATTTCTTTCAATTTATATTTATTGTCAAAAGGAAAATACTCACTTATTCAATAACCTTAATTTATAAGTAATCGCACAATATACTAATATACTTTGATTTATTCCAAACAGAATAATCACCAATGACATATAATCGATACTTTGCTCGTGTAACTGCTACATTTACGATATTACTTTTAACCCACCTAACTGCTCCTAATGAGTTTTCATCACACCCTAACAGAAATATCACTTCAGCTGCTTCTTTCCCCTGGAATTTATGTACTGTTCCACAATTTTCATCACACCAATCTTCCAGATCATCTCTATAAGCTTCCATTCCTGGATAGGATTTTAACATATCAGTAAGACCATTTATTACTGAAGTAAATGGCGATATAACGTATATATCTGGCTTTCCATGACACAAATCAAAACTTTCACTTAACATCTTGCAAACCATCTTTCCTTGTAGTTCAACAAAATGATTTTTCCCTTTTGTATCTCTTTCCTTGCCTTTCACATCAAACCATTGCGATTTATCATATAAAAACTTCTTACACAATTCATCTTTGGGCTTATTTGTTTTAATTTTCATTGAATTACCGTATGAAATCTCATTGGATATGCTAAACATTGGATCGATACAGCGCCTATGAACGATAAGTGGACACCCAACCCATGTTCCCTGATCATTTCCTTCAAGATCCTTGATATATGTTCCATAATTATTTACTCTATCCGCAAATTCCTGTACAGAAAGAGTTTTTGAAATATATGGTCTTACTATTTCATCTGAAAAGGCTTTCTTAATATGGTCCGCATCATCTGTAACTACCGGTTCTACCTGTTTTGGATCTCCAACAATGATTGCTTTTTTACTTCTATAAATTGCTCCTGCTGCCATCTGAGGCGGTGCCTGCCCTGCTTCATCAACAATGAGTAATCCGATTTTTTCAGGTTCCTTAATATCACTAAGGAAAGTTTGCACTGATGCAAAGGTTGTCGATATAACTGGAGTAAATAAAAACAATGTATTTAATAATTCTGAAAATGCTTGTTCCCTATCCTTTTTGCTATATTTAACCAAATCATCATCTGAATTGTTCCTAGCCTGCCACATCATAGCTAAATTTATGAAATTATCTCTACAAGCAGTTGATGATAATACAAACTCTTTATGGACTTGAAGTGCAAGAAAAAATAGTTTTTCCCTGGAACGATTAAATGTGTCGCTGACCCAAGGATTTACTAGTTGTGCTTTAGTACTACGATCATTATCCTCACTATCAAAATCATTCCAAAACAACGAATCAAGTACATCCACTGTTTCCTTAGCTTCGTTTAATTGTTCGTAAAATTGCTTCTTTAATCCGTCTTTTTTGTTGTTAAGAATAAGTATTTCCTCTTTGTATCTAAGACAATTTTTTTCTTGTGCATCAATTTCCTCAGTGTTATTATTAATTGTATTCTTAATTTTCGAAACAATTTTTTTTTGTTCATCACACTTTTTTTGCAAATCCCTTAGATATATTAATTCCTGTTCAACTTCCTCATTTAGAAGATTTTCTTTTTTTACTATCTCATCCTTTGCTACCTTTTTTTCTTTAATTCTCACTAATCTTTCAGTTTCTTTATTCAATAGCATACAAATACGATCAAATAATTTAAGTGAATCTTCCATACCTACTATATTATTTGAAATTTCATCCTTAAAACTGCCATATGATTCTATTTCTTTTTTTAAATCAGCTAATTTATTCTCCTCGAGAATCACCTGACTTTTCATTACCTGATATTCACATTCTAAATTCCTTAAATTAGCTTCATTACTATTTTTATTCTTTCTTAATTGATTTATTGTTTCTATCTGATGAAACAATTGTAATTCTTTCCCGTTTTTAACTTTTTCAAGATTTTCAACTTTCTCACGGTATGTATCCTCAAGTTCACTATATCGTATAAGTTCTTTTTCCTGTTTCATTACTATACCTAGTTGATTTTCAAAATCTTTAGCATATTTTCTGAACTCCGATAATCTTTCTTGTCTTTTATCGTTTGATTTCAAAAAATCATCTATTAATGGATTTAAAACATGATAACAATAATTATTTATATTGGAACGTTTACCCAAAGGTGCTGATATCATTCCCCATTCGCTAAATTCCTTTTCTTGAAATTCATCCTCAGATAATAACCTGTGTGCTAGCCATGAAAAATATATATCAGGTAGTTCAACTGTTTCTGTTTTATATTTCTGATCAGCAATCCGCTTTTTTATCTTATAACTTTCGTTTTTATTTGTTTTTTCTAAGCTAAACAAATTTTCAACTTCAGTCAATCCTCGTATCTTCTGTTCTGAATCTATTTTCTCATCACCTTTTAAAGAACCACACAACTCATTCCCATTTGGTAAATCTTTTGTAATATTTTCTACTGCATTATTGTTACATGATGTCACCAGCATTCCATAATTAGCTAATTCTTTCTCTTTAAATTTATAGTATCGATAATAAAATTTATCATACCCATTATTTCTCAATTTCCCATCAAAAAAGCTACACTCTATGAACGCATCATCCGGTGTATTATATTTGGCAAGTAAAATTGCACGTTCTACTATATTATTTGAAATAATTTCCTTCAATAACGTTGTTTTACCAGTACCTGGTGGTCCATTCACAGAAAAAATCGGACTTGAGTTTCCTTCTTTTGAAATCTGAATATTTATTGCCACCTGTTGCATTAATGCAGGAACATATTTTGATGGCCATTTTCCTAATGGTAAATTTTTAGGTTTAAGCCATCTCTTAATCTCTTCTGTACGATTTTTAATATCTATCCTTGATAAAGTCTGTAAAGAGTATTTTTCTTCTGAGATTGAAGTTATATAATCAATAACTGCTTTCTGCATCTTACTGTTATTTCCATACGCATTAGTCTGAATACTCTCTTTGACCATTAATAAATCATCTGTAAAATAACCATGTGATAAATCACTCAAATCTTCACTTTTGTTATCCAGCTTTTCAAGAGTTTTTTGATCAATATATCTGTTGTAAGCAAAAATTCCTTCATAATCAAATTCTTTCATTAATAACGGCGTTACATAGTCATTGTTTATTTCCCTATAAATATTCATCAAAACTTCATTCGTTAAATTTATTTCTTTTTGTAATATTTTCTCATACTTTTCTATATCATCTTTATATCTTTTTGTGGTCAACTCATTCTGTGCTTGATTTCCATATTGTTGAACAATTTTTATTCCCCATAAAAGCGGTGAAATATTAAAAGAATCAGTTATATATAAACCTGATGCTTCTAATTTAAGTCCAAAGCATGCTAACTTGCTATAATCCTTTTCAATCTCTTCCTCATGTATTCCCAACAACTCATCAAGTTTTTTCACTAGTTCATTTCGTTCCAATCGACCAATACATACGTAGCATTCTTTTCCCTTCTCGGGATTCCTAACAAATTTTTTGTCATCCTCGTCAATAAACTGACGGATTTTACATTCCTTAGTAATTTTATGAAATACTGAAAATGTATTATAGGGTTTAGAGTTAATTTGTAACCTTAAATTCTCTTCTTCTTTTTTTATTTTCTTTCTGTTTTCTCTACTTTCACTTGGGAAAATAGGCTGATTTAAAAACTCTATCGTATGCCAAAACTCAGTAATTGTAGATGCTAATTCTTGTTTGCTCGCCCGCTGCTGTTGTAAATCTCCCCTTATCATTTCTTCACTCACATTGCCACTTCCTTTGTTTAATATAATAATTCTCTATACTTATCGTAATTCAATCTCATTTGAATCTTTTCTTTGACATTAAACCTACAGTATTGATTTCTCCAGATTATAATTTAGCCATATGTTTCTATTGATTTGTATTCTCTTCCTTCACAAACTTATAAAAAATATTCTTAGTGACTCCAGTCAACCTCATGCCTTCAACCGCAGTTATCTCTCCATGCTTCCATTTTTTATAAACTTCATCCCAATTTTCTGGTTTCATCGTCACAGGTCTACCAAATTTAACACCTTTATTTTTTGCAGAGGCAATTCCTTCTGCCTGTCGCTTCTTTATTAGCTTTCGCTCATTTTCAGCGAAGCTACCAAGTACTTCTATTAGGATATTTTCAACCATTTCAAACACCCATTCTTGCCCCTGGGGTGGATCAATCAAAGTAGTAGGTATATCAAGTATTTTCAAATGAATCTTATGCTCTCGAAAATACTCCATTTCGAGTTTAATATCTCCTTTATCCCGACTCAATCTATCCAACGAAGTAACAATCAATGTATCTCCTGAACGAAGCATATTGTTTTTTAGCGCAGTATAGCCAGTGCGTTCAAGATTTTTGCCACTTTCTTTATCAACAATGACATCCCTCTCATTTGCACCGAGTTCCTTAAATGCATCTATTTGTCTGTCCAAGTTCTGTTCCCTAGAACTTACTCTTGCATAATAAAATGTTCTATTTTCCATAGTAGCACCTCACTATTTCAAGAATATCACATGTCCTTAAATTCGTCCATATTATTTAGGACATCCCAAAATATAAATATCAACTTTTCCAGACAGCAAAAGAGACACCCTTTCGAGTGTCCCTAAAAGTATAAATTCGTCTGCTTTGTCATAAAACATCTATTCTACTTAAAACACTAAATACTATATTCTGTTTTGGTAGCAAAAGCTTACAAATATTCATGATTATCCGAAAAATAAATTTTAATTTAACGGCATAAAATATTCACCTTAAGTGTCTCAGGATAAATAGTAGATCATCAAAAACACTTTCACTGTTTCGTTGGTCAAATTTCTATAAGTATGCGGTGCTGCTGCATCAAAGCAAAATCCATCGTCTGGCTCTAACACATATTTTTCACCATTTACTTCCAGTTCCATTTTTCCGTTAATCACCATAATGTATTCTGAACTATCCGATGAGTGACCAATCGATTCATGCACACATCCTGTCTCCATTTCAATCTCATATAATTCAAATGGCCTGTTTGCTTCTTTTGCATAGTAGCTGAATATATGGTACTTGTCCTCTTCCAAATCATGAATGTCTTTCTTTTTTACATGGACAACTTCACTTTCCGGCAATTCTAAGAGACTTGTGTATGGAAGATGCAGTGCCCCAGTAATCTTCCACACGTTGTTAATTGTTGGATTGGATGTGCCTTTCTCAAGCTGCGACAGCATCACCTTGCTTACTCCGGCCATGTCTGCTAATTGCCCCAGGCTGAGATTTCTTTCTTCCCGCAACCGTTTTAGATTTACCGCAATAATCTCTCCGATTTCCATAAACGCCTCCGTAATTTATAATTTACGACTTGAATATTATAATTAACAATGATATAATTCTAATTATATTTTACGATATGTTTATTATATTTTCAAGAGGAGAATTCTATTATGAAATTAAAAGCATTTAAAGCTGCCTTTCCATATACGGTTCCTATCTTCGCCGGATTTTGGTTCCTGGGACTCGCATATGGTATCTACATGAATGTTGCAGGCTTTCATTTTTTTTATCCGATGCTTATGAGCCTAACAATATTTGGCGGTTCTTTAGAATTCGTAGCCGCCACAATGCTCCTTGCTCCATTTGCACCCATACAGTCTCTTATTATGACACTTATCATCCAAGCAAGACATTTGTTTTATGGAATTTCGATGTTAGACAAGTTCAAAGGGATGGGATGGAAAAAGTTTTACTTGATTTTTGGTATGTGTGATGAAACATTCTCAATCAACTATACAGCAGACATTCCGGCAGATATTGACAAGGGATGGTTTATGTTCTTTGTTACGCTTCTAAACCATGTTTACTGGTTCTCTGGTGCAACGATTGGTGGTCTGGTAGGCTCTTTACTTAATTTTAATACGACTGGTTTGGACTTCGTAATGACCGCTATGTTTGTCGTGATTTTTATGGAACAATGGATGAAGGAGAAGAATCATACTACTGCTTTTATCGGCCTAATCAGTACCATTCTTTGCCGTGTTTTATTCGGCGTGGACAACTTTATGATTCCAACTATGCTTTGTATTCTTGTATGTTTGACGGCGTTTAAAGATTCCATTGAAAGAAAGGAGGAACTGTCATGACAATTTCTCAAGAAATCATCACAATCGCAATTTGTGTTTTCGGAACAATGTCCACACGATTTTTACCTTTTATGATTTTCTCCTCGAAAAAACCAACCCCTAAGTATATTCAGTATCTTGGAAAAGCACTTCCTTCTGCTATTTTTGGTATGCTGGTTATATACTGTCTAAAAAATATAAATATCGTTGCAGGAAGTCACGGAATGCCGGAACTGATATCCATCTTAGTCACAATGGCATTGCATAAATGGAGAAGGCAGATGCTGCTATCCATTGCAGGAGGAACTGTCTGCTACATGCTTCTCATTCAACTCGTGTTTTAAGCCTTCGGCGTAAAACTAAAAAACTGGAGATTTTACGCTCCAGTTTTACAAACAGATTTTAATTTGTCGTTGTATTTTTATAGTGATTATCTAAACAAAAAGACACCAGTATACACCAAATTTATCAATCAGAGAACACATACATGAACTATAATCACATGGTCAAATAGGAACTTTAATAGTCGCTCCGTCTTTCAACATTTCATAAGCTTTTTTGACATGAGCTTCGCCGCCATCTCCAAAATGAAAACAAAATTGCATGGTATTTCCAATAACAAGTTTTTCTGTAATCTCAGACACAGCTAATATTTGACTATGAGCATTTAACTCGGAGTGCATATATCCACCATTATCATCAGGATATAAACCAAGAATTTCAGCGTTAAAAGCTTTTTGATAAAGGCTCACTGCTTCGATGCTTCCCTTTACATATACTCCTATAAATTCAAATTTGTTATGACCTCATTGTATCATTCCTAACCTTCAAAATCCATTGAAACTTCAACTCTTCACCTTCACCGTCTGATGTTTACTCCATTAAATTCGGATATGAAGGTCTAAGTATCAAACAAGCCACAAGATTATTTCTTTTATAGTCCCTAGAATTTCTGGTTTCCGAGTAGTTATTACAAAGGTAGGAAGTAATATATCCATAAATGGTATTTATAAATTATCGACCAGAGGAACAAATGTTAGTACGTTCAAAATCACATGGTATCTTACTTTTTAAACGTTTATTAATGTGTATAAAAACGGACGCTCGAAAGCGTCCGTAAAAGTATACTAGATAGTCTATCTGACCTTCTCATATCTACTTTGGTCTTGAAAATACTGATTTCAGAACAATTTAAATTTCTCTTTTATTTCTAATCATTTATGAAAATATATTCTTCTACTGCATCAAAAAGATAATACATCTAATATCTTTAGAAGAAGTGCTCCTCAATTATCAAAATTTAAACTTTTATATTTCCTATTTTCTTTCTTTTATAAAGGCAATTCATATTACAAGTAAAAGACTACAAAAAAAATCACTCACCCACATTGACTGTAAGTTGAGTGATTTTGACTAATAGAGCATCGAAATGATAAAATTTCTCTTACTCTCCCCTTTTACATGCAACAAAAAATATCAATGTTCACAAAAAAATTCAATAATCTCTCCTGCAAAACCGCTCACAAAAGCAATACGTATAGGAAATGGCTTTTCAGAAGGAATCATCAAATCCCCTGGCTCTTGCATAACTACAAGCCCTTGCTTACGACAAACAGCTACACAAGCATCGACATCATCTGTAGCCAATGCAATATGGTCAACCTGCCCCGGTCTGCGACCTGGCTCCGCATTTGCAAAAAGTTCTAATAATCCATTTCCTGTATCAATCATACATGCTGCATTACGCCCAATCCCCCAGGCTCTTACCACGTGCATACCTAACATGTCGCAATAGAACGAAGCTGTTCGATTCATTTCTGTTTCACCCGAGCAACGTAATGCTGCATGATGAATACCTTTAATTAAGCTCATTCATACCCTCCATTCTCAAAGATGATTCCGACGGAACGTTTGGCGAAACTTCTCATCATCCATTGTATCAATACTATACTGTAAATGCTTTAGCATATTCTCCTTATCATCTCGAAGCAGACCAGCAATCCGTGTCGAATCTAGAGAATGAGCTGCCCATAAATAAGTATCCGGGATATCCAACAATTCAATAAAGCGTTTTTCAGCCATCAAAACTTCGGATTCAGGTGGCACAGTGAAAATTCCACTTTTCACGTCTTTATCTAATTCTGTCTCAGGGAATATCGACATTGTAGTAAGTATGATCATATCTGGCTTTGTAGCATTTTCAAGTTTCGCCGACTCCTCAGCCTCCTGTAAAAGTTTTCCCTTGCCTGCTGCTCCAGGCATCATCATATCGCGATGACGGATACCTGCCGCATTAAGCCTTAAACATTGCTCTTTAGCTTCTTCTGCAGTATTGCCTTTGTTCAGATATGTAAGAGATTCTGTCGATCCAGTTTCAATTCCCACATAAAGATCATTAACTCCCAAATCAGCCAATCTCTTCAATTCTTCATCAGTCTTGATTGTAATATTGCGTACTGCAGCATACATCGTAATAATCTGAACTTTGGGACAATATTTTCGAATTAGGCTTATAATATCCTCCAACTTATCAGCAGAAAGAACAAACGGATCTGCCCCTAAAAGATAAACACGATCTAATTGATTCATAAATTGACTATAATTCTTCTTAGTCTCGACAAGAAATTCTTCAATTGATGTCAATGATAGCATTCGAAATTCCACATTTTTATACATATTACAAAAACGACAACTATTATGTGTGCATCCCTCCGTCACTGGAATCAGAAAAGTCTCTGCTTCCATTGGCGGACGATACACTGGTCCATTATATTCCATATTAATTCTCCCATTCTAAGTTTTTATAAACTCCTGACATTCTTACGAAATCCATCCATTTCCCCATTTTTTGCGCAATTGATTTGCTTTTGCAGCAGTTCAAGCATATTCTGCTTGTCTTCTGGGAGCTTCCCTCTTATTGGGACAGGAATGGTCACATGCTCTGCCTTAAATACAGTATTAATATCTAGACAGCGAATAAATTCAAGCATTTCCTCCAAGCGTTCTACTTCGGTTGCTTCCTCAAAGTTTCCGTTTCTATTGTCTTCTGAAAGTGGAGTGTCAGGAAATAGTGTAAGTTCAGAAGCATAAACCATTGTCGGGTTGAGTTGATTAATTACATTTGCTGATTCCCTTGCATGTCGTATACCATAATTATGACCACCAAGTCCACCCAAAAAATTTACAATATATTTCATTCCCGCTTCATCAAGCTTTGATAATTGTTCTATAACTGCCTCTGCTTTGTATCCTTTATTCATTCTTTCCAACAAATAATCATCACCTGATTCATTTCCAAAATAGAAATTGCTATAACCAACTTCCTTTAGTTTACGAAGTTGTTCCACCGTTTTATTTTTCACATTATCCACGCGAGCATAACCACCAATACTTTCCACATATGGAAGGTATTTATGAATCATAACTGCAACTTGCATTAACCTTTCATATGGAAGAATAAATGGGTCTGCTCCTTGCAAAAATATTCTCTTGTATTTTACTCCATATGCTTTAAGTTCTTTAATGTCCTCTTCGATTTCTTGTATCTGTGACAATGCGAATGGTGCATCATTATAAAAAGTACAGAACCTACATGAACCATGGGAACATCCTGAGGTTACCTGCAAAAAACCATCCATAGCTTCATATGGTGGTCGATTAATACCACTCGAAAAATGCATAATAGTCTCTCCTTTCATATCTATATATAGAGAATTATAGATATATATAAACTAAATAAATGAACGAATATTTTCGTCCCTTTATTCTTGATTTTATTTTAGGGTAGTTCAACCCCACTGCTAGTTTTTGTTTTATCTGACTATAGATTAATTTTGATATAATCTGTCAGTGCCTGTATAGTTTCTTCATTTCGACGATAATAAGTCCATTTACCATGGCGTTCAGCCTCCAAAAGCTGTGCTCTCTGCATCATATCCAAATAATTCGAAATTGTAGATTGAGAGATCCTAGCCCTTTCTTGTATGCTTCCTACACAAACTCCTCCTTTTAGTTCTATCTTTTCCGTTAGATGTTCCCCCTGCGGTGGAAAAAACTCTTCCGGTGTCTTCAGCCATTTAAGAATGCTCAATCTCGTTTCATTGGACAATACTTTGAAAATTTCAATTAATTGTTTTTCATTTATCATAATTAACATTATATCTATATTTAGCGATATGTCAATATGTTTTTAAAATTATTCTATGTTTTTCATTCATCATTAACTACTAATCTATTCATTGCTTTTATGTTTCATCACTCTTTTTATACTGTTCGTCTATCACTTTCAGCATTTTTGCCATATTAATGCCAAGTTTCTCCATAATTTCATTTCCATAAGGATCAACGCCATCGTGTTTCATATTCCAGTAATTACTACTTACCACAGGCATCTCACTAAAGCTAAAATACTTATTTATTCTGTCTAAAGATGCAGTTGCTCCTGCTCTCCAACAACTTACAACAGCTGCAGCTGGTTTCCCTACAAATAAATGACCAAAATTGCTCGCTGCATAGAAAGCCCTATCCAACAGAGCGCACAACGCCCCATTGGGTCCAGCAAAATATACAGGTGATCCAATTATTACACCATCAGCTTGAAGCAAATTTTCAATCATTTCATTGCATTTATCGTCTGTAAAAACACATCTATTTGTTTGTTTGCAGCTACAACAATTTATACACCCTCTAATAGGTTGACTTCCGATTTGAAACCAGCTGGTTTCTATTCCCTGCTCCTGCAAAGATTTTTCCACTACAGACAATGCAGATGCTGTCTCTCCATTCTTATGTGGACTACCATTTATCAACAAGACTTTCATTAATATTCTCCTCTCTTATAAGCACAATATGCACACAAAATTCAAATATCTTACTGTTTTTATTCAAGAATTTCTTTTACATATAATTCCAGATCAATATCTTTAAACACATTAAAAATAATCCTATCAATTTTATCAGGGAATTCATACAATTTATCTTCAATCACTTCTATTGCTATCTTTGCTGCTTCATCATTAGGGAAACGAAATTCTCCAGTTGAGATACAGCAGAATGCGATACTTCTAAGTTCATGTTTTATTGCTACATCCATACAAGAACGATAACAAGAGCGTAAATCTTCTCTTAAAGCGTCATTCAACTGATTCGTCACAATTGGTCCAACTGTATGAAGAACATATCTGCATGGTAGATTATACGCTTGGGTCAATATTGCCTTGCCTGTTGGTTCCTCATAATTCCTATTTTCATTTCTCTTGCTTTGCATGTACTGAGAACACTCTTCCCTAAGCTGAATTCCAGCAGCCGAATGAATCGCATTATCTATACATCCATGGCAAGGAACAAAGCAGCCAAGCATCTGAGAATTCGCTGCATTTACAATTGCATCCACCTGAAGTCTTGTTATATCACCTTTCCAGATAGATATTTTATCTGCAAAAGGACGATTCGAATGATATTCTTCTTTGATTGTTGGAATGTTATCTAGTTTTTTGATTCCCTTTTCGATAGATTCCTGTTTCAAAAATTCATCCTGTATTTTCAAAAATTCCTTGGATACAGGCTTCGGCATACGGATATTCATCAAAGAACGCATGATTTTTCTTCTATCCTCTCTGCGCACCTTTAAATCCTTGTAGTCGGTAGAGTCATTACATAATTCTTGTATAATCCATTGTAGTCTGTCATTTTGTGTCTCAAAGTTCATTTTTGATCAATCCTCAATTCTTTCTATCGCTGTTACGGGGCAATTTTCATAACACAATCCACAATGAAGACAATTCTCATTCCTTATATAATACTTGTCTTTAAAAGAAATAGCCCTCTGCGGGCAAGATTTTTCACATATACCACACAGACTACAGCGTTCGGAAATCATGTATCCTTTTCTTTTTGTTATTCCTTTTCCTACCCCGTAACTTTCACGAAAAATAGGATGCACTCCAAGATTAAAGTATTCAATCTCTCCATTGCGAATAAAAAATACATCTAGAATTTTTCTGGACTCACCAGGATAGACATTATTCATATATGGATTTTCATCAAACAATTTATCGAGCCATTCTTTCTGTGACTCTAATGGAATCAGCTCCGGAACACCAGTCAATCTTATCATTTCCTTGTACTTACTCAAACTGATGTTGTACAATAAAAATTGTCACCCTATTCTCAAGGATTTTGATATATAATCAACATAGAATAGGAGAAGTCAAAATGGCAAAACGAATTACAAAA
>JAQSXC010000230.1 GCA_029266335.1 Eubacterium sp. | reverse complement strand
CCATATGCTTTTGCCTCTTCAGCTGTCATGTAAAAATCTCTTTCAACATCCTTTTCGATCTTTTCCAACGGCTGCCCTGTTCTCTCGCTATATATCCTGTTTATTCTGCTTTTGGTTGCAACCAGATGTTCCGCATGAATCTTAACATCGGTAGCCTGGCCCTGTATTCCGCCCTGCACCAAAGGCTGGTGAATTAAAATTTCACTATTTGGCAGCGCAAAACGTTTGCCCTTGGTTCCGGCCAACAACAGGAAGGAACCCATACTTGCGGCCATACCGATACAAATTGTAGATACATCACATTTTATATACTGCATTGTATCATAAATGGCAAAACCTGCTGTTATTGCACCACCCGGACTGTTTATATAAAAGTTGATATCCTTATCAGGATCAGCAGCTTCCAAAAACAGCATTTGTGCAACGATCAGGCTTGCAGTTTCATTATTAACCATATCACTTAATATAATGATCCTGTCATTTAACAATCTGGAAAAAATATCATAAGAGCGTTCTCCACGGCTCGTTTGTTCTACAACAACAGGTACTAAACTCATAGCATCCTCCTTATAAAATAGACTAAATTAATATTATGCTGCCATTGAAAGGCGGGCACAATTTGATGTGCTCAAAAGTTTCTTGGTGCGAATATAAGTGCTCTTATCGTGATAGTTTTCATTCCAGGTATTTCTGTAGTCTCTGGGGCTGCTTCCAAAAACTTTTCTAAAGGCTCTGGAGAAGGCTTCCTCTGAACCATACTGGTATTTGTGTGCAATGTCAGTTATTTTTTCATCTGTTTTAGCCAGAGCTTCGGCTGATTCAGCAAGCCTTCTTTCCCGCACATATTCCATAACAGATTTTCCGGTGATACTTCTGAAAAGTCTGTGGAAATAGAATTCAGAAAAATACGCCTGTTTGGCAATATCACTTAAATTTATTTCCTCACATAAATTATTTTCAATATATTTCATTGATTCCTGAATTTTAGTTTTATGATCCATGCCTGCCTCCTGTATAAGACCATGTTCCCAATGGGTATGCATCTGCTTTTGAAATCTTATACTGATATTATATTATAAAGTTTCTAAAAATACCTGACATTGTTTGCCCTGTTTTTATTTCCTTGTTAAAGCATATGCTGATTACCGGAGAACAAATAAAAAAAGCCCCTGCGGGCTGTTTAGAAATATTAAATATACTATTTTATGTGTCAAAAACAGGTTTATGCAAAACCTATGTTATACTCTATTTTACCTAACTGGGTCTCAAAATCAACTGCCAACGTCTCCAATGGGTTTATATCACAGGCGTTAAAAATAACCACAGGGGGACTTATTTGCACAGCCACTCCCAATGGAACTATCATTGTGGAAGAAGTTCCTGCAATCATGCTGGATAATTCTCCTATGGCACTTTTAGCCAAATCATCAATTACTGAAACACTCATTCCCATCATCATTGCAGAAGCCAATCCTTTAGCTGTATCCTGCGACATGGATAATACAATATTGCCCTGTATCCCTCCATTTAAAAGTACAATGGTAGAAACTTCCGAATCAACGTACAATTTACTTTTCTTTTTGATATTAGTCCTCTTTATATTCTTAACACCAAATTGCTCAAGTGTGAGGCTGAAAGCCTCTAAAAACACATTAACGTACCTAGCATCCATAGATCATACCAATCTTCTTGATTATTTTTAGTTTCAGGAGCAAACCTTAACCATTAAAAAATTCCTGTTTGTGATGTATATCATCAATAAGCTGTTGTATCTTTATTTTTTGGTATGTCAGATAGTCCAATTCCTTAGTATCAATTTTATCTTTATTCTGTTCGATTCTTGAGTCGATATTATCTATTACACTATTCAAATCAACTATTGTTTGTGTGCTTAACATTTTTTTACTCCTTTCAATTATATACATTTATCTACATTGTTTATTTCGACATTTTTCATTAATAAATAATGCTTTTAGCCTATATTCCTATTAAAAATAAGCATATAGCACTAAAAGCATCAGTATAGATTTATTATTTTAAATGTAATACTTTTTTAAAGCACATTTAGTTAATTTTTTGCTCTTTTTGTAATAGTTATTTTTGCTTTTTTTATATTGACATATCCTTAAGAGCGCAGTCAAATAACAATTTGGACTAAAGTAATTCGTACAGACCGCTTACAACCATGTCAGCGTCCTTCAGTATATCCCTCCTGCCGATGCCAACAGTTCCCATTCCGGCTCTTCGTGCGGCTTCTATTCCTGCTTCGGCATCCTCGTAAACAATGCAGTCGGCAGCTGTAAGTCCCAACTCTTCAGCTCCCAGCAAAAATACTTCAGGATCGGGTTTGGCCCTGGATACCTTGTTGCCATCAATGATAGCATCAAAAAGCCCGGTTATACCCAGATTATCAAGAATCATAGGTGCATTTTTACTGGCAGAGCCCAAAGCGATTTTGACACCTTGGTTTCTGAGCTTGAGGAGATATTCTTTTGCACCTTTAAGAATTTCAGTCCCGTCCATTTTCTTTATGTATTCAACATACCAGTTGTTCTTCTTTTCGGCCATAGCCAGCTTTTCTTCTTCGCTGCGGCTTATTCCTCCGACCTCAAGCAAAATTTCCAGGGATCTCATTCTGCTTACACCCTTGAGTCTTTCGTTATGTTCTTCGGTAAATTCAAAGCCAAGTTCCTCAGCCAGACGCTTCCAGGCAAGATAGTGATATTTTGCCGTGTCCACTATTACTCCATCCAGATCAAATAATGCTCCTTTTATGTTATTCATGTTGACCTCCATTCCGCAGATGTGCGGCGATATATTATAATGCATTCTGTACCTGTTAATCGTTTTGCACGTGTCAATAAGTATTTATACATACTTCTGCTAATCAGTTACTCCGCCTAAACAGGCCCTTCATACTTAAGCCTTGATTTCCTGCTGCATTTCACCCGGCACATAGGAAGAATTACAGCAGGTAAATCGCTCGGGGAGGCTTATCTATTAACAGAACTTAACCCTGTAAGGGCAAGTCCGGTTATAGTACATAATAAATTCCCGGCTACAACATAATTTGCCGGCCGCAACTCAGGGTCTTGTTTTAAGTCAGGGCTTTACCGTTTCAATTGTAATTGACTGAAATGCTTTGTTCCGGCTTACAGCTGACAGGCTGCCCGGCTATATAAAAAATAAAGTCTGCGGTGTTTCCTTCTTCCGAATGAAGAGTTACGCTGCTCTTATCTATTGCGACTCCAAATATCTGTCCACCCAGCACAAGGTTGAATTCCAATGAATCCCAGGCCGCCGGAAGCCTTGGATTTATTATGCCGGTACTGCCGCTGCAGGAAACTCCTGCAAAACCAAGAATGGCTGCCATCCATGCGCCTCCATTTGCCGCAGGATGCGTACCGCCTATGTAGATTGTTCCTGCATACTGCTTGGACTCACCTGTCAAGTCAATGGTTGCGGTTTTCAGAAAATATTTATATGCCCATTCAGGGTTTCCTATATCTGTCGCCAAAAGCGCATATACACATGGACTGAGGCTGGAACCGTGCTCCGTCCTGGGTTCATAATATTCCCAGTTGGCCTTCTTCACCTCGTATGAATATCTGTCCTTGAAAAGGTTCAGCATAAGAACGGTATCTGCCTGCTTAAGTATTTTGGTAGTGGCAGCAATTCCGTTTCCGCCTCCGAGATACTCATTGGGATCGATTATTCTGCTTTTGAGCTCCTTAAGGCTGATATCCTCCAGTCGGTGATAGCCGTCAAACTGTTCTATTACCAGGGAATTGCCGTCAGGCTGCGGAATATAAAGCAGCTCATTCATCTCATTCAGAATATCAAGCTCCGGTTCATAGCCAAGTCGGTTTACAAGCTCACTACAGACAGCTGCATGCTTTTCCTTCAGGAGCTTTAAGGTTTTCCCGGCAACCTCAAGGGTATTTTTAACCATCTTATTTGTAAACGCATTGTTGTTAACCCTTTCGTGATATTCATCAGGACCGGTAACATCCAATATCTCGTATCTGTTTTTGTCTTTCTTGAAGTAAGCATAAGACATGAGGAAACGGGCACATTCAAGAATCACTTCGGCACCGCCCTCCAGCAGTATGCTTTCATCTCCTGTCATACTGAAATACTGCCATATACCGTAAACCACGTCGGTACTGATATGTATCTGCTTGTCTCTGAAGTAGGTTCTCATAGGTCTGCCTGTAAATACATCGGTCACATTGAAGTGAGTACATGCATCATCGCCGGTATCCTGGCTTTCCCATGCATAATAGGCACCTCTGTAGCCATATTCCACAGCCTTTCTTCTGGCACCGTCCAGTGTGTGCACCCTGTATCTCATTAAATTCCTTGCAATGTCAGGGTTTGTGTACAGGAAAAATGGCAGCATGAACATTTCGGTATCCCAGAATATTGCTCCCTTATATACCTGACCGGACAGACCTCTTGCCGGTATTGATGCCTTGTCGGAATGAGCCGGCGCTATGGAAAGCAGATGATATATGCTGTAGCGCAGGGCCAGCTGAGCAGTATCATCTCCGCTTATCTTTACATCCGAGATTTTCCAGCGTTTCCCCCATTCGGCGGTATTCCTGGCAGAGAGTTCATCGTAACCTGTGGTTTTGGCGTTGAGGCAGTCTGCTTCAGCTGAGGCTGAAGGGTCTTCAACGCCATCATTCCCGGTGTAAACACTGACGTATTTAAAAAAGGTGTAAACCTGACCGGGCTGCGCCTTAAAAGTGACTTTTCTGAGGATTTTTTTGTCCTCCGCCACAATTTGTTGGTTCATTTCGACCCCGGCTTCACCGGCAAAAGCCATGCTTTCAGCCACAGATACCTTGCAGCCCAGCTCGCCGGTTGCAGCATCAATTACAAGCTGCTCACCTTTAGCCCGGGGCTTCAATTGGGTCAGGTGAGGCCCGTTGATATCCCAAACCTCTCCGTCTATTCCTGTCTTAATTTCAATATTGCATTTATTGGCTGCCTTAATGGAATATTTCATACACATAAGATGTACATTGAACAATCCTAAAAATCTTTGGCTTTCAACCTCTATACGGTTTCCCTCAGGTGCTGAAAATACACTTCTTCTGGAGTGCAGGCCTGACTTGATATCCAGCCACTGTGAATGTTCCGGCGTCTCACTGTTCAGGGTGCCCAACGTAGTCTGGTCACAGCTCAATCCGGTATAGAAACCGTTTGGAGCATTTACCGGCTCCCTCCACTTGTCTCCCACCTTGTCATATACACCCAGCAGGTTACATGCAACCAGCTGACCTTTTTCAAATTCCTCCAGGGTTCCCCTGTAACCCATATAACCATTGCCCAGCAGGAACTTGTTTCCGTTTAACTCAACATTATCTTTCTTATAACCTTTTTCTTCTATTATCCAGGACATTGGTCCACCAACTTTCCATTTAATACTGAAAATAATTTAGCACTGGCCTCTCCACTGGGCAGGAACAGGCATTTCCACACCTTCAGGCCCAATCCTGCACTCTTTTCCGTAAATCTTCACATCAGTCTCCAGTCCGTTTGTTGTTTTGAAAACAACTGTATCCTTTGCCACATTTACAGCCAGCACGGCACCTCTGTATAGAATCCTGAAGCTGTAGGATTTCCATGCGGCCGGTATGGAAGGATTGAAAACAAGCATGTCACCGTCAGATCTCATTCCGCCGAAGCCATAGACAATATTGACCCAGGCTGCTGCTATTGAGGTGGTATGGAGTCCTTCTCTCGTATTGCGGTTGTAGTTGTCCAAATCCATACGGGTAGCAAAACTGAAGAAATCAAAGGCCTCACCGTGTCTGCCAAGTTCTGACGCAAATACCGAATGTATGGAAGGTGACAGTGAGGATTCATGAATACATCTTGGCTCATAGAATTCATAATTTACCTTTTTGGTTTCCGGGGAAAATTCCTGATTATACAGGAACATGAACATCAGCACATCGGGCTGCTTTATCATGTCATTTCTGTAGATCCTGTCATAGGACCAGTTGTGGTAAAGAGGAAAATCTGTAACCGGTATTGCTTTAATATCAATATGCGGAAGGTCAAAATAACCTTCATGCTGTTCATATATACCTGT
>JAQSXC010000229.1 GCA_029266335.1 Eubacterium sp. | reverse complement strand
TATGCCGAGCCTTTTTTTGGTGATAGCCGGCGTTTGCTGATTTCTCCTGTATCTTCATTAATCCAGAGCAGCCATTTGGTATAGGCAACAGGATAAACCAGAGTAACTATATTGTCAGGAAGAAAGGCCTTGAGCTTTCCACGCAGTTTATTCCACTGCCGGGTCTGAATTTCAGTAATGCCATGTTGGTTTAAAATATCTGCAAAAAATGAACCAACCTTTATTTCGTGATAACTTTCATCAGGTTCAAAACAATGCTTTAAAACGGCATGAAGCGTCTTTTCGCCCAGTGTTCCGATTCCTTCCCTGCGGTGTTGCGAGTGCATTACTTTCTCATATGCCTGCTCAAAATTTCCTATATCCATTTTATATCCTTTTTTAGTCTCAGATATAACAAAAACGTGGTATCTGGACCTTGTATTTTATATTTTGCATATGTAAAATTTGGATCTGTTAAATATTTTACAGGAATTCAACCTTGTATTCAATATGATGTTAAATGAAAGGAATAACGAAATTTGCTTTAAATTTATACAATGGGATATTTAAGCAAAAAATACTTCAGACAGTATGGCTGTAAGTTTTTAGTATGAAAGAGAGATAAAATAAATAATAAATCTGATTAAATCGAAGAATTAATATCTTTTATGCACCTTTATGGTAAATTTTATGTTAAATGCTTGATGACCGGGGTTGTTGAACAAAATATAATATGCTATTCTTTTTATAGCAGCATTTCAATTGGGCATTCAATAGTTAAAAAATAATAGTGTTATTTAACAGGCCATTATTTGTTGTAGATAAAAGATCAATATTATATTTAAAAGAATAAACAATTCAGGTGATGATATGGAAAAACCCAGTCTAGTATTAAGGCACTATAATAAATTCAAACCAATTAATTGTACCTTTATCAGTGGAGATACAGATAAGATTTTTACTGTTAAACTGCATGAAACTGAAAATAGCATAACAGAAATGCTCAAAGGAGATCCAGTGCTGATTGGTTTGCTGGATGATGATGAAACCCTGTCGGTTAACGGCGGAAGCGTAGTTGGAGCCAATCCCAAAGAGGAACAGTACATAATATGCACTAATAAGGTTGTTAGCATGGCAAGAGAATCTGAAAAGAGGCAATATGAAAGGTATCCCACCTCCTTGCTGGGAGATATAAAATTACTTGACTCAAGCAAAAGAGAAACTGCATGTATCAAAGATTTCAGTTATTCCGGTATGTGTATCTTTTCAACGGGAGAGTTCGAAGTAGATGATGTAATAGAAATAAGTGTATATTTAAGTAACAGTGTATCAAAGTATGACGGTACCATAATGAGAAAAACAAAGAACTTTGGCAGGAATGAGTATGGTATATCTATTATACATAGAGACAAAAACGCAATGTATACCACTGAATCCCAGCTGACAAACATGATTCAAACCGAGAAAGAGTTGATATACAGACATTTGATAAATGCCAGATATAAATTTTAATTTAAAAAAATATAGTTCCTGGAACTATATTTTTTTTATATCTTGAAATAGTTGTAAACGGCAGCAGGAACAAAAACAACAATATTGCGGCCCGCTCCGCTGTTGTTGAAACGGCTGGGCAATGACTCTATCAAAGATATTAATAAAAATAATGTATTTATGGTATAATATGGTTGGAATTGTTTTTTTGAGTGATTGGAGGTATAGCATGCAAAGACTAAACCAAGACAGCAATTACACCAAAGAGGTCTATTTGACTACAGTTACCAACAGTATTGAGGCAGAGACCCTTGAAGCACTGTTACAAGCCAATAATATACCTGTTCTTAAGAAATTCCGCGAAGCCGGGGCTTACCTTGAAATATACATGGGTACTTCAAATTTTGGAGTAGACATTTATGTTCCGTCGGATCTGCTGGATAAAGCGCAGGATATTATGGGAGGCACAGCTGATATGGAAGAGGAGGCTGGCCGGCAGGAGCTCGAAGACGACGATAGTGAAGAAGCGCAAAGCAATTATAAAGGGAAAAGAAGAGCTCTCACCTGGCTGATGCTATTGATAGTGCTGCCCGGCGTGCTGTGGATTGCAATATTCTCCTGCATTCAGATTTACAGATGGTTTACAGCTTAATACAACACAATTGAAATGAATAAAATATGATACAATCGCCAGACTACGCTCGGTCCTGCGAAGCTGGATTATGTGTTTATCTCACATTTCGAATCTGATGAATGAGGCGGATTAAGCCTTTTACTTGAGCATTACCCTGATTTAAAGGCAATCTGCTCTTCAGTTACAGAAGCACAATTGCTGGACACTTATAGGGAACAATGCTCCGGAGTTAAGTTGCAGGAGAAACTCGATACTCTGGATGCCAGGGAAATGCCTTTTGGAAAATAATCTGCTCATTATTTCAAACTGAGATGATAACTGATTATTTATGTAAAAGGCATTTTTATTTAAACTATACAATTTATAATGGACTTTGATAAAACAGAGTGCTATCATGGAAGGAAAAATGAGAGAATGACAAACCTTTGCTTGCCAGAGCTTATGGGAATTTGGTGCATGAGTATTCCTGCCAGGTAGAGGGTATAGGGGTACATATGAGTAGTTTGATTGATACCGGACTTGAGGGTTTTAAGCTTCGTATTGCAGAAGAAAAAGATACTGCATTGATTCTGGACTTCATAAAAGAATTGGCTGAGTACGAAAAGATGCTGGATTGTGTTGTGGCTACAGAAGCTATATTAAGAGAATCATTATTTGAAAAGAAAGCCGCAGAAGTAATTATCGGTGAGTACCAGGGCAAACCTGTGGGTTTTGCTCTGTTTTTTCACAACTTTTCAACTTTTTTAGGACAGGCCGGTATTTATCTTGAGGACTTGTATGTAAAGCCTGAAATGAGGGGAAAGGGTATTGGCAAGATCATACTTGCTTTTCTGGCAAAGCTTGCACTTGACAGGAACTGCGGGCGTCTTGAATGGTGGGTGCTCGACTGGAATGAACCGTCAATCCGGTTTTATAAAAAAATGGGAGCAGTTCCTATGGATGAATGGACTGTTTACAGAGTATCGGGTGATAATCTTAAAGCATTGGGAGACAAGTTTTAGTTTGAAAGAATACACATAAAAATTAATTAACTATAGAATTGGTGAGAATGAAAGGCTAATTATTAATGAACATTCAGATTTTTGGTGCTAAAGGCTTTGATACACAAAAGGCTGAGAGATATTTTAAGGAAAGAAAAATCAGTTATCAATATATAGATTTATATAAGTATGGGCTGAGCAAGGGTGAGTTTGACAGCGTAAAGGCGGCTGTGGGCCTTAAGGCTCTGATAAATGAAAGCAGCAGGGAATATCAACGTCTCAACATGCAAAATCTCGGAGTGGGTAAGGTTGCTGAAGAAGTTCTCTTCAAGAATCCCAAACTATATAATTCACCAATAGTCAGAAACGGTAAAAAAGCAACGGTAGGCCATCAGCCTGATATCTGGAAAGATTGGGAATAAGGCATAGTTAAAGGTAATCAAGTTCCAGGAACTTCAGAACCGGTTACAGGCATTAAATTTAAACTAAATAAAAAATTATTTAAATTTTTATTTTAAATATGACATTAAGTGTCATGTTTAAAGTAATATAATATCATTACAGCAGGATAATCCTGTACGCTTCATACTTGTACCGGTTTGGTATAGTACAAAGGCAGCTGCCTTTGATTTTATTCAGGGAGATGATATTTATGCCAGAAAAGTTTGACTTCAAAAAAGAATTTAAAGATCTTTATATGCCAAAAGAAATTCCTCAGGCAATACAGGTTCCCGCCATGAATTTTATATGTGTGAATGGGACAGGCGACCCCAACGGAAATTCTTATCAAGAGTCAGTCAGTATTTTATACGCTATAACTTTTACAATTAAAATGTCTAAAATGAGCGGTACTCAGCCCGAGGGATATTTTGAGTATGTAGTTCCGCCTTTGGAAGGCTTGTGGTGGTGCGAAGACGGGCCATTCGATTTTTATAAGCGTGATAACTGGCTGTGGACATCCATGATAAGACAGCCAGAGTTTGTAACTCAGGAGGTTTTTGACTGGGCAGTCCAAGTCTGTAAAAAGAAGAAGCCTGAATTGGATGTAAACAAGGCAAGCTTTGAGACTTTTGAAGAAGGGCTCTGTGTTCAGCTGCTCCACAAGGGTCCGTATGCTACCGAACCTGCTTCGGTAGAAAAAATGAAAGAGTTTATGAAGAAGAACAATATGATTGATGATACAGGTATGATACGCAAACATCATGAGATATACCTGGCAGATCCGAGAAAAACCGCACCGGAAAAGCTGAAGACCGTATTAAGGCATCCTGTGCATAAAGACCTCTGAAATCCAAACAAGGTTATTTACGCCATTTAAGCTTGTGAATACTGATATACTGATATCCAGTGACAGACATATTATGGCTGAATAGCATATGATTTCTCTGGACTTTACCGGTATTGCAGCAATCAATTTCAGTATGACCGGGTGTATGATATATATTAAAAAAAGAGACATGACACCCCATATGACAGTATTTCTTACACATATATAACCCATAAAATTTCCGAAATCACCGCTGTAATCCCACAGACGTCTGGTTAATAATTTGCTCAGCAGCAATCCTGCCAGTAATTCAACAACTGTTGTTATAGCTGAAGCACATATGAAAAGTAAAAATGGATGCGATCTGATATTGTTAAGTATATAAACTACAAAAATTGATCCAAAACCATACACTACACAAAGAGGGCCTAAAAGGAACCCTCTTTTTACTATATGTCCATGATAAATAGACATATAGATGGTCTCCACCACCCATCCTGTAAATGAGTATATAAGAAAACCAAGGAGCAGATTGACAAGTTTTTCATTCAACAATGATTTACTTGATAATTCATTTCTGAGTTTTACGACTAAATTCATAGATTGCAGCGATCCCCAAATTTTATCCCTTATATATGTATATTCAAAAGTGGTAAAAAAATTGAAAACTATCTATGAATGCATAGTACCCTCTATTAACAATGTATTGTGCATTGTTAATAGAGGGTAAGGTTGTTTTAATGTAAAAAAAGCTATATACTGATGTCAATTAAGTCATTTTTAAGGATGTAGATTAAGTGAAAAATCACGGAAAAAGTAATGACAGGGTTTGCTCCATCATACTGGGAGGCCGGGAGCTGAAATATACATTAAAAAGAACCAATAGAAGAAGTATAGGCATTTCCATAGATAAAACCGGCTTTGTAACTGTTGCCGGCCCAAATGGAATTTCTGAGGAGACTGTCAGAGAACTGTTGAGGGAAAAAGCCTCCTGGATATTGGATAAACTCTCGCACTTTGAAGCCTTGGCAGCCAGAAAGGGAAAAGCTAAGGAATTCGCGGGAGATGAGGAATACCCGTATCTGGGAAAAATGTTTAAACTGAAGATTGAAATAGAGACATCTCTTAAAAGACCGGTTTTCAGACTTCAGGAGAACACTCTGGAGCTTTATACAAAAAATACTGAGAACACCGGAATGCTTAAAGATTATTTAAAGCTCTGGTATGTTGAACAGTTTAAAAGAATAATAGAACAAAGAGTCGGATATTTTTCGAAAATTATGGGAGTAACTCCCGGTAAAATTACTGTCCGTGAACAAAAAACCAGGTGGGGCAGCTGCAGTTCAAGGGGGAACCTGAATTTCAACTGGAAACTTATCATGGCTCGGCCTGAAGTACTGGACTATGTGGTAATACATGAACTATGCCACATGAAGGAAATGAATCATTCCGACAGATTCTGGGCTCTGGTAAAAGAATTGTGCCCCAGATACAAAGAGTACAGGAAGTGGCTGAAGGATAACGGAAGCAGTCTGTCGATTGATTAATTTTTTTATACGGTTTTACAGAAAAATAGTCAGAGGGCTAGTATTTATTCCTCTGTCTTGTCCTACAAAAATTTTCCTCACCGAATAATATAAGTGTTAAGATTGACTGGGTACTATATAAGAATATACATTGTTATATGGGATAAATAGTATTATACTTAAGCTTGCGTATGTTTTGCATGGGCTTTTTACATATGAAGCGATTTGTATTGTTTAAAGT
>JAQSXC010000228.1 GCA_029266335.1 Eubacterium sp. | reverse complement strand
CAAATAATAGTACTTCAAGCCCGGCGAATGGCACTGCCAATTTAGACGGCAGCAATGCTAAATTAACCAATGCCTCTGAGCTTTCAGGCAGGAGTCAAACCGGAGAAAATACAGGCAGTAAAGTAAATTCACCAGTAACTGATATGGAAAAAGTTATAAGTTTGGTTAAAGGTGAAGCAATTCCCGGCAAAGCAGACCTGCCACTGTTAAATTCCGTGAGCAAACAGCTGGATACCATGCTTGCTGCGGGTCAGCTCTCCGGGAAGGAACAGTCTGCAGCCCAGGCTATTGCCAGGGAAATCAATTCCGCTATACTAAAAATCCAGACCCATGAAGCAGGACAAATTGGCCGGGCTTCAATAGAGCCTGTTCACAAAGGTGTAGACCACAAGTTTGAAGCTGCTGTAGACAAGCTTAGGAGCCTGTTTATCAGAGTTGATGAAAAGAGCGGTGAGATTAATCCGGTCAAACTATACAAGGAGATGGACAGCGCCATACAGGCACTGAAAAGCAGTATACAACAGCTGCCTCAGGGTATGCGGGAAGCTGCAGCCGCAATTGCAAACAATCTTGAAAGTAATTTGAATTTTATTAATCAGCTTAATAATTACAGTTCATATGTACAGCTTCCATTGAGCATATTTAGCCAAAATACCACCGGAGAGCTGTATATGCTTAAAAAAGGCTCAAAAGCACGAAAGCTTGATCCTTCAAATATGACTGTGCTTATATCACTTGATACAACTAATATTGGAAGGATAGATACTCTGTTAAGCGTTGATAAAAAGAATATAAGTACTAACTTCAGGCTTGAAAACACCGAGGTTTTTCCTGTTCTAAAGGAAAATCACAGACAGCTGTATAACAGTTTGCTGGAAAAAGGTTTCAGACTTGTTGATTTTACATACAGGCCAATGGATGAGCCTATAAATATAGTAAATTTTGAAACAGAGGCCAGGAAGGAATTTATAAAGAGTCCGAATAGTATTGATATCACAATTTAAAATCATATCCGGCGTGAAGGCACGCAGAATGGAGGCTGAGAGTGCAGGATATCAAAAAAAACAGAAAAGAAATAAAACATGCAACTGCCCTCCAGTATTCACCTGATAAAGATTCTGCCCCAAAGGTGGTAGCAACAGGAAATGGAATTGTTGCCGAAAAAATTATTGAAAAGGCAAAAGAAACCGATGTTCCTGTTTATCAGGACACAAATCTGGCTAAGACACTGTCGGCGCTCGGGATAGGTGATCAGATCCCTCCAGAGATATATGAGGTGGTTGCCGAGATTCTCATATTTATAGGCAGCGTTGATAAAAGCTATGGAGATAGATTTGACTGACAGGCAGAAATTCCTGCTTTCTAATGAATTTATGGGCTTAATCTGAAATTCAAGGTAACGGAGATAGTTTGAATGTCTGAGAGAAACACAAGGAAAACCGGCTCTATGGGCGAGCGGCTTGCAGTAGAATTTCTGTGCAGGAACAATTATACCATTTTAAAAACAAATTACAGGGTTGGCCGTATTGGTGAAATAGATATAATTGCACATGATTCGGAATATATTTGTTTTATAGAAGTAAAAACCAGACACACCCATACCTTCGGAACGCCTTCCGAAGCAGTCACAGCAGCCAAACAAAAGAAAATCCGTCAAATTGCTTCCATATACTTGTCCAATACATACAAAACAAACAGATGTGTTCGTTTTGATGTCATTGAGATCATACTTTCAAAACCTGACGATAAAATCACTACTATCAACTTGTTAAAAAATGCATTTTAGGTTTAATCAGGTTAAGTTTATACACCTAAAGGACAGAAAGAGTATTAATTGTTAAGGAGACATTTATAATGCTAATACTGGATGCTCATTGTGATACAATACCATCACTGATGAAGAGAGAAGAAGGACTTAAAAAAAACAGCTGTCATATTGATATAGAAAGATTAAAGGCATATGATAACTATGTTCAGTTTTTTGCAGCTTTCATTTCACCAGATCATGCCAAAATGGGGGCGTTGAACAGAGCCTTGAGCATTATTGACAGGCTTTACAGGGAAATAGAAATTAATAAAAACGATATAACGTTATGTCGTAATTACAACGATATAATTGATGCCTGTGAAAGCGGTAAAATAGGTGCTGTTCTTACCATTGAAGGAGGAGAAGCACTGGAAGGCAGCTTGTCGGCTCTGAGAATGCTGTATGAATTGGGGGTCAGAGGTGTTACACTTACCTGGAATTTCAGAAATCAGATAGCAGACGGTGTGGCTGACGGAACATCCGGAGGAGGACTGACACCTTTTGGGCGTGAAGTAATTGCGGAGATGAACAGGCTGGGAATGCTGGTCGATGTTTCTCATATTTCAGAAAAGGGCTTCTGGGACATAATAAATTTAGCTGCTGCACCGATAATTGCTTCCCACTCAAATGCAAAAAAATTATGCAGTCATTCAAGAAATCTTACCGACGAACAATTACTGGCATTAAAAAAGAATGGAGGGGTGACAGGTCTGAATCTATATCCCTTCTTTCTGAATAATGAAGGAAAAGCAACCATGAAAGATGCTCTGGCTCATATTGAACATATAGTCGGGCTTACAGGTGAGGATACATTGGGGTTGGGGTCCGATTTTGACGGAATTGAGTGTACTCCCGAGGGACTTGAAGGAGTACAATGCTACTCGGCTTTGTTGAATGAAATGCTAAAGCTTAATTACAGTGATGTACTGGTGAGAAAAATAGCCGGCGAGAATTTTTTGAGGGTTATTAAAGCTGTTTTATAATGCAATTGTAAAAAAGTAGCTAAAAAGGAGCAGAAATTTCCTGAGACAGGGAGTTTTTGCTCCTTTTACTTTTTATTAAATGTAATCCAGAGATATAAAGCAGTATGAGAGAAGTTTCTACTGGCGGGGAAGAAATCAGAAGCTGCATGGTTTCTGGAATAGTATCTGATTTATCCGGGAATATTTTAGTAGCAGCAGTTTTTTAACAAGTTAATGTGTTACTGCAGCTTGCATTATTGCTTCCTGCATAATTTCTGTATAAAAATTAATTTTATTTGAGGTTAAATATTATTTTGAATTTGTGGAACATAAAACTTGCAAAAGGTAATAATATGTATTAAAATTAAAACGCATAAGTTAAAAGAACGCGTATGTTCTTTGGAAATTTTCAGCTGTAGAAAGAAAATTTTTTTACCTTAAGCGCGTTTCAGCGAGGCAAAGGTGCCCTCAAGGACACCAGGGATATATTAACCGCTATCGTCTCGTTATTATTGGTTATCACTGTGTTTGAGAGGAGAAAACAATGAACAGTTACAGCAATCTATCCAAAAGTGATTTGCAGAATGAAATAGTAAATTTGGAAAAGAGATATAATACATTTAAGGACCAGAAATTAAAGCTTGATATGACAAGGGGAAAACCTTGCTCGGAACAGCTTGACATGAGCGCTGAAATTCTCGATATCCCTTCGAAGGAGCTTCGCAAGGCCGCAGATGGAACTGATACCTTCAACTATGGTGTGCTGGATGGCTTGCCTGAAGCAAAGGCACTTTTTGCTGAAATGCTTGGGGTTGATAAGGCAGAAATAATTATCGGAGGAAACTCCAGTCTGAACCTGATGTATGATTCAATAGGTAGAGCCATGTCACTGGGTATCCTGGGTGGTACTCCATGGTCAAAGCTGGAGAAGGTAAAGTTCCTGTGTCCAAGCCCCGGATATGACAGACATTTTGCAATTTGCGAGCTTTTTGGAATTGAGATGATTATTATAGATATGAAACAGGACGGTCCGGATATGGACGCTGTTGAAAAACTTGTTGCAGAAGATGACAGCATTAAAGGTATGTGGTGTGTTCCAAAATACAGCAATCCTGACGGAATTACATATTCCGATGCAGTTGTTGACAGATTGGCTGCACTGAAGCCTAAAGCAGGGGATTTCAGGATATTCTGGGATAATGCTTATTGCGTACACCATCTTTCAGATAAGCCTGATGAACTGAAGAATATTCTGACTGCCTGTAAGGCAGCAGGAAATGATAATATGGTTTATATTTTCAGTTCAACTTCAAAAATCAGCTTTCCTGGAGCCGGTATAGCAATGATGGCTTCAAGTGTTGAAAACCTGAACAGCATCAGGAAAAGCTTGACAATTCAGACCATAGGCCATGATAAAATCAATCAGCTCAGACATGTAAAATACTTTAAGAATATTGACGGTATCAGCTCCCATATGAAGAAGCATGCAAATATTTTAAAACCTAAATTTGATATTGTTCTTGAGATTCTTGAAAATGAATTGGGCGGAAAGGGCATTGCTTCCTGGAACAAGCCCAACGGGGGATATTTTGTAAGTCTGAATACTCTTGATAATAGTGCAAAGGATGTTGAGAAACTGGCATTGGAGGCCGGAGTAGTTCTTACAAAAGCTGGTGCTACCTATCCTTACGGCAAGGACCCGAGGGACAGGAATATCAGAATAGCTCCAACACTGCCGCCTGTTGAAGAACTTAAAAAGGCCATTGAAATACTTTCAGTCAGCGTTCAGCTGGTTAGTGCGAGAAAAGCACTGGAGACCATTTAGTTTTGATTAATACATTATCTTAAAAAATTTATGAAATGGCTTGAATGAATAAAGGATTAAGATTATAATTTTACATGAATATTAGAGTTCTGCATTCTGATATTCATAAATGTCTAAAGCGGGATTATATCCCGCACTTTTTTTTGAATAAAAATAATCCGAACATTTTTATTAATTTAGATGCAAATATTCGGTTTTTATTGTATAATATGTGATGTTGAGGCGATAAGCCATAAATAGCCTGGAGGTAATAAATGATGAAAAACGTTTATGAAAGTCCATTTAATGCAAGATATGCCAGCAGTGAAATGCAGCAGATTTTTTCGCCGGATATGAAATTCAAGACCTGGAGAAAGCTCTGGATCGCTCTTGCAGAAGCTGAAAATGAGCTTGGATTGAACATTACTGAAGCTCAGATTGAACAATTAAAGAGTATGAAAGATGATATTAATTATGAAGTGGCTGAACAATATGAAAAGCAGTTCAGACATGACGTAATGTCCCATGTGCATGCATATGGTGAACAATGTCCCGACGCCAAAGCAATTATCCATCTGGGTGCGACTTCCTGCTACGTGGGTGATAATACAGATATTATAGTTATGACGGAAGCCTTAAAGCTTGTAAGAAGCAAAATGCTTATCCTTATAAAAAAGCTCTCTGACTTCGCTCTTGAATACAAGGATATGCCGACCCTGGGCTTTACCCATTATCAGCCTGCACAGCTTGTTACGGTGGGTAAGCGGGCAACACTTTGGATACAGGAACTTCTGATGGATATGGAAGATCTGGATCATGCAATTGAGAATATGAAGCTCTTGGGTTCCAAGGGAACCACCGGTACCCAGGCCAGCTTTTTGAATCTCTTTGACGGTGACCATGAGAAGGTTAAAAAACTTGAGCAGCTCATAGCTGATAAAATGGGGTTCAAGACTGTGTTTGCTGTTGCAGGACAGACCTATCCGAGAAAGCTTGACAGCAGAGTTTTAAACGTACTAAGCGGTATTGCTCAGAGTGCTTATAAATTCAGTAATGACATGAGACTTCTCCAGAGCATGAAGGAAATGGAGGAGCCATTTGAAGAAAAGCAGATAGGTTCTTCTGCCATGGCTTACAAGAGAAATCCCATGAGATGCGAACGTATTTCATCTCTTGCCAGATATGTTATAGTTGACGCTCTTAATCCTGCTATTACAGCATCAACTCAATGGTTTGAAAGAACTCTGGATGATTCTGCTAACAAGAGGATATCCGTTCCCGAAGCTTTCCTGGCAATTGATGCAATACTCAATATATATATAAATGTTTCAAGTGGTTTTGTAGTTTATCCAAAGGTAATTCTCAAGCATGTTATGGACGAGCTTCCATTTATGGCAACCGAGAACATTATGATGGAGGCAGTGAAGCATGGTGGAGACAGACAGGAGCTCCACGAGCAGATAAGAAAGCACTCAATGGATGCTGGAAGGCGTGTTAAAGTAGATGGCGAGTACAATGACCTTATAGAGCGGATAGCAGCAGATCCGTTATTTGGTATGTCTCTTGAAGCACTTAAATCTGTGCTTGAACCTAAGAACTATATTGGCAGAAGCCC
>JAQSXC010000227.1 GCA_029266335.1 Eubacterium sp. | reverse complement strand
GGCTAAAACAAATATCTTTTTCAGATCATATTGAGAAAATCCAGTTGTTCCTAAAACTATGTTGATCTTATACTTTGAAAAGATCATGGCATTTTTCAAAGCGGACTTTGGATTGGAAAAGTCTATTACAACATCAGGCTTGTTTCTGAATATAATCTCCTCCAAATTGTCAGAGCTGCGGATAATTATGCCGGTGTTGTCGATACCTAAAACCTGACCCAGATCCATATTTTTTGACTTGCTTGCAGGACTGCAAATTACCGAGACCAACTGAAGTTCATTTTGATTTAGCATAGCTTTGGCTATTTCTTTTCCTGTGCGGCCTAAACCGGAGATGCAAACTTTAATCATATAAAGACCCCTCCCATAAAATATTGTGGATAATAATTAAATGATTAAATTTAACTGAAGAAAATGAATGAATTGTTCAGTAAAACTGAATTGAAATAAAAATGCTACAGTATAGACTGCAGCATCGGATAAGAAGCAAAATAATTTGTTCACTTTCTCCCCAACGCTTACGAAGTTAGCTGACGGATTCGGATTGGTCGAGACTAACCCTACCTGAAAATTCAGGATTCACCCCAATTAATGGTTCCCCCGTTCACAGCACCTAGTGTGCTGTAACTCAGCGATTAAAATTATATTTTAAGTTAAATTTATACTTGTATTATACCCTATTTAAACAAAACGGTCAACATTTCCAGATATTTAATTATATGCACTTGTTTAGCCTGTTTATGACAGAATAGATTCGTCAATCTTTCCGTTGCCAAGCTTAACTAGATATACATCGTAATATTGTTCACCAAGCTCGTATGCAAATTTTTTATCCAGGACGGCAAAGTCAAATCTCTTCTTTCCTTTTATGGCACTCCCGGTATCCATGGCAACTGTATATCCAAGTCCCTTTATATAAAATACCGTCCCATAGGGCCAGTGGGATTTATCTACAGCGATTGAAACTCCTGGAACAATCGGTAAGCCGGAGCTGGTAATTCCCTTGTCGTTTCCGCATTCCTCACTGGATGGAGTATATGCTGTTCCCAGAAATTTACCCAGGTACTTTCCCTTCTTATTATTTGCTTCGAGAGAATTTCCTTCATAAATTTTGAAGGATTGAGGGGTAACACCTACTGAAGCTGCTTTCTTAAGTGACTTTTGAAGTTCGAGATTATCTCCAGTCAGTTCTTTTTTTACAGCTTCAAGCTGTGAATTTTTTTCCTTTAAGGCTTCCAGTTGTTTTTTTATTTGCTCATTTTGCTTTTTCAAATCATTGTTTTCTTTGTCGAGCTTTTGGCTCTTATCTTTATAGGAATTGCTATCAGTTGTTAATGAATGATTTGATTTCATGATTATCATAGCCGAGACACATTCGCTGTTATACTTATCCTTGTAAACCTTGACTATATCATTAACTTTCAGACAGAAAACCGATAAAATTCCTATTGTTGCTACCAATATCAAAATCATGATTTTTAAAAAGATGTTATTGCCATTTTTACATTTCAGATCATCTGTTTTTTTCATTGATTCCTAAAGACTCCCTATATCGGATAAAAATTTTGATATACCTATTATGTATTATTTTCCAAAATATCTGCATTTATACACCAGGCATAACAATCTTTACTTGGGAAATACTGATTTTAAGGTGATAGCATGGTTAATTTTTATAAGAAAAAAAATATTTTTAAAAAGTTAGAAACCATTAATGCAAAGCAAAATCCTGATTATAACAGTGAATATAAAGAAAGCAACAAAGATAATATTAAAAGTTATAAGCGTTCCAATAAAACAAACCAAGAAAGCAATGATAAAATACCTGTTTCAATTAGTGAAGTAAAAGATAAACTAAATAGTGAGTTTTCTCTGTGCAGTGATTTCGTAATCCGCGAGATTAAATTGGGTAGCCTTAATACAAGAATTATTGTAGCGTGTATTGATGGCTTTTTAGATAAAGCTCTTTTGGCCGAAAACATTATAGAACCTATAGTTCAGTTTAGCGGAAACATAAATGAATTGCCTTTGTTTCCATTAATTAAGGAAAAGATATTATGTACAAGTGATATCAATGATTTAAATTGTTTTAAAGACTCTGTGGCCGTGATTCTGACAGGTGATGCTGTTCTATATATTGATGGCGAGGAAAGAGCCATTAAAATAGGAGTAAAATCACCGGAAAAGCGCCCTGTAGGAGAACCTGATACAGAGATCAGCATCAAGGGTTCGAGAGAAGGCTTTTCGGAAAATCTCAGAACTAATACCATTCTCTTGAGGAGAAGAATTAAAAACAGCAAATTCAAGATAGAAAGCTTCAAATTAGGCGAAAAAACCAATACCGATATCGCAGTAGGTTATATTGAAGGGATAGCAGCACCCGAAATAATAGAAGAAGTGAAAAATAGAATCGGAAGAATTAAAATAGACGGCATACTTGCAACAGGCTATATAGAACAGTTCATTCAGGATGGAAGGTTTCCCTTCTTCCCTATGGTTGGAAACAGTGAAAAACCCGATAAGGTTGCAGCAAAGCTTTTGGAGGGACACATAGCAATACTGGCAGACGGTACTCCAACAGTGTTGACAGTTCCCTTTCTGATGATAGAAAGCTTCCAGTCTCAGGAAGACTATTTTGGTGAATATTATTTTGGCACATTTATGAGGTTGCTCAGGGTTTTTTGTTTTTTTATATCCGTGTACTTACCTGGTCTGTATGTTGCTGTAACTGCATTTCATCAAACCATCATTCCCTTCAAGCTCATGCTGACGATGGCAGCAACCCGGGAAGGAATACCCTTTTCAGCCTTTATTGAAGCTCTGATTATGATACTAACCTTTGAAATTCTCAGAGAAGCCGGGTTGCGTATGCCCAGAGCTATCGGTCAGGCTGTCAGCATAGTCGGAGCTATTGTTCTGGGTGATGCAGCAGTAAGTGCAGGAATTGCCTCTGCTCCACTGGTTATTGTAGCGGCTTTAGCCGGAATCTGCAGCTTTGTTGTGCCTCCGCTGATGAAAAGCGGTGCAGTGATGAGGTTGATAATACTTGTTGCGGCTAACATAATGGGACTTATGGGTATTGGTTTCGTAACCATTATGGTAACCATTTATTTATGTAATAAAAAATCCTTTAGCGTCCCTTACCTGGCACCGTTTTCACCTTTGCAGATTGGAAGCCTGAAGGATACTCTCATCATTGTCCCCATATGGAAGATGTTCACAAGACCGAGAGCCCTCTCAAGAGGACAGGATTTGCACCGTACAACAGGGAAATCATTCGGTCCAAGGGGGAAACCGGATGACTAAAAAAATTATAGCTGTTTTGCTTATCATTGGAATTATGTTTTCCGGCACAGGCTGTTGGAATAATAGAGACCTGAGTGAACTTTCGATTCTGACTGCCCTGGCAATTGACAAGAAAGACGATGGTATGATTGAGGTTACCGCACAGATTATAAAACCAGGCAATGTCAGTACTTCCGGCGCCGGGAGCGGCGGCGGTGCTGATGAAAAGAAATCCTTTGTCACAGTCAGTGAAACCGATAGGACTGTCTTTGCAGCTCTTAGAGGAATGTTGTCAAAGGTTAACAATAAAATATTTTATAGCTCCTCCCAGGTAATAGTATTCGGTGAAGAGCTGGCCAGGTCAGGTATTCAGGAATATATAGATTTCATTTTACGTGATCACGAGACACAGTACAAATCAATGATAATAGTTTCTAAAGGTGCAACGGCCAAGGAAATAGTAGGACAGGAATATGATTTATCAAAGATACCGGGAGCCTTTATCCGGGATACACTAAAAAACTCTGAATCAAGAGGCTTTTCTAAAAAACTGATTTTGCTTGAAATGGCCAGGGAGCTTGCAACTGAAGGCAGAGAGCTGTCCATAGGCACTATTGAAAAGCAGGACAAAATCACCAATACCGAGGGTCTGGCTGTCTTTAAGGAGGATAAAATAGCAGGTTGGTTGGATAAATATGAAACCCGAGGTTATGCATTCATAACAGACCGGATCAGAAGTGCAATCATTGAAATAAAGAATCCTGATGATCCTCAAAAAGTAATCGCTATTGAAAACATGAAGGCCGTATCAAACATAAAACCCAAACTTGTAAATGGAAAAATCGAAATAGATATAAATATTAAAATATCCGCAAATATCGGAGAACAGCAATCACAAATAAAAGAAAAACATAATGAGTTTTGTAGCTGTGTTGGAAAAGAACTTGACAGGACAGTAATGGAAGAGTGCATAAAGACTATTGAAAAGTGCAGGAAAGAGTACAGGAGCGACATATTTGGGTTTGGAATGCGTGTTTTTGATGAATATCCGGACTATTGGGAAAAAAACTCCAAAAAGTGGAATGATGAAATTTTTCCTACTGTTAGAATTAACGTTAAGGTAAAATCAAAAATCATGAGAACTGGGTTACTCGGTAACTCTATAAAAATTCAGTAATCAGAGGTGTCTAAAATAGTTAAAGTCATTATCGGAATTGGAATAATTGTATTAATAAGTCTAAAAGAATTACTTAATTCAAAGTCAAAAGGAAAACTAATGACAATATACTTTATACTTATAGGTATTTCTCTTGTACTTGGGATACTTTTAAGTATTGACAAGCAGCCTGAAAGTCCGATTAAAGTTTTACTGGACGCCCTGGAAGGAATGGGAAGAGCACATGAGTAAGGTTAAACTATCAAATTACCAGTTAGCGGTGATTGCTATAGGCTTCTTCCACGGCAGTACCACCATTGCAAATCCTGCAATAGCTGCAAAGAGAGATGCCTGGATAGCAGTTATTCTGGGTACATTAATAAGTACGCTTCTGGTTACCATATATTTATATTTGTCAAAACTGAATAACGGTAGAAATCTTGTGGAAATCACAGAATACTGCTTTGGTAAAATTATTTCAAAAATAATATGTATGTTGTACATCATTTATTTTTTATACGTATCGGCATTTAATACCAGAACCTTTGGAGAATTCATGGTAACCGTCAGTTATCCTGAAACCCCGCTTATTGTTTTGCTTGCTTTGTTAACCATATGTGCCGTGTATGCTGCCAGAAGCGGGCTGACTGTTGCGGGTAAAACCTGCGAGGTATTGGTTCCACTATTACCCATAGCAATTTTAATAGTTACCTTATCACTTTTAGGTGATTATGATTACACAGGTTTCAAACCAATGTTTCTGGAAATAACTCCAATAATTCAAAGCAGTCTGGATATAGCCAGCAGTATTTATGGAGACTTTATTATTTTTTTAATGATACTGCCTTACACCAACAGTATAAAAGGCCGTTTTAAAGCTGCTTATTTGGCAGTTATCATAACAAGCATAATGACTCTGATTATTTCAGCAAGAAATATACAAATTTTAGGACCGGCGCTTTCGGAATATTTCAGATACCCTTCTCATGTTGCCGCTCAACTGATTCCGGCTATCAGCATAGATCCTCTGGTAGATATGAATTTATTTATTGGAGGTGGAGCTAAAGTTACTATCTGTTTGTATGCGGTCTCCAAAATGACTGCCGAGTTATTTAGGGTTAATAAATACAAACCGTTTGTATCAGCCTATGGACTCTTATCAGTAGTATTGTCCATATGGTTTTTCCCTAATGCCATGGAATTATACCGTTGGCTGAAAAGCGATGGAGACGGTTATGTATCCATACCGTTACAACTTATATTTCCTGTAATAATGCTTATAATTACTCTGATTAAAAATAAAAGAAAAAAAAGGGTAATCAGGAAGTCCCCGCCTGAATTAATCATAGGTTGATCAAATTAAGGAGGTATCCTCAGTGAAAAAGACAGGTATAATACTTATAACCATGGTTTTATGTGCTGCAGCCACTTTAAATGCCTGGGCAAAATCTGAAAATAAAAATATTAAACTTACCATTAATGCATATCTGAATGACAAGGTTGATTCAATAATTAACAGAAATATTGATAATTTGGACAAATATTATTCAGAGGCCCACAATTCTGCAAAAAAATATCTTTTATTTACCAAACGGCAAATATTACAGGATTATTTAATTGCCTATCCAACCAGTAACTATTCCATAAAAAAAGCATATCCAAAAATTATAATCCGAAAGATTGACATCAGTCAAAATTCAGCTTCCGTTGAAGCAGTTTTAACAACATATATACACTGGAACGCTGCCAATGCATTGGGAGATCCGATTATTGGCACA
>JAQSXC010000226.1 GCA_029266335.1 Eubacterium sp. | reverse complement strand
CTCCCCATAGGCCGGCTTTGATTAATGCATTTTTCATGATCTTTTCCATTACCTCATAGCTTGGAAGACAGCCTATATAGGTAGCAGTACCCTTGCCATATGCATTTTGAGTCACAGCTGCATATTTCCCCCAATACAGGTGATCATAGCTTGCAAGCACGTTGGCAGAACTAGGTGTAAGCAACTCAATCCAGGTAGTTAAAGAATTTTTTTCTTCATCTACACCAAAAGGATTATCCTTCAGAGAAATATTTTTTGCAGAAACAAATTGAGAATAGTACACACCGCAGGCTTCTCCGATTATTCCGGGCTGGCGGGAGGATCTCACCTTGACGTTTTCATCGGTAAAACCGCTTCTTAATGCATATACGATATGCCCTCCGTTTTTGACATATTTATTCAACCTGTTCAGAAGTTCATCTGATGCCGCATACAGCGGCGGAACCACCAGCATGGTATATTTTTCTATATCCCGGCTGGAAGGGTCAACAAAATCACAGCCTACATTCATTCTATACAAAGCATCATACATTAACCTCAGCACATCATTGTAATCCAGACCATCAGCAAAGGATTTAAAGGAATTAAGTGCCGTCAGGGCTTCATTGCTGAAAAGTACAGCTACTCTATTCTCTTTCTTTAAATTAATTAATTTGGGGCTTAATCTTTCAAAATCCCTGCCTATTGTTTTGGCTTCCTCATAGGTTGGATTTGGTTCAAAATCATGGCTCAACAGCCCCTTCCAATAGGTCTCAATAGCATTGTGCAAGGAATGCCAGTGCCAGTAGGACACCATATTGGCACCTGAAGCCAGATGACTGAATGCCTGCAGTCTTAACTGCTCCGGGTACGGTACCCAGCTTGCAAAACCCTGAGCTTCTGTTTCAAGTACAAAATAGTTTTTTTGTTTCATAGAACGCGTTACATCTCCGCCAAAAGATATTTCACAGCCTGTCAGTTCATCCTGTGATGGATGGTATATGTCTATACCGGCTATATCCAGTGCTTTTGCCGCATCAAAATGATTAACTGCAGGTTGTATTCCAAAAGAATGTCCCTTCCACCCCAGGTCGAAGTTATGAGTGACAAACTGCCCGGGACGCTTGTATTGATTTACCAGGGAAACCTGCCACGAGAGGAAATCTGTAACAAGTTTCCGTTGAAATTTTGAGAATTCGGAACCCAAACTGGCATTTATTGTGGCATCCACATTGGGAAAGTCCTCCCAGCTGTTTATTCTGTTACTCCAATAATCCAGACCGAACTTTTTATTCAACTCTTCCAGGCTTTCAAATTTTTCTTTCATATATTTTACAAATAAAAACTGGACATTAGGCCCGGAAGTATCATAATGCTTGGTTTCGTTATCTACCTGATAACCGATTACCGCCGGGTGATCCTTGACGTGTTCCATAAGTTTGCGGATTACCCTCTCTGAGTAAAAAAGATATGCGGGATTGGTAATATCCATATTCTGCCGGGGACCATATTTGTTCTGACCCTGAGGGGTAACAGCAAGTATGTCCTGGTGTTCCTTAACCATCCAGGTAGGAACCGCATATGTGGGCGTACCCACAATAACATTAATCCCTGCCTCATGCATGGCTTTTAGTACACGATCTATATGTGAGAAGTTAAATACCCCGTTTTGAGGTTCCAGTGTGCTCCAGGTAGATTCAGCTATACGTACAACATTTATACCTGCCTCCTTCATCATCCGGATATCCTCATTCAGTCTTTCATAGGGCATGTATTCATCGTAGTAGGCGACACCGTATAATAATTTATTCATAACCTTTTACCTCTTTAATTTATAGTTTTTGAATATAAGGATATTGCCAGAAATTAAGATTCATGGAACCTGAAAATCTGGCAATATCCTTTGTATTATAATTACTACTTTATTTTTACAGGATACAACTTTTGCTTATTACTTATTGAATTGCTTTATATATTCATCCAATTGTTTCTGTAATTCTGCCTGTACTTTTTCTATACCGGCTTTTTTCAAATCAGCCTTCAACTTTGCTACTTCATCATCAACATTTGGCAGCAGGCCCGAGAGCAATGCCTTTCCTCTCACATTATAGATATTGGTAATGGCAGCTATTTCATTCTTAACATTTGTATCTACAAAGTTAAATGAAACTATAGGAGTTGTAGAAGTCTTACCACCGTCGATCCAACTCTGTTCAAGACCGATAAGATCCTTGGATACTATGTCGGGATAACGCATGAAGTCCTTGCGCTCCCATCCCCACGGACAGTTTGCTTTTGTAGGGAATCTTGAGGCTCCGTCAGGAAGCGTTTTCATTTGATTGTCTCCGATAGCCTGATAATGCAGACCTTCAATACCATAAGTAGTAAGATCAAAATATTCCTTTTGTGTACCGAAAAGATTGAGCATCATTAACGCTCTCTCATAATTTTTGGAATTTGCATTGATACCCATACCTGATCTAGCTGCAGAACTGGATTCATGAATCTTATCTGACTGAAGATCATAAACTTCAGGCTTGAATTCCGGATGGAGGGTGGAGGTAGCACTGGCCCATTCAATCATAGCTTCAGCCTGTCCGGAAAGTGATCCCAGTTTTCCAACCTTAAACTCTTCTACCGCATCAGTTTTAAGTGCAAGAACATTCTTGGACCAACCGCCTGCTTCAAATAGTTTTCTTGTTCTTTTTATACCATCAACAAATTTCGGATCATCAAGAGTATAGCTTATTTTACCATCACCTGTCTCCAGGCTTGTTGTAAATAAATAATTAGGGCTTACACGCAGGAACATCAGATTATTTTCCTGTTTATAGAAAAGATTGCTGAAGAGCCCGTCAATTCCGCTGTGGAAAGGCATTACACCTTTTTCATTTTTTGCAACCGCCAATAAGTAATTTTCATAGTCCTCCAGTGTTTTTATTTCAGGAAGACCGTATTTTTCTCTTAAATCTCCTCTTACAAGTACCAGTGAATGTCCCATTACCTGTTTATTCAGGTATGGTACCATATACATCTTACCATCAACCTTTAACTGATCGTAGAAGTCTGATGGAATTTCCTTGTAATAATCAGGCATATATTTTTGCAGCATATCCTGAGTAACTTCCATAAAACCGTGCTTGGTTGCCTGATCAGCATAGAAAACCCAGTCAGCAGTATATATCAAGTCAAAATCTTCACCTGATGCGAATACCAGCGGATATTTCTGCTGCCAGTCAGCCCATGGCAGATATTTGCATTCAACCGTAGCATTAATGTCAGCTTTCAATTTTTTATTTACTTCTTCATATACCTTTGGTGCATCAGGCTGTTCGTCACCAATCAGATACATGGTAATCTTTGCTTCCTGTGAAATATCAAGTCCCGTAGAAGCAGCAGCTGATGATGGAGCGGCAGAAGCAGAGCCGGCCGTACTGTCGGCTGAATTTTGCGCAGTTTGTCCGCAAGCTGTCAGAAGCAGTGAAAATACAAATGTCATCGCTAATACCAGGCTTAAACTTTTTAACCCTCTTTTCATAATAATCCTCCTTAAAATATCTTTTTATTAATAAACTGCATATGAAGCAGGTTTATCCTTTTACAGCTCCTATAGTAAGTCCTGAAACAAAATATTTCTGCACAAAGGGATATAACAAAATAATAGGTCCGGTAGATATTATTGTCATTGCAAGTTTTAATGATTCTGTGGGAACCACAACATTTTCTCTTCCCGGGACATTTGTGAGCTTCTTGAGCGCCTCAGCTCCGGCAACAATTTTATACAGATAATACTGAAGAGAAAACAGCTTTGAATTCTGCATGAAGATGTATGATAAAAACCAGTCATTCCAGTACATTAATGCTATGAACAGTCCAATAGTTGCAAGAGCAGGCTTGGAAAGCGGAAGAATCAGTGTTGTAAAAATCCTGAAATCATTGGCACCATCTATCTTACCCGATTCGGATATGGCTTCGGGTATACTGTTCATAAAACTTTTCATTACAAGAATATTGAATACGCTTAACATAAACGGAAGCAAGAGTCCAAGTATGTTATCATTCAATTTCAGATATCTTACGCAAAGAATATACCAGGGTACAAGTCCTCCATTTAAAATCGTAGTAAAATAGAAGAAAAACGAGAATTTGTTCCTCCATTCAAAATCCTTTCTGGATAGTACGTAGGCAGTCATTGCAGTTGTAAACAAACCAAGCAGGGTACCAATAACAGTCACGGTAATTGTTATTGTGTAGGAGTTAATTAACCCTTCAGGGTTTAAAAAGGCTGTTTTATAAGCATCCAATGTAAATTCCCTCGGAATAAATCCGTATCCGTGGAGAAGTATCTGATCCTGGCTTTCAAACGAACCTGCAAGTACCAGAACAAATGGAACCAGACATAGTAAAGCTACAACTAAAATAAATATAAAACTTATTATTGTAAAGACAAGCTTATCGCCTGTGAGTTTTTTCATCTTAACCTCCATGAGCCATATCATGGCTCTGAGCCGATATAGTAACACAAATAGTAATTTCTAATACAGAGCATAGCCCTTATCATATTTCCGAACTGCCAGATTTGCCAGGTTTATTATCAGGAAGCACAAAACTGACTGGATAAGGCCTGCGGCAGATGTCATTCCGAATTCTCTTGTTTCCATAAGTGATCTGGTAACAAAGGTATCTATAACATCAGTATGGCTATAGACTAAAGAGTTTTGACCTACTATTTGATAAAACATTGAGAAATCTCCACGGAATATATTGCCTATCGACAGAAGCACCAGAATTATTACTGTCGGTATCAGTGAAGGCAGTGTGATATGCAATATCCTTTGAAAGATGTTACACCCGTCTATATCCGCCGCTTCATACATTTCCCTGTCTATTCCGGCTATTGCCGCAAGATACATTACCGTACCGTAACCAATACTTTTCCAGAAGGAGAAAAAGAAAATTATAAACACCCAGACTACAGGCTTGTCATATACGTTAACCGGTTCTATACTGAGGGTTTTTAACAGGTTGTTGAGAAATCCGTATTCATAGCTGAAAATATTGTATACGAATGCACCTACCACTACCCAGGATATAAAATACGGAAGAAACATAACTGTCTGTGTTATTTTTTTGAAATACTTGCCTGCAAGCTCGGTCAACATTATTGCCACAGCGATTTGCAGCGTGTTGTTGATAATTATGAAGCCTGCATTATATAAAACAGTATTTTTTGCTACTCTGAAAATATCACCATTAATAAATAAAAACTTGAAATTTTCAAAGCCAATCCATGGACTCCCGAAAATACCGCCTCTGTAATCAAACCTTTTAAAGGCTACTATTATCCCTGCCATAGGTAAATAGTTAAATACTATAAAATACAGTACTGCTGGCAGTAGCATAAGCAACAGGAGTTTATATTTCATAAGTTTCTTAAAAAAAGATGTTTTCAAGTGAAGGACCAGCTCCTTTTAGAATTATTGAAAGTTAATGCGAAATGACCACAAACAAATATTATCACTAAAGCCATACTGAAAAATTAGAAAATTTCTATGATTATAGTAATTTTTTTTGATTTTGCATAAAAGATATTTCTGCCTGATTATGTCAATAAGTTGTTTATTGCCCCGCCATTTTCCTTATGCTAAAATAATAGCAATTAAGGCAGGATTAAATAATAAATCTCTGTTTTACAGTGGGATATTTTGGTTAATCGTACCTGAATATATATCAAGGGGGAAAAACTTTTGAAACTTTTGATTGTAGATGATGAAGTGAATACACGCAAAGGTATTATCGGAAGGTTACCGTTAAGTGAAATGGGAATTACCGAGGTGTGTGAAGCTGATGACGGAATCAATGGATTAAAAGCTGTTTCCGCCTTTGAGCCTGATATAATATTAACTGATGTAAGAATGCCCCGTATGGATGGCGTGGAAATGGTATACAAAATCAGAGAGCAATTGCCGGGATGCCAGGTAATTTTTATGAGCGGATACTCTGACAAGGAGTATTTAAAATCTGCAATCGAACTCAAAGCATTAAATTACATTGAAAAGCCCATAAATATGAATGAGTTGAAAGGTGCTCTTCAAGCTTCAATATCCTTATGTGAAGAGGAAAGAAATAAAAAAAAACTCCTGAAGACAAGCCTTTCCTTAATAAGCAATGAGCTTGCTCTCCAGCTTATCAGCAGAACACCCGACTGGTTATCGATAGCAGGAAATATTAATGCTGCACATTTGGACATACCCCAGGAAGGCATATTTGC
>JAQSXC010000034.1 GCA_029266335.1 Eubacterium sp. | reverse complement strand
CTGGACGCACAACAAAAAAGCCAAAGGCTGTAAGCCTCTGACTGTTTAAACTATGTAAAACTACATATCGTATCCGCTTAAGGCCTTCTGAACAAGAGGTCTGCTGCCCTTGTCAATGGAATTCCTTACTTCTCCAAGCTCAGCTTCTCTCTTTGCAAGATCCAATTGAAGTTTGGTATTTTTAGCGGACAAACTGTTATTTTCTTCTTTTAGTTGAACAATCTCTTTTTTTAATTTTTCAAGCTCTTCACTTACAGCTTCTTTTTCTCTCCTGACGGATAATTCATTTTCACGGGATTTGAAAAAATCATCTGCTACGTTTATGGCAGTGAGAACTGACGCAAGCGAGGTACTGAGCCTATTGTTACGCATCAGTATTTCATTCATCTTTTTGTCGATATATAGTCCGACTTTCTGAATATATTCATCGGATTCAACACCAACCAGCGTGTAATCCTTGCCGGCTATACGGATAACAACCTTATTTTTTGAGGTCAAGGTAAATCAGCTCCTTTATCTCGCTGGGGACGGCTAAGATCAGCCTTCCTTAAAGCCTGTCTAATATCTCATTGCGCACGTCATTTTGGCGGGTTTTGCGCCATGCCACGTTAAATTTTCCAAAGTCAAACTATTAATAGTTTGACTTTTATAAACAAATTATTACTTCAAAAATTTGCCTGCCCGACACAAAATCCACCTAAAATACCAGCACAAGCAGATATTAGACAGGCTCTTATTACCTTAATCATACCATATTACCTTATAATTCGGCAAATAATTATAACGCATCAGTTCAGATAAAATTTTTCGGATGTAGAAAAGTTTTATTACCTATATGCGTTTCAACGAGGAAAAGATCCCCACCGGTGACTTATTCCTCGTTATTTTTGCTGCTCTTTTACGAAGGTAGCAAAGGCCTTGTCCATACTTCCGATATGCTTAATCAGCCAATCTACAAACAATTTATTTACAGTAGACACAAAAAGGACTCCTGCACCTTTTTCATCAAATTCCTGTTTTAATTTTTCAAAATTCTTCAAAAAGTTTTCATGTATATTCCTATGATTAATTCTCTCAGGGTAATCATACTTGATATGTAGCTGCTGTTCGTCAGTAAAATGAACTTTTGTATAGTCCTCCAGGAATTTAAGGGTATTTCCTACTTCTTCCTTTCCCTTCCCCTGACTGCATGCCGCAAATAGCTTGTCAACTGCATCAAACAACTGTTTATGCTGATCATCGATCTCCTTGATGCCAATGGCATAACTATCTCTCCACTGTATCGCTGCCATTATTTTTCCCCTCCAATACATTACAATTTTTTTATAACAATTCTATTATATACCCAATTGGAATGTACTGAAAGACCAAAATTCTACTTTATTTTTAACAACTTGCCCGTTCTGGGATCAATAAGTATGATCCAGTAGCCAAAAGCACCATACTTGGGCTTGTAGCCCTCAAGCTGAGCCCAGCTGCCCATATTACCAAAGGGATTTTCATCAATACTGTAGACACCGGGAACTCCACAGACAAAGCGTTCCCTTCCGGTATACTTATCAAAACGTATACCAAATATAATATACCTGTATTTGTAATGGGCCATCATCACTTTTGGATTAAACAGCAAGTATGTTTTTACATTATTTCTGAAGAGAATATTATTGAGATATCCGGGACTGTTGATCTTCCACCATTTAAAGCGTCTGCTCTTATTATTGAATGGATTGCAGGTTTCAAAGCTTTTATCCAGCTCTTCTCTGAGACTTTCTATATCCAGTTCGGTTCTGACCTTGTCACCTTCAGTGTTTATTTCAGATATTTCTCTGAAATTTCTTTCAGCTGAACCGATAATATCATTCTCTGAACTCAGGGTATCACTATCAGCAGCCAGAGCTGTATTTTCTGCTGTTAAAGGAGCCTTTACCGCGGATAATATCCCCATATGACAGTCGTTTAATGCCTGGCTTTCATGTTCGCGGTTATATAAACTGGTTAAGGTTGATTCAAATTTGCTGGTGATATCTCTCATATCAATATTTAAGTTATTGTCTGCCTGAGAGAATAAATCTAACCCGGGTTTTTGAGTTGCTTCAGAATTCAGGCTCCCAGGCTCCGGCATTTCCCGTTCTGGTGTATTCAGGGCAGTATTGCTTTGTTCCCTTAGTTCCGTATGTTCAACTCCAAAATCAGCAGCAACATTATTAAATGTCTTATTGGCTGTGTTATCAAATACCTCATCAGATATTTCTATCAGGTCAGATAAATCCCCTACTGTTTCTTCCTCAACATCCTCTCTCTCCAGAATTTGTTCACTCAGCAGGCTTTGTGCCGTTTCTCCCGCACTCACGTTTACATTCCCGTTATATCTGACCGGTTCAGGAGCGTTAAATTCCATCCGGCTTTCAACTTTTACCACATCAGCTTTTATTCCGGTATCCCTTATCTCAGCCTCTTTTTTCTCAAACTCCTTTATTTCAGACTCTTTTATTCCAGCAGCCTTTATTGTACCGGTATTCCGTGCATACTGCCTCAGGGCAGCCTCAAATTCCCCTTTCCATTTATGCTCTCCGCTTTTATATGCAACCAGGGGGCAGATTACAGAGGCATATGCATCAGGTAGCCGTGCTATTACTGCGAAGATATTTATATCATCAAAACTCAATTGATTGGAGTCTATATCTGAACTGTCCCGGTTTAACTTTATATCCGCTCTTCCATTTGTAATCTGAAAATCGCAAATAGCAGTATAATCAAACTTTTGTTCCTCTTTTCTTATACCATAGATCTGATACTTTATACCCGGTCTGTCTGACAGATTGTTCAGCGATATTTGCAGCTTTGCTGTCTGGCCGTTCATCTCAACTTTTATATAGCCCGTAGGATTTCCCAGATTAGTATCCATATTCTTAAATATATAAAATAGTCTTTGATAATTATTACCCATGGCAAAGATTCTCCTTTAGTTGATTTTTGGGAAATGCTTCAGGAATAAATAATAACTTTTCCGGTTGAAAATCGGGTTTTATTATTTAATCCTTCCTTAACATTAAAATATATGATGGGTAATAAAAAATAAGACTATCGTATATAAAATTTTTAGAAGTAACAGGCTGTGATATTGTACCGGTAATCCAAATTCAGATCTATATACCGGCCTTCGTGCCTGATAGTAGGCCTTGTAAGGCTGTGATACGGAATATATACTATTTCTGCCAATTCTCCGGTATCAAGCAGTACCTTTGCACCCACATAAAAAGGTGCTATACCTTTTATGAATACATCAGCCATATTTGTATCAAAAAGTCTGAAGCCCTCGGTTAAAAACATCTCAAAGGCCTCAAACGGTGTTGACTTTTTTCCATAGACCCTTTTTGATGTCATAGCATCATAAACATCTGCAATAGCAACTATTTTCGCGCAAAAATCAATTTTACTGCCAGAATATCCAAGCGGATAGCCTGATCCATCCTCCCTTTCATGGTGCATCAATACGGCATTCTTTACTTCATTATCCAGGGACTCTGCTTTTTCAATCATGTCAAAACCGTATAAAGTATGTTTCTTGATCTCTTCAAATTCTTCCGGCAGCAATTTACCCTTTTTATTAATTATATCGTTAGGGACCCTTATTTTCCCGATGTCGTGAAGAAGTCCGGATTTTATCACATTGACAACTCTATTCTGTGGAAGCTTCAGCCATTTGCCAATCAAAGCAGAATAATATGCCACATTCAGGCTATGATAATAGGTATATTCATCCGAGCACCTGAGTACATTCATGCAACTGACCAAATATTCGTTATCCTCAATATCAGAATATATACGTTCAGAAAGCTTTGTAATCTTTTTTGCATCAAAAGCTTCTGTGGTAATTATCTCACTTACTATCTCCTTTGCTTCGAGAATCTTGTCTTCATAAGCCTTTCTTATTTCCTTTAATATATATTTATGTTGGAAACCTGTTTGGGGCTCAAAAATTTTTATTGTTGTTACCTTGAATTCCCTTATCCTATTGATTATGTATTTATTTAGAGTCGTGTAGGCCTTGACAATTACTGCACCCTGATTGCTATATACATCCTCAGCTAAAACATGACCTTCTTCGGTGTATGATAACTCAATTGTAAAAACGCTCATGTTCATTTCCTCACAATGTGATTGCTTTTATCTTATAAATATATCAATCTCCTCATTTTCTAAATCATCCGGCATATCTTTTCAGATATGCCATTCAGCGGCACCTGCTGCTCCACGGCACCAATATCAAATGCTACCTTGGGCATACCGTAGACAATGCTTGACTGTTTATCCTGCCCTATAGTCCTGGCACCTTTATTTTTCATTGAAAGGAGTCCTTTGGCACCATCGTATCCCATTCCTGTCAGTATAACTCCTATTGCATTTTTTCCATAATGTTCAGCGACAGATTCAAAGAGAATATCAACTGAAGGCCTGTGACCATTAACCTTTTCTCCGGGATAACACTCAACGATGTACTCATTGGCTATTTTTTTAACTCTCATGTGGGAATCTCCCGGAGCTATAAACACTTTACCGGGTAGTACCTTATCCAGTGACCGGGCTTCTTTTACTTCTAATTTGCATGAGTTATTAAGTCTTTCGGCATATAGTCTTGTAAATACCGGAGGCATATGCTGGACGATCAAAATACCCGGCATATCTTTCGGAAGCTCGCTTAATATGCTGTATATTGCCTCAGTTCCTCCGGTGGAAGCACCTATGGCTATGATTGAACTATTCAGTGATGTTCCAGGGCTTTTATATAACTTGTTATATGTACGCTTTACAGGTTGACCCACCTTTGCGGCAGATGCTATTATCACCTTTTCAATAATATCGTCTATAAATTCTTCGACACTTTTGAGAAACTTAAAATCCGGTTTTGCCACAAAATCCACCGCACCGGCATTCAGTGCATCAAAAACCATACCATTTACTGCACTTACAACTATTACAGGAATAGGATACTGCGGCATAAGTCTTCTAAGGAATTCTATCCCGTTCATTCTCGGCATCTCAACATCCAGCAGCATAACATCAGGCTCCATCTGCATTATTTTTTCGCTTGCCTGATATGGATCACCTGCTGTTGCTACAACCTCTATTCTGGGATGCTTTGCTATACCCTTGCCTACAATTTCTCTAAAAACAAGTGAATCATCCACAACTATAACTTTTATGTTATTTTTTTTATACAATAGGCTCCCTCCTTTTAATCAGTCAGTCATATCATTAAAAAGACAAACTTCATGCATTCCAGTCACTTCCTGTATACAGCAGGCATGACATAATTATATTGTGATTCTTCCCTGCTTAAAGATTCCGAATGTCCTATAAAAAGATAGCCCCCATCCTCGGTATATTCATAAAACCTGTTTACAAGCTCTTTTTTAGTTTCAGCGTCAAAATAAATCATTACATTTCTGCAGAATATGACATGGAATTTTCTTTTAAAAGGGAATCTGTGCCCCATTAAATTAAATCTCTTAAAAATTACTTCATTATTTATATTTTGTATAATTTTATAATCTCCCCTGCTCTGCTTTTTAAAATAAGTGCTTTGCCACTTCTTTGGCAGGGTTTCAATTTCCTCTTTTTTATATATACCGTTGACAGCCTTTTCAAGTACTTGCGTTGATATGTCTGTTGCAAGAATCCTGGTATCCCATTCCTTCTTGTTTATGCCGAAATAATCCGCTATGATCATTGCGAGTGTATATGGCTCTTCGCCTGATGAACAGCCGGCACTCCAAATATTCAGATCTTTTTTTGCCTGCTGTGTTCTCTGGAGATATGGCAGAACCTCGCTTTTGAATATGTTAAAATGCTGGCTTTCCCGCATAAAATATGTATGATTTGTAGTCAGTTTATTCATTAGCACAGTAGTAGTTTCACCGGTCTTATCAGCTAAAATCCGGTCGAAAAAATGCGTAAAACTATCATAATTATTTTCAGTAAGGTAATTTATCAGTCTGCTTGTTACTAAGGATTTTTTTTGATACAGATCTACTCCAAAGTTCTTTTTAATATAATCAACCAAATTGATAAATTCTTTTTCGGTTATTGTCTTCATATTCGCTCCACCGGTGCTTCTCAACAGCATAAGAGGCAGCATGGCCTCTTATGCTGTTTTGCTTGTTTCTGTTAATACTTGCCGTAATCATTATCATCCAGTATTATTTTAGGTTTTGAAGTTACCGCAACTTCCTCCTCAGCTCTGGATAAATTTTCGATATGAGAGTTCTTTTTTCTTTCCAGTAACCCTTCTATCATCCTCATCATATCAGGAGTAATAGCTTCATTATTTACATAATTTGTTTTAGTCTTTTTCAATTTAAACTTCGAAACTGATTCCTTAAGCAAATCGGCCTGTCCAGACAGTTCTTCACTGGCGGCAGCACACTCTTCCGCCGTTGCGGAATTTGTCTGAACTACCTGAGCCACCTGCTCAATTGCCGAGTTAATCTGTGATATACCGTTTGCCTGCTCATTTGAAGCAGTTGCAATATCTCCCACAAGCGCTGCGGCTTTTGCCACTCCGTCTACAATTTTATCAAGTGCAGCTGCCGTATCATTGGCAATTTTGGTTCCAATCTCTACTTTTTTAATTGAGCCTTCGATCATTTCGGTAGTTTCTTTTGCAGCATTGGCACTTCTGGCTGCCAGGTTTCTGACTTCTTCAGCCACTACGGCAAAACCTTTACCGTGCTGGCCTGCTCGTGCAGCCTCTACCGCAGCATTCAAAGCAAGTATATTTGTTTGGAAGGCAATTTCATCAATTACTTTGATTATTTTGGATATACTTGCAGAGGAATCATTGATTTCTGCCATAGCCTTAACCATTTCCTGCATGCGTGTATTACCCTGAACAGCATTTTCCTTTGCAGAGGTGGCAAGTTCATTTGCCTGTCCGGCATTAATGGCATTTTGTTTTGTCTGAGCAGCCACCTGAGTCATGGAGGAAGTGATTTCTTCCACTGAGCTGGCCTGTTCTGTGGAACCCTGTGACAGCATCTGACTTGAGGATGATACCTGTCTTGCACCTAATGCCACCTGTTCAGAAGCCATATTTATATTACTTATTACCTCATTATTTGTTTCAATCATTTCACTTAGCTTTCTGCCAAGGAGGTCCTTATCTGATTTAATCTGTACATCAACAGTTAAGTCCCCTGCTGCCATTTTTTCTACAACAAACGCTTGTTTTCTGATATTTTCAATCATTCTTGAAAAGGACATTACCAGACTTCCTATTTCATCCTTTGTATCAGATGCGATGCTGACATCCACATCTCCCAGTGATAATCTGTCTGCTACCTCAACCATTTTCTTAACAGGTTTGCTGATGGTTCTTGAAATAAACAAACCAAGGCCTATAGCCATAATCATTCCCACAGCTATAAAAGCGAGCATCATAAATACTGCAGTCTGAGCCTTATTGTCATTCCCTGCGGATTTTTCCTTTGCCGAATCAACTTTGAGCTTGAATAATGTATCAAAGTTTTCCTGTATTTTCTTATTAAGCTCATCACCTTTTGTTTTTGTAAGTTGGTGCGCTTCAGTACTTTTATTTGCTAAGGCCAGATCGGTTACATTTTCTGAATAAGGCAGGAATTCTTCATTTATGGTTTTTAGCATGGTGTCATATTCTTTTCTGATATTATCTGCAACTATTGTTTTACCAAAGCTTTCAAGCGCTGCCAGCATTTCTCCCTGAAATTGAGTTATTTTGGTCATATTTTCATTCATGGATGCTGCATCTGTGTTTAAAATGATATTAATCATATTCAATCGCATTCTCTGATATTTCTCATTGGCTGTAGCCAGTTCACTGATTGGAACAGTATTAATTTCGTACAGTTCTGTATCTGCTTCGTTTATACTCAGGATATTTATTACCCCTACTAAACCTACAACTCCTGCTATTAGAGCAACGATAACAAATCCAGTAATCATTTTCGTAGCTATCTTCATATTATAGAACCAATTCATATATTCAACCTCCAGTGGTAATATGTTTGTGTATTGACAATAATAATGAACAAATAATAATGCACTGCAGCCGGCAACTCTATTATTTATGGCTTAATCTTCAGCTGAGGATGTCTAAACTATCCAGTTCCTCCTCACTCAATATTTTTTCGCAGTCCAGAAGAAGCTTCACATCATTTCCGGTCTTCCCTATACCTTTAACATACTTGTTATTGAAGCCGGTTTTAAAGTTTGGCGGAGGAACGATATTTACATCCTCAATGGTAATGACTTCTGAGACAGTATCTACAATCAAGCCTATTGAAGTTTCATTAATATCGATGACTATTATGCAGGTTCTGTCGGTATACTCCCTGGATTCTTTTTTAAATCTGAGTCTGACATCCATTACCGGAATGATTTTACCTCTCAGATTTATAATGCCTTTTAAATAATCAGGCAGCTCAGGGATTTTTGTTATAACCTGAATTCCTATTATTTCAGTTACATACTTGATTTCAATTCCATATTCCTCCTTTCCCAATGCAAATGTCAGGAATCTTCCTTTTTGAGTATCCTCATTCTGAAGTTCTAATTCTTCATCCAATACTAGCGCCATCTCTCCTTCTCCTTTCATTCTTTGGAATAAACAAGGCCGGATATGTCAATTATCAGACTAATACTGCCGTCTCCCAGCAATGTGCATCCTGAAATGCCATTTACTTTTTTCAGGTATTGCGGTAACGCCTTTATTACAACCTGCTGTTCTCCTACAAGAGCATCAGCATAAAGACATACAAAATTTGTTTCGTTCTCAACAACTACTATGATACCTTCCTCCAATAACTGGACATCTGTATGTACATTAAAAATCTCATGCAGTCTTAAGACAGGGTAGCACTGTCCCCGGATCATTATCATTTCATTTCCGTGCGGATCTTTGATAATACTGCGTTTATCTATTTTTAATGATTCCCGTATGGAAACGGTCGGAATAGTGTATGATGCATCTCCCACTTTAACAATCATTCCATCCATAATTGCAAGAGTGAGCGGAATTTTAACAGTAATGGCAGTACCCATATCGGGGGCACTGTCTATGGATACTGTACCTCTGACCTTTTCAATATTTTTAGTCACAACATCCATACCGACTCCACGGCCTGAATATTCCGTAACCTCGTTTTTTGTCGAGAAACCCGGCAATAATATCAGTGAGTAAATATCTCTATCTGTCAGTTCGCCGGTATTCTTTTGAAGGATATTAAGTTCTGCTGCCTTTTTAAGAATCTTATCCTTATCAAGCCCTCTTCCATCATCTTTAATGACAATACACACATCTCCACCGGAATTTTTGGCTTCAAGAATCAGCTGCCCCTGTTCGGGCTTCTCTTTCGCTTTCCTTTCATCTTTGGTTTCAAGCCCGTGATCCAGAGCATTACGGATCAGATGTATCAGAGGATCTGAAATATGTTCTATAATATTTTTATCTACTTCTGTTTCTTCTCCAATTATCTTAAAATCAACTTCTTTATTGAGCTTTCTGCTCATATCCCGGACAATTCTATTCATTTTTTGAAAAGTAGTCGACAACGGCACCATTCGCATGGACATAACTATATCCTGCAGTTCGCCGGTTATTTTTCTCAACTGCCTTGAAGCTTTTCTGAATGAATCCAGTACCAGGCCATTGAGTTCAGGATTCTGTGTCACCATAGCTTCAGATATGACCAGTTCCCCTACCAGATCCATTAACTTATTCATCTTTTGGATATTAACACTTATGAAATTCTGCTTCGACAAATTTGTTATCTTATCTGCATTTATAGAATCTTCCGCGTTCTTCCCGGTAACTTCCTCTTCATTACCCGACAGACAAATTTCAGCCTCCTCCTGTTTCTCACAACTTATACTTACAGGTTCACATTCAACAGTAAGCTCCTTAAGAAACATTGTCTCTTCTAAAAGTTGTCTTGTCTGGCTTTCCGGCAAACGGCTGAGAAAGCGTACTGTCAGTCCCTTTGCACGTATTTCTTCATTGCAGCTGTCATTATCGGTTATCTCTTCCGGGAAGTGGCTGATTTCGGATGCCACCTGCTGAAGTGCGTGAATAACTGCAAAAGCTCTCATACTTTCCATTTCACAATCATCTTCAAACGTTATTACGACTTTATAGGCATAACTGTCCTCACTTAAGCTATTGTGAGCACTGCCTGCTTCTGGGGTATGATGGTTTTTACCATCACCGGGATGGGAAGTTTTTAAATCTGATAGAAAATCTGCCAGCTGGTGAATGATATTTGACGGATCTTCATCGGGCTCTTCCCTGTTTTTTATTTTAACTACCTCATTCTCAATAAAGTCGATTACCTTCAATATCATGTCAGTGAGATAATTGTAGTCAACCAGCTGAGGTTTGTATTCCCTTAAATAAAAGAACAAATCTTCGACAGAATGCGCCAATAATGAAATATTATTAAAGCACATCATGGCAGAAGACCCTTTGATAGTGTGCATAATCCGGAAAATTTCATTTATTTGGCTTTCAAGTCCGTTTTTCTTTTCACCGTAGAGAATTATCTGTTCAAGCTGCTCAATAAGCTGGGTAGTTTCAAATACAAACATTTCCTGCATTGGTTCAGTATTTATATAGTCCGACAAAATAACCACCCCATATTATAAATTTTGTAACGAATACCTATTAACGATTGTTTTACTGTATAAGACTTTTTCATGCATTGCTGTGAAATTTACTGAGAGCCTTTATTATGCTTTCCTCTTTGAAGGGCTTTACAATAAAGCCGGTGGCTCCGGCCATAATGGCCTCCCTGATGTGACTTTCCTGCCCTAATGCAGATATCATGATTATTTTACTTCCCGGACTGATTGCTTTTATTGCTTTTACAGCTTCAATTCCATCCATTTCAGGCATTGTAATATCCATCGTTACTATGTCGGGTGACAGTTCCATATATTTCTGAACCGCTATCCTGCCATTTTCAGCTTCCCCGGCTACAGTAAAACCATTCCTTTCAAGTATCAGCCTCAAGGCTTGTCTTATGAAAACCGCATCATCAACTACCAACACTTTTAGCATCCAATCACATCCTTGTTCATTAATATAGATAAAATATAAAAATTTCTGCAAATTTATTTACATAATGTTATCATCGACCATGTAACAATATTATTATTATGTTACATTTATTAATGGGATGGATGTTATACTATAACTGTAATTACTCTGCTATATCCCTGTAAACTATTTTAAATGCTCAAATAATAAATGTATCAATTTATATATAATATGCTATAATAGTTACATTATTTAATGACACATATCTACAATATACGACATTTGTCTGCCAAACGAATTTGACCTCGGAGGATATCACCATGACAGTAGAACCGATACGAGATAAAGCAAAAATCAAGCAAATCTATTATTTTTTAAATGGGAAAGACCCTAAATATGGCCTTTTATTTAAATTCGGGTTAAATACCGGTTTAAGGATCAGTGATATTCTCGCCGTCAGAGTGAAAGACATTCTGAATGAAAAAGGAGAATACAGGGACTATCTGATATTAAAAGAAATGAAAACCGGAAAAGAGAAGAAAATAAAATTAAATGATTCTCTGCGTAAAAACATCAATTCATATCTTAAAAATTCCAACTTAAAGTATGATTCTTATTTGTTCTCAAGCCAGAAAGGCGGATATATCGGACGAGTTCAGGCTTATCGAGTTTTAAAGGAAGCGGCAAAATTCTGCAATGTTGAAAATTTCGGTACTCACAGTTTGAGAAAAACCTGGGGATACTGGACATATAATATGTCAAAATACAACGTAGGTTTAATAATGGATACTTTTAATCATAGCTCACAGAGTATCACTTTGCGTTATATAGGAATAAACCAGGACCAAAAAGATGAACTCTATTCATTAGTACAATTCTGAGGTTTCGGCAGATTTAAAAATTTTAATTAAATGTAGAAATTGGAAATATTATAGTGTATAATGACAAATAAGGTCGAATGTAACATAATAATAAAATTGTTACGTTAATATTTTCCTTTGATAGAAAATGAATGCCAATTATGATTTTTTTAAACATAATTGGCATTTTTATTATTTTTATTCGGTATTATAATAACAGTAAATAAATGAGCTGATCCGGATACCCGGATCAGCTCCAACGTCATTAATTCTTTGTATTTTTATTGTACAACATGCTGTTACGTTTCGTCCGTGCCGTATAGGACTTTTTAATGCCCCAACAGGTTTGACAGCTCTCCAAACTGCTGTACTGACAATACTTCACCTCTTATATTGTCTTTTAAGCCCATGCTCTCAATTATCTGCTTTATTTGTTCCTTATTCTTTCTAAGGAAGCCGGCATTGGCAAGTCCGTTTACAAGAGTCTTCCTTCTCTGCCCAAAAGAGGCTCTGACCAGTTTGAAATACAAATCCTTGTCATCAACCTTCACAGAAGGCTCCTTCAATATATCCAGTCTGATAATTGTAGAATGTACCTCGGGCTGCGGAATAAAACAATGAGGAGGTACATCAAATATGATTCCGGGTTTGCAGTAAAACTGCACTGCAACCGATAGCGCACCATAATCTTTTGTGCCAGGACCGGAAACCATTCTTTGCGCAACTTCCTTTTGCACCATGAATACCATTCCGTCTATTCCTTTGACTTCCTCCAGAAATCTCATAATTATTGGTGTGGTAATATAGTATGGAAGATTGGCAACTACTTTTACAGACTTTGAACTGAATTTATCCTTGTATTCCGATATTATGGCATCAATGTCAGCTTTCATAACATCATTGTTAATTATATCTATATTTGAAAACTCACTTAAGTTGTCATTAAGAGCAGGTATCAGATACTTATCAATTTCTATGGCTACAACTCCGGCTGCTCTCCTGGCCAACTCTTTTGTCATGCTGCCAATTCCCGGCCCTATTTCGAGAACAAGAGTGTCCTTATCCAGATCAGCGGCATCAACTATTTTCCTTACGACGTTATCATCATTCAAGAAGTTCTGACCCAGGGACTTGGTCAACCTCAAATTATGTTTTTTTATAACGTCCAGCGTGTTGTTCTTAATCATTACTTCTCCTTAAAAATTAGTTTTATAATATACTATATTATATCCTATAAATCCATTATTTGAAGGCCATTTAATTTTTTTTATCCCTTTTTGCAGATATTGTCCCTTGGATGTAATATATCCAGGGTGAAATCTATTACTTTAAACACAACGATATATGCAATAAGAGAATAAAATGTATTGTCCCATCCAAGTATAAATCCGGCCCCAATCACTATAAGAAGATTTATTAATATAAATAAATAATTATTCTGAGAATAGTTATTACCAAACCTAAAAACTATTCTCCGGTGTTCAATGCCGTCCAGGAAGCCGCCATACCTAAGAATCAATCCCGAACCTACGCCGAGACATATTCCTCCCATTATTGTGGAGTTCAGAATATCATATGTCTCCCAGTTGTCGGCATTAAATGCAGACATCCAGTAAATAAGTGATATTAATGCAAATACTATTGTTACAAGCTTTTGTTTACCCCGGTGTATGTATTCAAAAAGAATAAATGGAAAATTCAATATGAAAATTATTACTCCCAGGGGTATTTCAATGAGATAGCTTAATATCACAGAAATGCCTATAAGACCTCCGCCAATGAGGTTATGTGCTTTGAAAAAAACTTCGAGGCCTATGGCAGTCAATATTGAACCCACAAGAATAAAAATGTATTTCATAACAACTATTGGAAGCATACTTTTTACCTTCATAGCTCCACCTCCATTAATTTGAAAACATTGTTCTTTATGAAGTAATATTTCTTTTTCTGCCGGCTATCTTTTTATAAATAAGATTGCAGAGATTATATATTTTCTTTGATTCCTTTGTTAGTATTGGTGCTACTATAGCCAATATCAATACATAAATAACAACAAAGGATTGGAGTACCGGCATTAACCCTCCTGCCTTTCCCATATTGGCCATAATAATTGAGAACTCGCCTCTGGCCGAAAGAGTAAAACCAATGTTGGCCGAAGCCGGATCGGATATTTTTGACATTCGCCCAGAAAACATTCCGGCAACTATATTTCCGATAATGGTAAAAATGGCGGCTACAACTGCCATGACCACTCCTCCGCCCAATGATAACGGATCTATGGTCAGACCGAAATTAAAGAAAAATATTGCTCCGAAGAAATCTCTAAAAGGCAGTATATTATGCTCTATCTTCTTTGCATGTATCGATTCGGCCATTATCAATCCTACAAGTAATGCACCTATAGCTTCGGCTACATGCAGGGTTTCAGAAAATCCGGCCACAAGAAACAATACGCCTATGACCACCAGCAGGAAAAGCTCCGCCGATTGTATATTAAGCAATTTGTCAATATACTTTATCACCCTCTTGCCACCGATAAGTATGGCCAATATAAAGAAAAGTGCCACAAGTGATGTAGACAGTACTCCCCATACCGATTTTGAACCGCTGAGAAGCAAGCCTGATAAAACAGATATGTGAATTGCTATAAACAAATCGTCAAACATTATCATTCCCATGATAACTTCTGTCTCAGGATTTGCCGTTCGCTTCAGGTCAATGAGTACTTTTGCAACTATAGCGGTTGAGGAACTTGTCATAATACCGCATACTACTATGGTTTCCTTGATTGGAAGGTCCATGATCCAGCCAAGCAGTAATCCGGAAGAAAAATTCAACAGGACATAAACCGTTCCTCCTATAAAAATAGATTTTCCTGATTTTATGAGGCGTGTTACCGAAAACTCCAGTCCAAGATAAAATAATAAAAACAATACTCCCAGCCGTCCCATAAAATTTATAAATGTAGAACTTTCAATAAACCTTAAATCGATAATACCAAAGCGTGGGGCATGAGGCCCGACAGCCATACCTATCAATATATAAAACGGAATAACCGAAAAGTTTAGCTTATTTGATATAAACCCCACTATGGCAATCAGTGTAATTGCCAGACCAATTTCAAAAACTAATGTATCCATCCTACCTCCTATTTCTCGTTATACTTTCATATTGCTCCTCCGAATAAATAATTTTTAAGTGCTTTTAAATGTTTTCTTTCACCGATGACAACTATTGTAGATTCAGCTGAAAACATGTATTCAACACTAGGATTAATATGTTTGTTTTGACCTTTTTCTATGACTGCAATAATTGTTGCACCCGTCTTCTTTCGGATCTGCATTTCGCCAATTGTTTTACCGATACATTTTGAATCGGCTTTGATTTTATACCACTCAATTATAAGATCGTCCAGGGCTACATCCACCGTATCCAGGGCCTGCGGCTTGTATGCCAGTCCTCCGATAATTGCTGCGACATATCTTGCCTCATTGTCATCCAGGGTTATCATTGAGACACAGTCCTCAGGATTATTATGATAAAAGTGGTATAACTCACGCCGTCCGTCATCATGTACCACAATAACCAGTTTATTTCCATCCTGAACCTCTACTTCGAACTTCCTTCCGATATTCGGCAAATCAGACTCTCTAATGGTCATAATTAAATACCTCCGTTTTGTGTATAGACATTAGAAGTGTACCAGCGGTCAAAAATAAGCATCAAAAATAGGCTATACTTCTGACCGCTTTTTTATTCAGTTTTTATTTTATGCTGCCTTAGCATTTTGACGAACATATGTTCACCCCCTTCCAGATATGGCATTTAATGTCTTTTTCTGTACGTGTGTGGACACAATAAATAATTTTGATTTTAATAGATTTTCATTAAGAAAAACTGATCTGATTTAAGAAATTACTAGAATTTCATAAGTGTTTTCAAGCTTATTTTAACCGATTTTGATGAGAATTTCAAGAATTAATTTGATATTTTAATAATTTATTTACTTACCTGCGTGTATCTTCTGTTATCTCTTATTATCTTGCGTTATCTCTGTTCAACAAAGTATAAACTTTTATTTTTTTTATTTCCCGTACAAAAAAAAGCCGTGTTTATTAATAAGATTTTCAGTCTTATTAATAAACAGGCTTTTTATAACTGTACGCCGTTAACTACCTTACATATCCCTTTATCAGTCCGATTTTTACCGGTTCAGGCCTTGCACAGGTAGTTTTCAGGTCAATATAGCTTCTCTTTTCAGAACTCTCATGAAATGCCTGCATTATTTCCAGTACATGACAGGCAAGTTCACCATTTGCCATATTCACTCTGTTGCTGCCTATGGCATCAGCCATGTCTGCAACACCAAACCCTCTGCTGTTTTCAGCATATATATGTGTCAGAGGTATTTCCCTGAACTCATTCTGAAAATAAGACTGTATTTTAACGTCACCGCCAAAGGTATTAGGATCAGGAACAACAAGCGTACCTCTTGAACCGTAGATCTCTATTCTGGGAAGCGTACTTCCCCATACATCAAAACTTGTTATAACGGTAGCAATTGCACCATTTTGAAATTCCACTGTTCCTGCCACATGTGTGGGAACCTTCACATCAATAACCTTGCCGAATTTCTTCTCGCTTGTGATGGTTCTCTCCCTGAAGGTTATCGAGTTCATTCCGGCTACCGTCCTGGCAGGACCAATGAGAGAAACGAGAGCGGTCAGATAGTATGGACCCATATCCAGCATTGGACCACCGCCAAAATCGTAATAAAACTCAGGGTCAGGATGCCAGCTCTCGTGTCCATGGCAGACCATGAAGGCTGTAGCGCCAATGACATCCCCGATCAGTCCGTCATCTATTGCTTTACGGCAGGTTTGGAGGCCTGCGCCAAGAAAGGTGTCAGGCGCACAGCCCAGCAGCAGATTTTTTTCCTTTGCGATCTTCACAAGCTCCAAACCCTGCTCAACCTTTAATGACAATGGTTTTTCCACATATGTGTGCTTACCGGCCCCCAGAGAACGCTTGCAAATTTCAAAGTGATCCTTTGGAGTTGATAGGTTGACAATAATTTGGATCTCATCACTGCCAAGGATCTCCTCCAGAGAGCATACCTTGTTTATACCATATTTGCTTTGAGCAGCCAAAGCTCTTTCTTCCATAAGATCGCATACCGCCCATACCTGTGTATTTACAAAGGTAGAGGTTAAATTTTGAACATAAATATCACTGATATTACCGCAGCCTACAATTCCAATTTTAACTTTGTCCATACCAATCTTCCTTTCTTAATTTTTCTTTAACCTGTATCTTCAGATCAGTTTGTTAGCCCACAAAAATCCCCGTTTCATCAATAAACTTGCTTCATGTGCATCAAAGACATCTGCATGGTGTCCCAAAGAAGTATAAAATACTCTGCCCTTACCCCATTTCTTCGTATATGCAACAGGCATAAGAACAGGTCCATTTGCACTATGAGGTCCCGGAACAAGCGGAAAGCCTGTGGAAGCCAGAACATTAACCACCGGGTCTATATGCAGATAATAGTGTTCTGTCTTAACGGTGAAATCCTTTATTCCCTCTACAATAGGACTGGAGCTTGCACCATTAATATTAACCACATATTCTACCCCATCGTTACCCGGGTGCTCCACCCACTGTGAACCAGTCAAGAATTGCCACTTAGTACTATTTCTAAAGGAATCACACATACCTCCATGACAGCCGGCCAAACCAATACCGCTTTCTACCGCAGTGCAGATATTCTGCACATACTCCTCCTTTATCTCACTCATTGTATATACAGGTATTATCAATGAGTATTGCATAAGGGTTTCAAGGGTTTCAAAGATATTCAGATCTTCATAAATATCTACATGAAACCCTTCTTCCTTTAATAGTTTTTCAAATACCAGAGAAACTTCTACAGGCTGATGTCCATCCCAGCCCCCTCTTACAATCAACGCTTTTTTAACCATAAAATATCTCCTCCTGAAAATATATTACTCTTTTACAACTAGTAAAAAAAGTAAAGTACATATAAAAACTAGACAATTATTGCAGTGAGATATATTATGTTAGTAGATATTTAACTGTCTGACCGGAGGCAAAAAATGATATTTTACGAGAGTAAGTCCAACCATTTGTATTGCTGGCATGGAGTCAATATGACCTTTCCTCCTCATATGCACAAAGAGCTGGAAATAATATTAGTAAAGAAGGGAACACTTGAACTTACCGTCAGTTATGAAACACAAATATTAAAGGAAGGTGATATAAGCATCATCTTCCCTAATACAATTCATGGATATAAAAATCTCACCAACAGCGAGCATTTAATTATAATATTTAACGGGGATTTATTACCTTTGCATAAAAATATATTTTCTTCGTACAAATCTGTAGAAAACTACCTTCCGGCCCAGGCAATCCCACAGGAGGTCTACAACTGCTTCAACAGCATTTATGAAGAAAATCAGTCCGACAATAATACCGGAATAGTTACAGGCTATTTATATGTTGCTGTATCAAGACTTTTAAAGCTTTTAACCCTAAGGAAAATCAATAAGGAAGTAACCGGGGATCTTATAGAACGTGTACTTGGATTCATTCAGCAAAATTACCTTAACCCGGTTAACCTGAATTCAATAGCAGCTTATCTGAATATAAGCCCCTTCCATCTTTCCAGGGTATTTTCAAACAGTCTGGGTATAAGATTGGACAGATATATTAATGAATTAAGGATAAATTACGCAAATCACCTGCTTTTATCTACAGACAAGCAGATAACCGGGATTGCTCTGGACAGTGGCTTTGATACCCTGAGGACATTCAACAGGGCATACAGGAATATTACCTCCATTACTCCCAGGGAATTCCGGAAGCAGCATTTACGTTAACTTATTCTGTTGTACCCGTCTGATACTGCCTATACCTTGAACCGGGAAACTGCTTTAATCAAAATCTCTGATTTTCCTTTTGCCGACTCTGACATTTTTATAACACCATTTGACATCAGAGCTATAACCGATGAAGCCTCTGCAATATTTGAAGCCCCTTGAGCGCCTTCATTAGAGGCATTGGCTATTTCGTCGATTCCTTTCACCATGCCCTGCATGGAAGCAAGAAGCTCTTCGGAAGTAGCGCTGAAGTCGGTTACCATATCATTTATACTTGTCGAAGCCTGACTATATTGCCCGCTGGAAGCAACCAGATAATCATAGTCCTTCAAAACCTTCCTGTCCATAAACTCCATGATCTCACCCGAGCTGGCCGAGAGATCACCGACCGCTTCGAATATTATTCTGGAAATCTCCTGTATCCTGGCGATTGTACTCTTGGAGCCTTCGGCAAGCTTTCTTATTTCATCGGCCACGACTGCAAAGCCTTTTCCGGCTTCCCCTGCCCTTGCAGCCTCAATCGCCGCATTCAAGGCAAGCAAATTTGTTTGCGATGTTATTTCAAGAATTGCTTCTGAGAGCTCGTTTATCTGGCCAACAGCTTCAGCCTGTTCAATTGCGCTCTGCAAATCCTTTTTGGTCTTTTCGTATATCAATAAGGCATCAGACTTTGAAGAAACAGCATTTTTCTCCATATCTTCAGTCATTTTATTAAGATCATTTATAGTTAGAGCACCTTCATGTGCTTTTGAAGCAATAGATTCAATAGCCGTTTCAATTTCAGTAGAGGTTGCATTCATCTCTTCGGTGGACGATGCAGTCTCCTCGGTACCTGCTGAAAGCTCTTCAGTTGTGGCTGAGATTTCTTCTATGTTTTTATTGAGTTTATCCATTTCAGAATTTATAGCAATCAGAAGCTTGCTAACCTCGGAAGACTCATTAACAACTTCAAGGATAATATTTTTTACAGCTTGCTGCATGGTATTGATGGAGTTTGCAAGGATACCTGTTTCATCTGTCATTTTCAGCAGTTTCTCAGGCATATTTCCTGTAAAGTCACCGGTGGCTACAACCTTTAAATAGTCTGAAGCTGTTTTTATAGGTTTTGAAATATTTCTTGCAATCAATAGTGTAATTGCTATACTCGCAAGCATGAATACAATTGAAAGGACAACTATAATTAATGCTAACCTATTTATTTCTGCCATAGTTTCGGATTCCGGAGCTGCTATGGACAATGACCAGTCAGTCCCCTGTACCGGAGAGAAGCCCATGTATTTTGTAATACCTTTAAAATGATATTCTCCGACTCCTGATTTCCGCTCGGCCATTTGCCGTGTCAATTCGGCCAGGCCGTTTAATTGTGGATCTTTTTCAGCTTCTTTAAAAATGTTATACATTTCAAGGACGAGATTTTTATCATGATGCGCTATAATAGTCCCTGACTTATTGATCATTAAAGCTTCAGAGCTTTTTCCATATTGTATGTCATCGATGAGCGCACTTAATTCATTCCCATCCCTGGCAGCAATCAATACTCCCTTTATGGTATTCCCGACCTTAATCGGAACTGCATAGCACACTACCAAACTATTATTTGTTTTGCTTACAACAGGATCTGATACGGCTCTTTCACCCGATTTTGCCTTTATGAAATATTCCCTGTCGGCAATTATGGATTCTTTACCGTTGGTATATCTTGCATTTCCGTCCATATCCGCAATCATCATATATAAATGACCGCTTCTTTTTACTTCGTTTTCCAGCGATTTCAGTTTTTCTTCATACGTTACGGTATCATTTTTTATGTAATCTGTTTCGGCCAATGCTTCCAAAACGTTTAACTGGACATCAACCCGTGTCTGTACAACTTTGGCGGCTTCCTTTGACATTTGAGCCAGCGATTCATCTATAGTGGAGGACAATGCTCCGGTTGAAAGCATATCTGCTGTAATCCCAAGCCCTGCACAGATTAGCAGCAATAATCCTCCAAAAGCCAAAATCATTTTTATTTTAATACTTTTGAATTTAAACATAAATACCCCCATAATGCGACAAAAAACATTAGCGCAATATATGTTTTTTTGACAACTTATCTCTTATGATATATTAGTAACGCTAAGTTTGTAATACATTATCAATATTTGTCACATCCGTGGTTATGACAAATATTTGAAGATAGAGAACATTCTGTTTAATTGATATATAGTATAATACACCACTGATTTAAGGAGGCAAGCCATGGCAACCAACATCAAATTCGGCGAATGCCTGAAGTTGCTAATTTCGTCTTTGGACATAAGTATAAATAGACTGGCCAAGGCAATCAATGTCGACAACTCGCTTGTTAACCGCTGGATTCATGGAAAAAGAGTTCCTTCTTATAATACACTCTACATTGATAGAATTTCGGAATACCTGTCTAAAAATGTTCATAACACCATTCAATTGGAGCATTTGAATAATGTTCTTTTGGAGGTATGCCGGGACACCGGAGCAGTAGCCGACCTTCAGGAGAAAATAAGGATAACCCTGAAAGAATCACAGGGTTATTCCTTTGAGTGTAAAAAAGCCGAAAGAAAAGAAAGTAAAATCCATATGACAAATATGGAAGAAGGTCTTTCCAATGCAGTGGCCTTATCCAGTAAGGATAAAATTATTTTGGGCATAAATAATATATTATCGGCAGCCATTTCCCTGCTTGAGACTGCTGTATGCCAAGCACAGCAGAAAGAAAAAACCATATACATTACTCTTAACAGTGATATGGACCTGCATACTCTGCCTTATAATAAACTGGCCCGTTTTAAGGAACTTTTATTGAGTACCATAAATCACGGGTGGGAGGTGGTGTTTTTATTGAGATTAACCAACAATACTGCCAGAACATTAAAACTTATCAATTTCATACTTCCATTTATGAAAACAGGGAGGCTTAATCTGTATTACTTTAAAAAATACGGCGTTTTTGCAACTGAAAGGGAGCTATGTATTATTTCCGGCGTCGGAGCGCTTTCATGTTTTTCTACACTTCCAACTTCGGAAATAAGTTGTGCCTTTTATTTGGAAAGTAAAGCTGCCGTCAACATTTTGAAGGATTACTTTAACATACTTCTGACTAATCATGCAAAACAGCTCGTTAAGCATTATTCCCAGGATATGAATTCAGACTACTATTCTCTTCTGGCCGAAAGTGAAGAAAATATAGGTACCCGCTATGTATACAATTACGGTCTAAATAGGTTTTTTCTACCTGAGAAGCTGTATAAAAAACTCATGGGAAGAAAAAATGTGCCTTCTGAGGCAATGCAGATGTCCCTGAAATATCACAATAGACAAATTAATGCAATCATTTCAAATATCCAGAATTATAAGCACAAGGAGATATATCCCGTGGATTCAATAAAAAAATTGATCAGTCACAGGCAGCTTTATCTTTACACCTATTCAGGAATTGAAATTGTAGAGCTGAAGGTTAAGGAAATTATTGAAATCCTACAGAATATAATCACTATCCTTCAAAAGTACAGCAACTATAATATTGCATTTTTATCCCAGGATGGTGACAGTACCTTAATAATTAATGATTTATATTGTACAGTCAAGGAAAGACACTCTGTGCAATTTGAAGCCTTTAAACCTCCAATTGGTAAACACCAGGTCCGTCTGTCAATAGAGGAACCTATGCTTGTGAGAGCTTTTGAAGAATATTTTTGTGACCTCTGGGATCATATAGCACCACTGAATAAAGACAAAGGTGATGTTATTTCCTGGCTGCAAAATCAGATAAACCTGCTCGCTGCAGAGAAGTGACCGGGTACAATGCTGAATTTACATATTCGGGCTTATGCTATACTAATCAAATTAAGTCATCTCAATACTTTCATCCATTGTATATCCATACCGGTAATAAACACCAAGAAAATGAGCTGATCCGAATATACGAATCAGCTCAAACAGTCCCTTTAAAACTTTTTTATTTGGCTACATACTAAAATTTAACTAACTCATTATTTGAGTATATAAACCTTTACTTTTTTTACTCCCCAGGCGCTTACAGCACCGCTGGAATCAAGATAAACATCTATCTTGTTTCCTTTAATTGCTCCTCCAACATCGGCTGCCACTGCATATCCATAGTCAGGTGCAGCTCCGGGAATCTCAACATAAACTCTGGTTCCAAGAGGAATAACGCTTGGGTCTACTGCAATAATTCCCTTTCTAACTCTTGCTCCGGTAGCTGTAATTCCAAAGCCCGGATCTCCGGGGTGCTTTCCGGTATCAGCGAAAGAAGCGGTATACGAGGTTGCCCTCATATTCATGGCTTTTGAAAATCTTAATGTATCACCTCTGGATGTCTTGTAGTTTAAAACCGTACCGACTTCAACAATTTTATCCAACGGATTTGATGATATAATATCACCGACTAATTGTTTAGCGATCTGCTTTCCATTCTCGTAAACTACATTATATGTCTTTGCTCTAACGCCTTCTTTTCCTTCTCTTACTGTATTTTTTAATCCTTTGTCCAGTCTGTTGTTGTCTTTGGTAATTGTCTTAAATGGAATTGGAGAAGTTTCTGTTACTGTCTTTTCATCTACACGGATAATCGATATGTCCATGTTGGATACAATTTTGTCTCCCAATTGAGACCCGACAAGTTTATCATCTTCGTCGACGCTTACAGCGTTGTCGCTTAGTACCTCTTTGACAGTATCCTTATAGGTTTTTACCTCAAGCTCTTTTCCATCCACATTAATTGAAACAGGTACCGCTCTCTTTATCTCTATCCTATTCTCAGTTATCCTTGCGAGCTTCGCGTCAAACGGCATGCTAATGTAGTCTCCACCTGCTACAGTTGTGCCTGTCTGCTCTAGTACCTCTCTCACTGTTGCCTTCATTGTCTTTAGTGCAATCTCATGTCCATTGTCGTTGATTACCACGTGTCTTTTCAACCCGTTAAATACAAAGAACCCCGCAGTAACGGATATAACAACGGCAAGACATATTATTGCAATATCCAATGTTCTGATTTTGAATGAACCTTCATGCTTTCTTCTGCCAAACATGGAAAAATTCATTTGTGAAAAATACCTTTTAATATTCTTCGCAATCGGTATCATAAAATACTAACCTCCTGTTAGAAATATTCAAAGGGACTGCAACTATTTTATTCTAAGCGTATAATTTTGTCAAATTTATTGCCTAGAAAATGGTAAAGTTTTTCCAATTCAATCCCTTGTTTACAATTATTAACTGGATTTTAGTATATTATTCAGTGCCTTTTTTTATGACTTACTGAAATTTTTCTGATCTCACGGTTTGTCTGAAAGCTCCAGAACACGCCATTCCTTGGCTCCTGCATCAAATTCCATGGTTATGTACTTCTCATTTTCACCGCTTTTATAGAGCAAATCAGTTACGTTTTCCTTGTTTTGATCCGTCACTTCCGGTTTATCCACTTCCAGAATTACTTTAAACTGGATTTTTGACAAATGTTCCTCGTCTGCAATTTCGGTAAAAAGCTTGGTTGATTTAAGCCTGATTGCCTTAATTTCACTTTGACAGGTTGATTTCAAGTTTTCCTCATTATTTAAAATTTCATCTTTGGAATTCTTGGATATTAAAGCTATAGCGCTCTGATAATTTTTTGAATTAACGGCATCAACCCATTTTTTGATTACTGATTCAAAGGGTTCCATATTCAGATTACTTTTCAGCATTTCTATTAGTTGGTTTTTTGAAGCAATTTCAAGTTTTATTTGCTGATTTTCATTGTTAAGGCTGGAGATGTTATCTTTCATGTCAGTATTTTCACTTGTCAGAGTATCGATCCTGGCATTAAGCTCCTTGTTGAGCTTGTCAAGGTTGTCGATTTTTTCTCCCAGGGTATCAATACTCAGGTTTTTGGCATTACTCAAATCCTTAAAATTCTCCAGCTGTTTCTCCCTGTCCCACAGCAGGTAATTAAAAGAAATAAGTATTGCGATTAGAAATACAAAGATGATAACAATAATAAACTTTTTCATATTTCATCTCCTTGAGAATCAATTAAGACTTATTATTTTATTTCAATCCGAATACCTTTTTCGCATTCATCAGTGTTGTCTCAGCAACTTCAGACTCACTTATTCCTTTAATTTCAGCTATTTTCCGAATAATGTGAACCAAATAGCCCGAATTATTTCGTTTTCCCCTGTAAGGTTCAGGAGATAAATAGGGGCAATCTGTTTCAACCAAAAGTTTTTCCAGAGGAACAGCTTCTACTACCTCAATTGTTTTTCTTGCATTTTTAAAGGTTACAGGTCCGCCAATGGCAATGTACAGGTTCAGCCTGAGCATTTCCATAGCCATCTGGGCGCTGCCGGAGAAACAATGAAAAATTCCCCCTACCTGTTTTACATCGGTTTTCTTTAATATGTTAATGGTATCCTCATGTGCATCTCTGTCATGGATAATAATAGGCAGGCTTAATTCCTTAGCCAGTTCAATCTGTCTTTCAAACCAGTATCTTTGTATATCTCTGGGGGAATTATCGTAGTAGTAGTCCAATCCAATTTCCCCTATTGCAACTACTTTACTGTTTTTCGACAGAGCCCTGATTTTATCTATAATTTTTTCATCCATTTTTTCTGCATCATGCGGATGTATACCAAGTGCAGCATAGACAAAAGGATATTTTTCCGCCAGCGCAATAGATGCGTCCAGTGATTCCGGGCTGGCGCTGGCATTTAAAATGTATGAAATTCCGTCCTGATGGAGCTGGTTCAACAAAACATCTCTATCTTCGTCAAAACGTTTATCGTCATAATGTGCGTGTGTATCAAAAATCAAAGTATCACCTTATTTAGAGCTGTCTAATATCTCATTGCACTCGTTATTTTTGCGGATTTTGTGCCATGGGGCGTTAAATTTTCCAAAGTCAAACTATTAATAGTTTGACTTTTATAAACAAATTATTCCTTCAAAAATTTGCCTTGCCTGACACAAAATTCACTCAAAATGCCAAGCACAAGCTGATATTAGGCAGGTTCTCAGAATTTTTACTATCCTACATGGGCTCCGCTTGGCATATCCTTGTCTATGGTTACCAATGACAATCCGTTTTCATCGGAAGCCGCCAGAATCATGCCCTGGGATTCAATACCCCTGAGCTTGGCGGGCTTCAGGTTTGCAACAAGTATCAAGGTCTTTCCTACCATTTCCTCAGGAGTATAGTATTTTGCTATACCTGAAACAACCTGTCTGACCTCATCACCCACCTGCAGCTTCATCTTGAGAAGTTTGTCGGCCTTTTCTACCTTTTCTGCTTCAAGTACCTTTGCAACTCTCAAATCCACCTTTGCGAAATCGTCAATAGTTATCAGGTTTGCATTTGTTTCGTCAACAGGTGGTTCTGCAGTCTTTTCGGTTTTAGCAGGCTTTTGAACTTCCTTAGCCTTGGGGACCTCTGCCGTATTGTTTGCTTCAGCAGCCTTTTCAGACATTTTCTCTATCTCTTCGAGTTCCTTCTTCAAGTCTATTCTTGGGAATATGACATCCCCTTTATTTATGCCGGCACCCACAGGATAAACTCCCCATTCCTTGGACTTTTCCCATTCTACCAGGCTCTTGTCGGTAATACCCAGCTGATTCCATATTTTCTCGGGTGTCTCAGGCATAAATGGCTGTATAAGTATTGATATAATCCTCAGTGTTTCGGCCAGATTGTACATTACCTGTGCCAGTCTTGGATTGTTGGCCTCATCCTTGGCCAATACCCAGGGCATTGTTTCATCTATATACTTATTGGTTCTGGACACAGCCTTCCAAATTTCTGTCAAAGCTGTACTGAATTGCAGTTTATCAAGCAGTTCCTCCACCTTCGCAGGAGTTTCTCCAACAAGTTTTATAAGTTCACTGTCAAAATCCCCTGCAACTTTTTCAGCAGGAATAGAACCTCCAAAGTATTTATCTATCATGGCAACAGTTCTGCTGACAAGGTTGCCCAGATCATTTGCCAAATCCGAATTAATTCTGTTTATAAGCGCTTCATTGGAGAATATGCCGTCTGATCCAAATGGTACTTCTCTCAGCAGGAAGTATCTGATTGCATCCAGCCCATACTTATCCACCAATATCTGAGGGTCAACTACATTGCCCTTTGATTTGGACATTTTGCCGCCTTCCAGCAGCAGCCAGCCATGTCCGTAAACCTGCTTAGGCAATGGCAAATCCAGTGCCATAAGCATGGCAGGCCATATTATAGTATGAAATCTTACGATTTCCTTTCCAACCAGATGAACATCTGCAGGCCAGTACTTCTGGAAAAGAGTATCATCCTGTGCAGAGTAGCCAAGCGCGGTTATATAATTTGACAAAGCATCTATCCATACATACACAACATGTTTGTCATCAAAGGATACAGGAACTCCCCAGTTAAAGGTAGTTCTGGATACTGCAATATCCTCAAGCCCAGGTCTCAGGAAGTTATTGAGCATTTCATTCTGCCTGGATACAGGCTGTATAAATTCAGGATTTTCTTCAATGTGTTTAATTAGTCTGTCCTGATACTTTGACAATCTGAAGAAATAACTTTCCTCCTTGGTCAATTCAACCTCACGGCCGCAGTCAGGGCACTTGCCCTCTACCAGCTGCGTCTTTGTCCAGAAGGATTCGCAAGGAGTACAGTACCAGCCTTCATATTCACTTTTATAAATGTCTCCCTGGTCATAAAGCTTCTTAAATATCTTTTGAACAGCTTCCACGTGCTCATCATCAGTAGTTCTGATAAACCTGTCGTTGGTTATCCTCATTAATTTCCAAAGATCTTTTATACCTGATACAATCTCATCTACATATTGTTTTGGAGTAATGCCCTTTTCTTCGGCCTTTCTCTGTATCTTTTGACCATGCTCGTCAGTACCTGTCAAAAACATTACATCGTAGCCCTTCAACCTCTTATATCTGGAAACAGCATCAGCTGCAACTGTAGTATATGAATGTCCTATGTGTAGCTTTCCACTCGGATAATAAATTGGTGTTGAAATATAATATGTTTTTTTAGACATGCTTCCTCCTCATTTGTTACTAAAAGCTGCATTTTTTGCAACAATAGATATTAATTTTATAAAATAATGTTTTATATTATTTAATTGTTCCCTAACATGGTATAATTTTATAGTTAGTACTCATTACTACTATACATATTTGTTTTCAATTTTTCAAGGATAATATTTATATAGTAGAAAACAGTAATTGATGCGTATTTCGAAAGGGCTTGATCCGGATGTTTAACCTTATAAGGAGTTATAATTATTCAAAAAAATATCAAAAAATCATATATCCAATTGTCGAAAAGCGCTTGAAGGAATACAGAGCATACAGCAAACGGATTATTAAACTATCGATTAAATCCAATGCCCGGGAGGCCTTGGAAAAAAACAGGTTTGATATGGCTGTCTCATCCATATGTGCGTTTTATCCCAACGTTGATATGGCAGCCGCTGCAGATGTGATGTTCTCTTTTCAGGCCATAGTTCAATATTTAAATACTATTTGCAATCGTTCCTCCAGTTGCACGGAACCCTTTCTGAAAGTAATTTTTTCTTCATTAAAAGATGCACTAAATCTTCGTGCAGATGAGTTTGAAAAATATTTTACTTTTTTCCCCTCAAAGGATGATGACGGATATTTAAGCATTCTGGTAGAAAAGTGCCGGCAGAAGGTCCGCCTGCTGCCCTCCTATGATATAGTCAGAGATCACCTTTCGGCATGTCTGGCACTATATATTGATCTGCAGATTACAAAGTTTTCCTCTGACGACAATGCCAAAGAAGTTAATCTTATGAAATGGAGCTCCATTCACGGGCAAAAATATCCCGATTTATCCAACTGGGAATTCTGTATGGCTATTGACTCTTCTCTGGAAATACAACTGCTGCTTGCCCTCGCGACAGAACCCGAGCTGTCCCATGAAAAAGCCGAGACTCTGAACAATTCCTTTTTCCCGTGGGTCTGCTGCATCCAGAAAATACTTGAAGGCTATATTAATTACAATGACGATATGTCTTCAGGGGATATCAATTATGATTTTTATTATGAGAACCTGAAGGAATATGAAAACAGGATTATATTTTTTCTTAACAAAGCAGTCAGTATGAAAGCTGCGTATCCAAAGCACATACGGGCCACTGTCAAACTGCTTTTAAGTATTTATATCACTCATCCCAAAGCTGAGGAGGGAATGAATAGGATTACCGGCAAAGCATTACTGAAGGCCGGAGGACGAGGGATGTTTTTCTATACAAATTCCGTTAAACTGCTGAGGGCTAAGAAGTATTTTTAGAATAAAGTAAAATCAAGTGTATCTCTTCATTTTTAATCTTTTATCGTCTTTAATAATATAATTCTGTCGAGTATGTAATTCCCGGACAGGTTATCTATTTGCGACTATGCAATATATCATAGAATATTGTACTTTATTATCAGATTTTTGTATTTTATATAAATTTTAAGTCTTATTTTGTTTTAAGGTGTATAGTGGCTCTAGAATAGCTATTCCAAATTAAAGGTTAATAAATCTTATGACAATAAACGGAGGTATTAATTATGGTTAAAGGTTTTGAAAAGAGTACCCAATTTGATTACTTGTATGACGCATTATCACAAAAGTTTCCTGGATTGGTTGCAAAAAGCAGTGAAACTTCAGTATTTCAATTTTCACAGGTACCAGTAGCTGCAAACTGGGTAACAGGCAACGATCAGATTGCCTATGACATTGCAAATATAGTTCCTCTTAATCTTGACGGATTTTATGTAAAAGGAGATCAACTGGATACTTCTTATTCTACATTAATAAGATCCTTGAAACCAAAATTGGGTGATGATAATCCTGACTATAAAAGATTAAAGGTACTTTCAGACGATCTGACCAATCAATTTCAGGTAATAGCTGATGGAGCAAATAAAGCTTACTACATATGGGTTTCAGATAATACAAATCCAAATGGTACCGTGGCAACAAAATCCGAATGGCTCAATGATCCATTGGGAGGTAAGAGTTGGGGAAATAAGATTAACAATATTCAAAATCAAATTGATGAAGTTAACAGTGAAATGGCTGACATCCTTAAAACCATGGATGCAGCTTTAAGTGAAACCCTGGCCAACCTTGGCTCAGATACAATGTCAATCAGCCGGGGAGGAGCCGCAATAAAAGTTCCCTCAATCACAATAGGCGGAAACCTTTCAGGTGATAAACTACGTTGGGACAGCTATACAAAAGGTCAATATGATTTTGATGTCACAATAAATTCTGACAGCGTTATAGAAAGTCCCTGGAAAACCATTTATTCCACACAGGTAGTCCAATCCTGCTGGAAAACATCAATTGAAACAAAGGTAGACACTTTTAGAATAATTACAGATAACCATTAAGATGGTATAATCCGGTATTTGTTACACCTGATGCACAAATTATTCAGGGGGCAACAAGCCTGACTAATGACAGTTTCTTCGGACTTAATGGATGCCTTCATCTGATTCCCGAAACCATCTTTATTATGTATAAGCCCACCATAACACTGACTGTTTCAACTCAAACCTATAAGCAGCAGTTTGTGGCTAATGCAAATCTGGATATAGACTGGATTGAATTAATAGGGTTCAGATTCAAATTCAACGGACTGGCATCACTTCAACCTGTTGATAATGGTGATAATACTGTAACTCTCACATTCAGAAGTCCGGATAACGCAGTTCCGCAGATACTCGGTGTAACATCAAAGGTTGAATTCAATGGAAACAAATAAGTAATTGATAAGGAGGAGTAATTATGCCGGTAGCAAGAGGAGAACAGGGAAGAAATATGGGGGCAACAAATTCTCGCCTTAGGAGGGAAATTGAAGAAGATATTCTGGATGAAATGGTAGATATAAATGATTATTTAGTAACCCGTGACAGTATACTCTTGTCGGAAAATTTCCACCTGGATGCAAGGGATATAGGCAATGATAATCACAAGGTGGACATACAGTACCGGACCGGATCAAGACAAACAGTTTCGGTGGTTGTCCTGAGTAATAACGCAGAAAATATTGGTGACCTCAAAACCGGATTAAGAAACAGTTTGAGTGACGGCTACATTTACAATGTGACATAAACTTACGATTTATAATACACTTATAATGATTATCTGGATGTGTAAAAAATTGATAAACGATGACCGGATATCCTCCTTCCTGGCATTGAATATGCTAACGCTAGGAAGGAGGACTTGGTCAGGCACTTACGGCGATGTAAAATAAAATTTCATTACTTTTTCTGAAAAAGTTTATCTTATGTATTACATATAGATTAAATAGGCAGAATTGGTATTGCTTTGTTTGACTTTATATCATCATTAGCAGTCGAAAGTTCTAATTCACCAACCGCCTGACGAAGCTCATCTATGGTAAAACCCTTCAATTTATCTGCCAGCTCAGGATTTTTACCAACATAATCAAGGAATTCCCTTGCATTCTGTATTGACACCCAAATCACCTCCTTAGTTTTATAATGCCATAGGCTAAATATAATGTAGAAGAATTTCTAACCCTAAGCGCGTCTCAACGAGGCAAAGGCACTCTTCAGGGTTCCATGGACATTTATGGCCTTATAAAAAACAGTTAAATATCTATCAAATTTTTAAACTGTTTTAAATAGCTTCTGCTAACAGGTATTTCTTCTTTAGAATTGCAAATCTTTAACAGATATATGCTGTTTACTTCGGGAATTACTTCCTCAACCTTATTAATATTTACAATAAAGCTTTTATGACACCTGAAAAATTTATAAGCTTTTAGTTTTTCTTCTAAAATACTTAAAGAGTATCTGCTCTTATAAACCGAACCTTCTTTTGTAATTACATTAACTTCTTTATCCCGGGAAAAACAGTAAAGAATATCGGCAGGATTAATAAGAAAAATCCGTTCATCCTTCCAAACGGTAACTTTTTTTAATCCTTTTTTAAGCGCTGACAGGCCAATTTCCTGTACTGTTTTATAATTATTGATTCCCTTTATGTTATTATTTTTGATTCGGTTCACAGTGGAAATAAGCCTCTCTTTTGAAATTGGTTTTAAAACATAGTCTATAGCATTGATTTCAAATGCTTTTATAGCATATTCATTATAGGCGGTAACAAATACTATTCCGGTATTTGGAGCTATATGAATCATTTCTTCAGCTACTGTAAAACCATCAATTACCGGCATTTCGATATCAAGAAACACTACATCGGGCTTTTTGTCAGAGAATTCTTCAAGAAACCTTTTTGGTGAGCAATACTTACCCAGTATTTCTATATGGCCAAAGCCTTCAAGCATCTCAGCAAGTGCATCCAAAGCAATACTTTCGTCATCAACTAAAATAACACGCACACATAACACCTTTCCTTTACTGTGATAGCTTGAGTTATAAATGACATTTATTGTACGTCGACAATTTCCATGATATAATTACCATATTCTTTAATTAATGTATCATTTTTGTATATATGCTGCAAGAATATTTTAAAATACCTTGCAAGTAATTTTTAAAGGGATTAAAAATGACCATAGTGAAAAAAGACTATAAAACAATTTCAAAAACCTTACAAACCGGCGACATTGTTCTCTTTAGCGGTAGCGGAGGAATAAGTAAGATTATTGAAAAATTTGAAAATACCAGTTGGTCTCATGTAGGAATGATCGTACTACCGGATGATATTAAACCTGAAATAGAATGTGAAAATAAACCTCTTCTCTGGCAATCGTCACCCAAACTGAATATTAAAGAGGTTCAAAACAAGCCGGAAAGCTCAGGTCCAGAGCTTGTATATTTTGATGAACTGCTGAAACTGCTTAAGGATTACAAGTACACTGTTGCAATCAGAAGGCTTTATACCTCCAGAACAGAACCAATGATTGGCAAACTTAATAATTTTATAAGCAAAGTACATATGGATGGCTTTCCGTCAATACATAGACTGGTGATTGAATTTATTGAAGGAAATATAAAAGAAAAATTTATACATGCTTTAATAAAGATAGTTAGCCTTTTAAAAAAAATAATTTGCCTTATTAAAAAAGGAAAGGCTAAATCACTTACTTGTAAGGACGAAATGTATTTTTGCAGTGAGCTCATTTCTCAAAGCTACATTGAAATGGGTCTTTTACCCAAATATGAGGTTTCAAAGAGTTATAGTCCCAAGTCCTTTTCAACACAGGGAGGAATTTCGCTCCTAGACGGTGCACTGCTGGAAGATGAAATTTATATAACCTATTAGGAGCTGGATTTTCACATTTGAATGCATCATAAATATTTAAATTTTAATTTTTTTAATTTAATAGTCCAAGGTTATATTATTACACAAGGGATTGATTTGTTTGAAAAATATATTATCAGAGAATACGTCTTTAGTAACAATAAAGAACTGTCTGTCTATTCCGCTAATAATCAGTATGGCTTTGCTTTTAATATTCTTTGCTTTATTTAATATTCCGGAAAAAAAAGATTTACCTAAGGTGAAAAATGGCCTGCTGGAACTTGATCAATGGAACTTTGAAAAAGATGGAAAACTTGCTCTGGACGGTAAATGGGAATTCTACTGGAATCATCTTCTTTTACCTGAAGATTTTAAAAATAACCCTGATATTAAAGGGTCATTGATTAATGTTCCGGGATACTGGAATGAGAAGACACTCAAAACTAATGCCATTAAGGGCAATGGATATTCAACTTACCGCTTGAATATCCATACCACAAAAAAAATAAAGGATATTTCTATCAAAGTTGATGCAATCTTTTCAGCCTATACGCTATGGATTGGCGAAAAGCAGGTACTGGCCTGCGGAACAGTCGGAAGCTCAAGCGGTACTTCACAAGCAGGAATGGAAGCATTGATTGGATTTTATCAATTCCCTGGAGACGGCGGCACTGAACTTTCCATTACCATCCATGCATCAAATTTTATAGGCGGTAACGGGGGAATACTTAAAAGTATTTATATAGGTACTCCGAAACAAATTCAAAATTTTCGCGAAAAAAATCTGATGATAGAAAACTTTCAAACAGCAATAACATTATATATGGGATTATTCTTTTTGCTTCTTTTTTTTATTGGAAAAAGAGAAACTTATTGCCTGTATTTTGGTATTTTATGCATTCTTGTTTCCCTTAGAGGATTATTTCTCGGAGAATTAGCCATTTATACAATTTTTTCCGGATATGATCCGGAAGTATTCTACAAAATGTCATTTATCATACTTTGTCTTACTCTCCTGGCATTTGTTATGTATTATCACAAAGTTTTCCCTTATGAAATCAAACCTATCTTAATCAGGGCCACTTTAATTATCGGTATGATATTTAATACTATTGCGCTTATAGTTCCATACAGACTTCTGTACCATATGGTTTTTGTTTTTGAAATATTTGCATTACTTATATTTATTATGCTTGCAAAAGTAACCGTGCAGATTGTAAAAAAGAAACTCGCCGGCCATACCGTAATGGTGCTGGGATCAGTAATAGTATTCCTATCCTCGGTTAATGATGTGTTAAGTGATCTTCATATATTTAGAGGGTGGCTTAACATCACAACCGGCGTTTTTATTTTTCTTATATTGCTGACCTTCCTCTTGATTAAAAGGTATGCAAACACATTAAAAATGCAGGAACTTTTCTATAAGTCAGAGATAGATATGCTGCAGGCTCAGATTAAGCCACACTTTATTTTTAACGTAATAAATACAATTTCTTACTTCACCGGCAAGGATGTTACCAAGGCACAATCATTGCTTCAAGACCTGGCCAACCATTTGCGTAACAGTTTCAGTTTTAAAAATAGCAATGAATTGATTGAACTAGAAGAAGAAATCTCAAATCTCAGGTCATATTTAAACCTTGAGGAAGCCAGATTCAGCGGAAAATTAAAAGTAATATTTGATATTCCGCAAGGCTTATCAGCTAAAATACCTTCGTTTTTGCTGCAGCCTATTGTCGAAAATGCTTTAAAGCATGGAATACTTCCTAAGGAAGAAGGAGGACATGTTAAGATTTCAGCAGCATTAAAGCATAAGTGCCTATTAATAAGTATTGAGGATGATGGTGTCGGTATGTCAGAGGAACGGCTAAGAGGTCTCCTTGATGAGAATATTGAAGGGTATGGATTAGGTGTAAGAAATGTAAACAAAAGGCTTAAGCATCAATTTGGAAACCCTCTTAGAGTTGAAAGCACTGAAGGAAAAGGTACTTCATTTTCAATGGAAATTCCACAGTAATCCTATTAATAATATTTAGAGGAGATTAGCATGCACATATCCATTATGATAAGTAATGAATGCAATTATAACTGCAGTCACTGTATAGAAAGTTCTTCCCTGAATGAATCGGAAAGGTTGCCTCTAAGTAAACTCACAGGGTTAATTGATGCTGCAGGAATAATTTCGGCATCGGAAAATGGAAACCTTAGAATAAGTTTCACAGGGGGAGAACCCTTTTTGCACTTCAATGACCTGCTTGAATGTGCAAAAACCGCAAAAAGAAACGGCGCCTACAGAATTGATTGTATTACCAACTGCTTCTGGGCAGCAGATTTTGATAATGCATTAAAACTGCTGAAGGAAGTTAAAAATGCCGGTATTGATCACCTTTCATTCAGTTATGACCAATATCATAGCAGCTTTATAGAGCTCGAACAAATAAAAAATGCTTTTAAGGCAGCGGTGGAAAGCGGAATTGAAATTAAATTCAAGATAATTTTATTTAAAGGCTCTGAAAGGGCGTACGAATTCTTAGAAAAAATTTCCGATATAACCCCCGGAAAAAGGTTTTCTATGGAAGAGCTTCCGGGATTGCCACTGGGAAGGGCAATGAATCTTGAAAGAGCTATGTTTTTATTTGGTGAGGGGATTCCTTCGGGAAAATGCCAGGGCATTGGAAACATGCTTGTTACTTATGATGGAGATGTCTATCCTTGCTGCTGTCCAACCTTTTCTGAAGCCCTTTGTTTAGGTAATGTCCATACGGATTCTTTTTATGATATTTATCAAAAGATGAACAAATCTTCACTTTTAAAAATACTTATGACTTTCGGTCCATATTATTTTGTACCCTTTCTAAAGAAGCAGGGAATAGAATTCCCCGAAGGGACATATGTAGATATTGCCTAATTAGCTTTATATTTTACCCAAAAATAAACCTGCATGCCCAGAGTGAAGCTATAACACTGATTATGTCGGCCATTATGGCAGCAACCAGAGTGTATCTTATGTTTTTTACTCCTACCGATCCATAATAAACTGCAAGTGTATAAAATATGGTTTCGGTTGAACCCATCATGGTAGCAGCTACACGCCCTTCATAGGTATCCGGCCCGAAAGCCTTTATAATATCTGTCACAAATGCAAAAGAGGCACTTCCGGAAATAGGCCTCAGCAGAGCCAGCGGTGCAACCTCGGGAGGCATGCCAAGCAGATCTATCACAGGTCTCAATAAAAATATAAGCAGATCCAATGCTCCTGACGCCTTAAAAACGCCGACTGCAACTAAAAGCCCCACCAGGGAGGGTATTATCCTGATAACAGTGTCTATCCCATCTTTGGCGCCGTCTATAAATAAGTCATATGCCTTTACTTTTTTAAATACTGCCGCAATTATTATGATTATGAATATTGCAGGTATTGCATAATCTGATATTTGTCTTATTATGCCCATGCCTCACCATTCCATCCATTATATGACCACAATATATGATCACAGTATATAATCACAGAATCTGATCCCAGTATCTGATTCCGGTTTTTTAGTCGGCATCCACTGCTTTCTGCTTCAAATATCTGCGCCATCACTTATCATTCCACACCTTCGCCAATAGCTTGGCAGCTATTATTCCCATAATAGTGGCACAAACGGATGCAATCCATATGCAGACTATAATTTCGGCAGGTTTTTTCGAGCCTTCCGCAGTTCGCAATGCTATAATACTTGCTGGTACAAGCTGAATGGCAGCTGTATTCATTACAAGGAACATGCACATTGAATCAGTAGCAGTTTTCTTATCCTTGTTTATGCTTTGAAGCTCATTCATAGCTTTTATCCCCAGTGGAGTAGCAGCATTTCCCAATCCCAGAAAGTTGGCAACCAGGTTCATTACTATTGCTCCAAGTGCCGGATGATCTTTGGGTATTCCGGGAAATAAAAAACTCATCACAGGTCTTACCAACCTGCTTATGCCGTTGACCAATCCGCTTTTTTCAGCTACTTTCATCAATCCAGTCCATAAGCACATGACTCCCAGCAGCCCGATGCACACCGTAACAGCCGATTGTGCAGAGTCCATCGCCGCCTTTGTTACCTGATCTATTCTCCCATTAATAATTCCAACCGCAAATCCTATAATAAGCAAGCCCATCCAAATATAATTTAACATTTTAACCTCTAAAACTTAGGAAAATCCTTTTATAACCGCATATGCTCACCGCCTGAAAACCAAAGCGGTACCTCCGCCTATAGAGGTGGGGAGACATATATTGCCTCGTTATTATATATGTGGACAGAGTGTTTTTTATGTTCTGTTACCTTCCCTTAATTGAGAAATACCACTGAAAAAACATGATTGTCAATTTAAAGGATTTTTGATGCTCCTGCCCCAAATTATTTATCAAATGACTTTTTCAGGGCATTTTATCAACTATCTTTAAATTTGTGATGTTGTAATTTAAAGATGATTTCTGAATTTTATATATGGATTTCACTGAAATATAAAGACATATCTGAAATTTAAACTTCAATATTCAGCAATTCTTAATTAAAATGAAGTGGTGAATTGAACTGGTTTGATTTTAACTGATTCTTATGTTTACAGAACAGTTTATTCAAATTTAACTAAAAGGAGTAACTATTGTGGAATCTGAATTATACCTTAAGCAGAAATCATTGGAAGGTCCTATCAAGCCCGGAAATAAGATTCTGAAAAATCTTAATGTCCATAAGTGGTTATGGCTGATGGCTCTTCCCGGAATCGCCGTAGTTTTTGTTTTTAATTATCTGCCAATGTTCGGGTTAATACTTGCTTTCAAGGATTATAAACCCCGCGATGGTATTTTAGGCAGCAAATGGGTGGGCATAGATAATTTTAAATATCTTTTTTCCACCAGTGATGCCTGGAAAATTACGTATAATACATTATTTCTGAACGTTATATTTATTATAACCGGGACAATCGGGGGAATCTTAATTGCTCTTCTTGTTAATGAAGTAAGAAAGAAATGGTTAATCAAGTTTTATCAATCAGCAATGTTCCTTCCATACTTTATATCCTGGGTTATCGTTTCTTACTTTGTTTACTCACTGCTGAGCTATGAGATGGGTATGGTGAATCACTTCCTTGAAAATTTAGGTTTAGATCCGATAGAGTGGTATGCAGAGCCTAAATTATGGCCTGCCATACTTACAGTGGTAAACCTGTGGAAAGGTGTCGGATATGGCAGTGTAATTTATCTGGCAGGTATCATGGGTATTGACGGTGAACTTTATGAAGCTGCAACTATTGATGGTGCAAGTAAGCTTCAGCAGGTTTCCAAAATAACTCTCCCTCTGTTATCACCGCTGATCATAACCTTGACATTAATGTCCATAGGACGTATTTTCTTTGCCGATTTCGGATTGTTCTATAATGTTACACTTGATAACGGAGCCCTGTATAGTACAACAAACGTTATAGATACATATGTCTTCCGGGCACTTAAGTACTCCGGTGACGTAGGGATGGCTTCAGCAGCAGGTTTCTATCAGGCATTCGTTGGATTCCTCCTGGTATTGGCAAGTAACCTTTTTGTAAAGAAAATAAATCCGGAACGTGCATTGTTCTGAGAGAGGAGAAAACAATGAAAAAGAGAGAAGGCAGTGTAGTAGCAAAATTCTTTATAAACATAGTTTTAACTTTTATTTCAATATGTTGTCTGATTCCGTTCTTAATAGTTATCTCTTCTTCCTTAACCGATGAACAGACAATTATAGAAAATGGATATTCCCTATTTCCAAGAAAGCTTTCATTATTGGCTTACGAGTATATATTAAACGACCCCGGACAGATAGGAAGAGCCTATGGTGTAACAATCTTTATTACTGTTGTGGGGACTATTGTCAGTCTTGTCTTATCCTCCAGCCTGGCATATGTTCTGTCAAGAAAGGATTTTCCTCACAGAGGAAAGATTTCTCTGTACCTGTTTTTCACCATGCTGTTCAATGGCGGTATGGTGCCAAGTTATATTATTGTTGCACAGGTACTTAATTTGAAGGATACCGTATTTGCCCTTATTCTTCCTTACCTGATAGTCCCCTTCTATGTTTTGCTGCTGAGAACCTATTTCTC
>JAQSXC010000225.1 GCA_029266335.1 Eubacterium sp. | reverse complement strand
GTTGTTTTGCTCCTTGCCCTGTCACCGGTATAGAACCTGTCAAAAATACGGTTCACATCAACTTCTGCAGCATTATTCACAGGATTCAGGAAGGATAAAACAACCTTACTGTTTGCTGCCTTAAGCTTTACCTTTATATTTCCGGCTGAATGAGCTTCGCAATTTCGTATGAGATTCTGAACTATCCTCACTGCCATTCCCTGATCAGCAAATATAAATAAAGAAGGCGCCTCGTCAAGTTGAAGCATAAGCCCCCGATCCTCTAAAGAAGCTACGGCTGCAGCAAGACATTCGGTTACAAGGTTTGTAATATTTGTTCTTTCCATATTGAGTTTCAAATCAGCATTAACCAGATAGGAATATTCAAAAAAGCTTTCAATCAAGCCCCCCAATTCACCGGCATATTTTTGAGCAATTTGAAGTTTGTTCTTTTGGTCAGAAGTCAGATTACTGTTCTCTAAAAGCTGCTGATAGCCTTTTATTGCAGTAAGAGGAGTCCTCAGATCATGGGAAATATTAGCTATTAGCTCCTTAAACCTTTTTTCTTCCCGAACCACCTCAAGACGGAGATTTTCCTCCACCTTCAAGCACTTGTTAATATTTTCGGTTAGTTTATTCATCTCGGGGTTAATAAGTTCATGACTGACCGGTTGTCTTGTATTCCCCAGCCGTCTGCTTTTCAGCTGCCGGTTGACATTGCGCAGCTGCAGATGGAGAAGGGTGACATACAGTAAAAGTAAGACAATAATTAGAATCAGCACACCTGATATAAATATCAAACCCTCACCACCCTTCTTCACTCTTTTTTATTTCCTTATCCGAAATAAAATATTTTTACTTTATCTCAGATTTTCTGAATACACTGTGTGCTGCTGCAAGCATAACCATTATACATATCAAGCTTACAATAAGTGCTTTTATAATGTCTCCTGCAGCAGTATCAATTGTCAGGAACGAATAGTCGCCTCCGTATGGAGTTGCTGAATAAATATTGTTAAATACTTCTGAGCTGTTTTTTAGTCCCAGAAGCTGAGCATTGAGCAGAGTTACACCGTAATAAACAGCAACTACCAGAACCGGCCGCTTAACAGCAATAGCCAAAGGAACACATAAGCTCAGCTGAGCAATATATACAATAATTATGGTAACCATCACAATGAGCAGCTTGGCTATTTCGGTAAAACCCATAGCCATACCTGAATTTTTTGTTAATAAATACAAAAATCCTATACCAACATTACCCATGTTGAAATCAGCACCAGTACTAACAGCTACAACAGCTGCAACAGCATATGGAACAAGAATGAAGCCTACTGCACAGAAGAAGGCAATTGCTTTACCGGCTACAATTGTGATTCGTTTTGTCCCGCACGTAATAGCCTCATGAATGGTTTTGTTATCAAAATCACCACATATGAAAACACCAGCCATAACAGCTCCAAGGATACTTATTACATTTATATCTGAAAACAGAAAACCTATTCCCGATGATCCCGGATTTATCTTGCTCCGGGGTATCATGTACGCCATCACTGTCATTATTGCTGCGCATAAGGAAGTTATTCCAAATATGAGCTTTATAGCCGAAGATTTATACATTTTATACAACTCTGCACCAATCATGTTAAGCATGACTTTCACCCCCTATGACAGATATAAAGTAGTTTTCAAGAGTGTCTCCCTGAATGGAGTAATCGGTAATTACTATACCGTTGTCAAAGATTACTTTTGCCACTGTTTCTTTTTTGTCCAGATAATCATAGAGTTTTATCTTTTTATCAGGCATAACCTTATAGTTGGTGGTTTTAAGCTGCATTTCCAGTACACTCGCCAGCTTTTCAGGCTGATCACAGCCTATCAGAATATGATGCTTACAGTTTTCTTCCAGCTGATCCAGGGTTATGGATTGTTTAATTACACCCTGGTGAATAATTATATAGTCGGTTGCTACCTGATACAGCTCAGGCAGATTATGGCTGGAAATGAGGATGGTCATCTGCCGTTCCTCACACAGCTTGTTTACTAAATTTCTTATCTCTATAACACCTATTGGATCCAGTCCGTTTATAGGTTCATCCAGAATCAGAAGTTCCGGATCTCCCAGTAAAGCTACAGCTATACCAAGGCGCTGCTTCATGCCAAGTGAAAAGTTCCTTGTTTTCTTTTCACCGGTATCACCTAACCCAACCATTTCGAGAAGCTCCTTTTCAATGGTCTTACTTGGAATCCCGCGGATAAGTCTGTGATACCTGAGGTTTTCTTCGGCAGACATGTATGGGATCAAGCTTGGATATTCAATCATACTGCCCAATCTTTTTCTTTGCGCTTGTAAATTCCTGTTATCTGTGTGACCAAAAAGCTCAATGGTTCCGGCAGTTGGGAAAGTCAGTCCGGCCACCATACGCATCAGTGTGGTTTTTCCGGCCCCGTTCTGTCCTATCAATCCATATATTTTCCCCGCTTCCAATGCAACCGAGACACATTGCAATACATTGACGCCGTGATAGTTTTTAGTCAGGTTGTTTGTTTTCAGTACATATTTTTTCATCATTATCACCTGCCCCCTTCTATATCTAAAGTATAAATTCCAAAGGTTTAGAAAAGGTTAAGGGGCGAAAGAAAAAAGTAAAGATTTAGATAAGTTCATGCATTTTTCATGAATCTTTAAACAGACGGTAACCAAGTCCCCAAACTGTCTCAATATACTCCTTCTGCGGATTGGCTGCTTTGAGTTTGCTGCGCAGATTACTCATATGTGTCTTTATGGCATTATCATCACCTAAATATGTTTCCTGCCAGATGGTTTCATAAAGGTTGGCCTTGGTAAAAACCTTACTCCGGTTTTTTATGAGAATTTCTATAATCTGATATTCCCTGGCAGTCAGGTCAAGCTCTATATTATTAACTGAAATGCGTTTTGAGCTGACATCCACCAGCATATCCCTGTATTGCAGCAGCTCTTCAGTGCAGGCTTGCCTGTGGAATCTCCGAAGGTTTGCCTCCACTCTTGCAACAACCTCTCCAAGGTCAAAGGGTTTAGTGATATAGTCATCTGCGCCCAATCTTAAAAGATCAATTTTTGTATGTATCATATCCTTTGCAGATATGACAAGCACAGGGACATCCGAAAACCCGCGAACTTCCTTTAATATCTCATCTCCGCTTTTATACGGAAGCATAATATCAAGTAATATCAGATCGTATTGCTTTTCCCTTATTTCCTTAAGGCCATCAATACCGGTAAATACTGAGAAGACCTCAAAACCTGCATCTAAAAGCACTTCCGCAAGCATTTTATTTACATCTGCATTATCCTCAACTATTAGAATTTTGTCCATAACTATTTTCTCCATATTGGTTCTCAGCAGCTTTACAGCTTCTTCTCATATAAGTAAAACAAGCCTTTTCGTAAAAATAATTCCCCGGATCTCCTGTACCCAAGTTTCTCGTACATACGGAGAGCAATAGGGTTTCCCGAAAAAGCATCCAGCCGGACACATTCAATTCCCCTGTTTCGCAGGTATTCTTCAATCAACTGAATGGTCATGCTCCCAATCCCTCTCCCCTGAAAAACAGTATTTACGCATAATCTATGGATTACTGAATAACTGGAATCTTTATATTGCCAATCCCCAGCAGCATATTCATCATCACATTCCTGATTTAATACAAATATGCAAGCCATCTGATTGTCAATTTCACATAAGAACATTTCATTGTTTAAAATATCTTTATGTAATAGCTCTTCATCCGGATATAGATCATCCCACTGAAAAATACCGGCTTCCGCCATTACTTCAATAGCTTTTCTAACCATTTTCATAATTAAATTTAAATCTTCAAGTCTGGCTTTTCTTAAATTAATTTTGTTGTTCATTATTCATCCTATATATAATACCACTATACATACTTTCACATAATGCTTTAATATATTTTAATGTATGCATTACCATCATTTCCCGTTTTTCTTAAAAGATATACTCTCTGCCTGGACAGTAAATTCAATTAATTCCAAGTTCTTGTCCTGAAGCAGCCCATGCAGTTCATATTTTCCATCGGTTTTGTATACTTCTTCATATAGCCACCAGGTGTCTTCCAGAAAAGCATCCTGCTTAATTATACTGTAATTTTCCAGCAGCATTTCATCTATATCCGTGAAACCGCCTGAATTATCAAAGGTTATAGTTAACCTTCCTTCATTTTGTTCTATTTTTTTGATATCGCAATCATGGAAGTGAATATCATCTACAATATCTTTATCAAAAGAATTAAACTCTTCTTCATAATGTTTCCCATATTCTTTTCTTGCAGCTTCCACTGCCCTTCTATTCCCCTCACAAAACAAAGTGACAGTTTCTATTATCTGACGTGAGGCTTTGTCAAAAACAAAAACACGCAGGTCGGCTATTTTTTTCAGAATTTCTTCAGGCAAATTTTTTTTGGCATCCTGCAGCCTGTAAATAAAGGCTTTGTGGAATTGATCACATTCCTTTTCCCGGTTAAAGGGTTCAAGCAGGTTATAGTTTTCTTTTGCCTTTTCACGCTTTAACTCATACGCTTCCTTTAGTGATTTAATTTCTTCATCGGATAATTTCTCATCCAGGAACTCTATTTCTGCAGGGAAAACAGCATCGAATGGTACTGAAGCAACCTCTTCCTGTAAAGTCAGCCACTCATTTAATTTCTGATCATAAAGCTGTTGAAAATACTCCTCGGAGAAGGTTTCAGCTTCTTTAGCCTCTTCCAGAAGCAGATGGGCACTGGTTTTCTGACATAACTCATACCATTCCTTTGTAAAGTATTTCATTGTCCTATTCCCCCAATAATATAAGTTTTCTATTTTGCTCTACTACCCTCTGTTAACAATGTACAATACGTTTGTCAATAGAGGGTACCATTCCATTAAAGAAATCCGGCAAAGCTCAGATCATTATTATCAGATACTTTTAAAACCTTTTCCTTATATTGCTTTAACATAGCTTTAAAATTCTCAGCTGCTGTTTGAAATATATTTTAAAAATACGCAATTTTCTTTTCTATTTTCATTTTTGTCAATATCATGTGTGATTTCATAACAATCTAAAATCACTGCCGCCCTTACCGTCCCAGGTTCCAAATCCTTCAATATACTTTTCTTCAAAAAACAGGGGCAGACGTTCTTTAAAGCCATCTGAAAGCTTTAATGCTTCCAATTTATCAGCCTCTACCCAATACACCCTTCCCTCTTCTGTTTCCTCAATCAGCTCACCGCTATATGTATCAGTTTTAAAGTTATAAACAAAATATCTGTCACCATTAGCTTTATTAAACCAATAGATTACACCGCAGGCCTGCAGGTTTTCTACAATTAGTCCGGTCTCTTCTCTTATTTCTCTTATGGTCGACTCCACTATACTTTCTCCATCTTCAACATGCCCGCCGGGGAAGGAAATCCCCACCCAGCTTTTAACCCGTTCTATGACCAGTACCTTATTGTTTTTCTTATCATATATCATACACATATTTGTCATTTCATTTTTTGGCATATATAGAACCTCTTTGTCATTATAAATATTACTTACAGAAGAAAATAATTTATGCTGAAATTATCCTTGTATAATGGCAGAACTAATACAATACTATAAGAACTATTACAAAAAGAATAATTTTTTTCTTTTTCATTGTGTACCTCTTATTAGCATTATACCTTTCATCTTACCTCTTATATTACCATTTTTCAACATTTCTTCTAACAAATTTCTGTTTATATGTATATTCATGTTCTTTTACCATCTATTTATGAAAACCATTTTTAAGGTCATATTATTTTTCTGTTCTCCCTTTTCCACATTAACTCTATAATAGTAATATTTTCATTTGTATATTTTGCTGTTAACACATATAATAATACCGAACACACGTTCGATATTATTATTGAGGATACCCATATGGAAAAAGTAATTTTACATTCAGATTTAAACAACTTTTATGCAAGCGTTGAATGTTTGTACCAGCCTGAGCTTAAAAATAAGCCTGTGGCTGTGGGCGGCAGTGTTGAACACAGGCATGGAATTATTCTGGCAAAGAACACTATAGCGAAGGGCTTTGGGATTAAAACAGGTGAAGCAATCTGGCAGGCAAAACAAAAATGCCCCACCCTGACTGTCCTTCCGCCCAATTACGATAGATACATCAAATTTTCCAAACTTGCACGGGAAATATATCATGATTATACTGACAAGATTGAAGCTTTCGGCATTGATGAGAACTGGCTGGATGTCACTGATTCCACCCGGCTTTTCGGGGATGGCGAAAAGATTGCAGAAGAAATACGCCGGCGCATGCTGGATGAGACAGGTATTACTGTTTCGGTTGGCGTATCCTGGAATAAAATATTTGCCAAGCTGGGCAGTGATTTGAAAAAACCCGATCAAGTTTCTGTTATAGCGCCTAATGACTTATGGCCGCTTCCGGCAAAGGAACTTTTATACGTAGGACCGTCTACCTGGCGGAAGCTCTCCAAAATCGGGCTGTACACTATTGGTGATATTGCAACGGTTTCACCTAATGTTCTTACCGGCCTGCTGGGCAAGTGGGGCGAATACCTGTGGATCTTTGCCAATGGTCTTGATACCACTCCGGTTTCACTTATAGGTACTGAAAGTATAATCAAGGGTATCGGTAACAGCATGACTACTCCCCGGGATCTGGAAACTAACGAGGATGTTAAAACGCTCTTCTACGTACTGGCGGAAAGTGTTGCCGAAAGACTTCGGAATCACTATTTCAAAGGCAGAACAATACAGATACACGTGCGTGACAAGGAGCTTGTAACCATAGACAGACAAGCACCATTGAGTACTCACTCTTTTGTCAGCAGTGAGATTGCCGAGAAAGCTTTTGATATATTCTTGAAAAACTGGACCTGGGATAAGCCCATCCGTTCCATCGGAATTAGAGCTACCGACCTTATATCGGCTGATGCCTATACACAGTTAAGCCTGTTTGAAGATGATAATAAAAGGTTCAAAAAAGAGCTCCTCGAAAGCTGTATTGATGATTTAAGAAGACGTTATGGACATTATTCAACCCAGAGGGCCCTGATGTTAAAAGATAAGAAACTGAATGCCAACCCTATAGAAGAAAATATTATTTTCCCCGTATCTTATTTCAAGTAGAAAGGAGAACAAACAATGCGTAAGGTTTATGTCTATGTTACTTCCTCTTATACTGAAGATGGCGCCCTTCTTCCATTATCCTTCCGCTGGGAGGATGGGACTCACTATGATATAGATAAAGTATACGATTTCAGAAAAGCTGCCAGTCAAAAGGTTGGCGGGCAGGGAATCCGGTTCAGGTGCAGGGTAATGAATAAAGAAGTGTATCTTTTTCTGGAGGACAATAAATGGTTTATGGAAGGCAAGTGAGAACTTATATAATTAATATTTATACAATTACAGTTACAGCTATATCTCCCTGAAAAGGTGATGCCTGAAACCGGCTAAAATCAATGCTTTACTAAAATCTCAATGCATTAATACAAACCGTTCTCAGGCATTACTTTTCATTAGATGACAGCTATGCTGAACCAGTCCTTACTTTAGTTTCGGACAAAATATCAGCTGATCAGGCAGTTGCTTATTAGAAATATAATTTAGTAATTGGAGCTGCAGTTCCTCCGGTTAACTGAATTTTATATCCAAATCTTTCTGTTGGGTCCCAACCGTAAGATTTAGCTTTTTTGTATCCACTCATTGTTACATTGCTGATAACTGCAATTACAACACCATCTTTTGGTGCTTTGGCCAGTTGAATTGTAGTCTGTCCGCTTGAAACAGGTGTACTGAATACTGTAGTGCCGTCTGTAGCACGATAGGCTATCTGAACCCTCATATCAGCAGTAGTACCGTTGCTTCCCAGTGAATCAGGTGCAAAGTTTACGGTAACTTCAGTGGCTCCTGAGTTAACTGAAACAGGTATGAAATTTCTGCCTGTATATCTTGGAAGCTTGCTGTTATCGGAAGGAACAAGCCAACCGTTTTGATTGGTTGTAGCTGCATACATGGATGTTGAAGCAACCCCCTGAACGGCGGTTGAAAACTCCATAAAGTCACCTAAAGCTACACGGGCAGCATATTCCGTTACCATCGACTGTACTCTTTGTTTATCCAGCAGTCTTGTCATAGTCTGTAAGTTTTGTTCGGTAGTTTTGGCTTCTTCAAATACTTTTGCATAGAATGTCATTCCCACGCGCTGTGAAACAAATAGCGGGAATAAATCATTGTATCTGTATCCTGTGCTATCATTCATATAATCCGACGGTCCTGTTGCTTCTCCTGATGAATTGATTCCGCAGCTTTCAATGGGTACAAAAGGCTGCTTGTATACTTCCCGGTCTAGATAACCGATTCCCGACGGGAACGGAACCTGCTGCGCTTGTCCCGGAGTTGCACCGCTTCTCCACTCAGCAAGACGAAGTATCATATAGTCATTTAACGACTCCTGAATCCACGAAACCGCCTCTCCGGGTACGGTACCATATGAATTTAAGAGAACATGATTAAATTCGTGAGTAATATTATATCTGTTTTGGTCGCTCATTCCGTTGGAATCGCTTTCAACAAACGGATATGAACCTTCCCATGCCTGATCTCCTGTAGGGCCGGGATCACGTGGCAATCCTGTATTGGTAAAGAAGTAGTCCATATATTTTGTTCCTGTTTTACCGGTTGACCAGGGGGGCATATGTATCCCCAGAGTTTCACTTTCCCATTTCAAGTCTTCATTAATACGTTTAAGGATAGAGAGCTGGGTGGCTTGTGGAACTTGTGATGTTCCGTTAGGCCCTTGACTCAATAAAATATAACCGTATGGAATTGTCAGGGACGGAGTTCCATAAGGGTTAATATTAATTGGTGTGAGGGTTGGATTATCATTCCAGGTCTCTATGGTTGCGCCTGGCACATTTCCATAATTCCATACATATGAACCTGAGCCGCCTGCCGGATTTACAGTTATTGTAACCGTATCACTGGATGACAAAGCTGTATCGCTGGCAGCAAGCTGCAATACATATGTACCTGCAACTGAGAAGGTTACAGTGGTAGCTGGTGAGTTCGGATTCGCAAATGTAACTGTACCGGGTCCGCTTACCATGCTCCAGTTACTTGTAATTGCCGCACCGGTTGGAAGTCCGTCATCAGTTACCGTACCGGACAATGTGGCACCGGACAAGGATACTGATGCATCCGGTCCTGCATTAACTACAGGAGCAGTATTTATGCCACTTGAAGCTGCCGAGCCCCATACTCTCCACTCGAGTATACCTGTAGAAAATCCTGTTTTAGCAGTCATGCTCAGACGGATTTTGTTTGTTGTGGCTGATGTAAAGGTAGTTACATTGAATGTATTTCCTGCTACACCCTTTCCAGCCTGGTTGCTGAAATCCACCCAAGAACTTCCGTTCCAATACTGGAAGTTGCAGGATGCAGGAAGGTCCAGGCCCTCATTGTCATCGAACCAGTATACTTCGCACTTAGGGATTGTGTAATTCTGGGTGAAATCATACTGTACCCATTGTGTGGTTCCGGGATTGTCCCAGTTTCCGTATGCACCATGGCTGTGGTCTGCGGAATTGGCCGGTGTATAACCGTCGTTGATTGCAGACAATGTTTCCCATGAGGAACAGAAGGATGTGGTTGGGGTTCCGAGGGGTGCAATGTTTGTGTCTGCTGCAAATGCGGTAAAATTAATATTCACCATCAGGATAACAGCAGCAAGAACACAAATTAAGGCTTTCTTGATATACCTTTTACTGCTTAACATAATCTTTGCCTCCTTGAAATTTTTGTGTTTTATTTACACAGCTGCAAGTGTAATTATGTTAAATTGCCTACACTGGCAGATGGATAAAAATTTCTTCATTGGAGATATCGAACGTTAAATCTATTGAATATAAACCAGGCTTTCCAACCCCTGCATGTTTGTATTGTTAATAATAAAATAATTTGTAATAGTAATTTCCAAATTAGATTATATATGGTAATAAACGGTTTGTAAGTAGATTTTTTTTAGATTTAGTATATTATGTACATTTTTTTGGGAAATGTGTATAAATTTTTACATTTATTTCTTAATTATAATAGTCAACTTTAACTAACTTATTAATAATTTCTTTAATACAAAATATTCTCATCAGACTTGGGATTATTTTAAAAAATAGTAAAAATTCCATTTGTAAAAGCTACTCTAAGAGCATACAACACAAAATAGAACATACGTTCTTTAGAGTAAAAACAATCTCTTTCAGGAGTGATTATTATGGTTCCATTCGGATATGAGAGAAAAGAATATGAGAAACAAATAAAAGATTTAGCAGCTGAACCTCTATACAAGCGGGTATATCTTAATCTTATTGCGGGTAGTACACCTGAAGGAAAACTGGTTCCTCAAGTCTTTGAGTTAAATAATAAAAAATATAAAATTGATCAGATACTTGACATTCAAGATGGTAAAAGCTTTAAACACCGTAATAATAGTATAAGATTTTACTGTAAATGCGGAAGAAAAAAATTTTATTTGTTTTTTGAAGATTGCGGGTTCGGGCACCAAAGGTTTTATTTAGAATTAAAAGACGGTTATCGGCTCGAATAAAATAATCAGTTATATAAGTATAGCTTATTAGCCGGATAGTATTTTAAGTTCTTGATTATATTGCCACACTCCTCTACTAGTAGCTGTAATTTACAGATATTCATTATGTAACCGCATATCAAATATTGACATATTATGTATTATAAATTACGTATAAGGAGTAGATTATAATGTCAGATCAATATGATGAATACAATGGTTATGATGGGTATGACAGATATGAGGAGTATGAGGACTATGATGATTATGAAGAAGATTATAGACCTGATGGAATGCCCAGCCCAATGATGCCACCGCAGGGAATGCCCGGCCC
>JAQSXC010000224.1 GCA_029266335.1 Eubacterium sp. | reverse complement strand
TTAAAATGGACAAAAAGCAAAGCAATATAGATATATATCTTTTCTTCATGGGCTACCTGCCTAATGTATGGTATGGGTATTGGTATTTATATTTAATCATATTTACCCTCTATTGACAATTTACAACACGCCTCACGCCAGCTATTTTGTCACTTTTCTTTGTTGTCGTCCTTGAAAATTGCCAAAATATCTCGGCGTGAGGTCGGTGATTTTTGAGTGAGAAAATTTGGCTTGCGACAAGGCAAAGATGCGCAGAAAGGCTTTGTGCCTTGCAAGCGGCTTCAACGCAGCGCAATTATTTAAATAAAGCCCTTACAAAATCCGTAAGGGCTTTATCGGAAAATAACTATTTGTTTCTATTTACTTAAACTTTTAGCATATTGGTCATATGCATTCTGCTGAATAGCCAGATATCCAGCCAAATCCATACTGTTGATCTTGTCTACATAAGTCTGCCAGGTATTAATATCAAGATCACCTGTTATAAACTGAACAGTAGCCTGATTTACAAATTTTCCTATTGAGACTGTATAATCGGCTATTTTTTTAGCATCATCTTCCGAATAGGCAAGATTCGGAAGCATCGTACTGTCATCAGGTTTGTATTTTGAATAAGCTTTACCGCATTGGTACAGCAATGCCTCAACATTGTTTTCAGGATTAGCACAGTACTGTCCAAGTCTGAATTCATTTGTATTGTGGGTCATAACAGCATCTGAATCCCAGACATATTTTACAAAATTCAAACCTTCATCGGAATAATCCGGAATCTGACTGCTTCTTAACTTCTTGGCAGGTATCTTCTTCCAGGTTGCCTTTCCACCTGATATTGAAGTTCCTTCGGATACATAATCCCATGCTATACCTTTTGGTCCGTTTTGCGTAATCAACGTCATTTCTTTCGAAGCTAAGAAATCAAAGAACTTAACTGCCAGTCCAGGATTTTTACAATCGGCAGATACTAAACCATAGTTACTCTGAAAATAATTGGTAGGATAATAAGCAGACAGCTGAACTCCCTTAGGTCCTTTTACAGGTTCTAACACCACCCAATCCTTATATGCCCCGTCCTGCTCCTTCACAAGAGCATCGGTATTGCATGGCCACCAACCACCGGGTGCCATGGCAGCCAATTGTGGAGTTCCCTGTACTGTAGCCTTCTGTTGATCCGCATTCTGAGTAAAGGCCTGTGAATCCAGCAAACCTTCCTTATAAAGTTTGTTTAAGTAAATTAATGCATCTTTATACTCGTCTTTTGTAAACTGATATTCCACTTTACCGTTATTTACAACAAAGCCTGCACCTACTACAGGGTTTGTATTTGACAATATGTTATTATTCTGAATAAATGCATTTGTTATAAAGGTTGTCGGATCAGTTGCCCAACCTCCTGCAGCAATATTGCCGGTGAAAGGAATCTCGTCAGCCTTTCCGTTACCGTTAGGATCTTTTTCTTTAACAGCCTTCAGGAAAGTATACAATTCGTCTGTAGTCGCAGGCATTTTTCCTCCAGCCAGTTTATCTACCCATGGCTTGTAAATCCACATTCTTGACTGATACATGCAATGGAAGCATTCATTGTCGTCTCCGTAGCAATAAATATTCCCGTCAGGCATAGTTATATCACCCAATCTTAACGGACTAACCTTATTTAATTCATTCCAGTTAGATTCATCTTTTAAGTAATCATTCAACGGAATAATCAGGCCCTGTTTTCCATACAGCATGGTTTCTGCTTTAGACCATTTTGTTGATAAGAATATGTCAGGCAATGTTTCCCCGCTGGCCATAAGTAAATTCAGCTTTGTCTTTCCGTCGTCGCCAGTTACACAATATTGAAAATCAATTTTCAAGTTTTGCTTTTGCTCCAGAAAATCTGTAACATAATTGTTTTTATAATCACCATTCTCACCCGAAAACGGAGTCATTACGAATGCAGTTAAAGTGGCTTTCTCCTTTAATGGAAATGTAATGTCGGACTTTTGGGCCTCAACACTTGAATTTCCGGCTGTAGAACTTGCAGTGCTTTCAGTATTGGTCTCTGACCCACAACCTGTCAATAACATGGCTGTAACCGAAGCACAAATAACAGCTTTTAATAAAAACTTTTTCATGACTTTTCCTCCTAAATTGTTTTTATAATAATAAAACATTTTCTTTGAGCTCATAAGAAAACATTTTTATTATTCATTTTTAGCCTTTTACCGATCCTATCATGACTCCTTTAACAAAATACTTCTGTACAAAGGGATAAAGTATCATTAACGGAAGGCTGCTGACTACTATAGTGCCGTATTTCAACATTTCACCAAGATACTGGTTTCTGAGCCTTACTTCGGGATCAACCCCAGATTGTGACAGATCTGTACTTCCCATGATAAGAATTCCTCTTAAAACAAGCTGTAAGGGATATTTCTTTTCAGAGTGCAAATATATCAGTGCTGAAAAATATGAATTCCACAGGGCTACCGCCACCCAAAGGCTGATTACTGCAATTATGGGCTTTGACAGAGGAATAACTATTTTAAGCAGGAACCTGAAATCGTCGCAGCCGTCCAGCCTTGAAGCCTCCAGCAATTCCAAAGGAATATTCTGCCTGTAATAGGTTCTGGCAACAATGACATTATATGCGCTTAAAGCAGTGGGCAATATAATAGCCCAAATGGTGTCAATCATATGTAATTGTTTGACCAGCAAATATGTTGGAACCAGTCCTCCGTTGAACATCATGGTAAATAAAAAATATCCCATGAAAATCTTCTTTCCCTTAAGATCATCTCTGGAAAGCGGATATGAGGCCATAATAGTTAATACAACGCTGACTATTGTACCTGACAGCATGTAAATAAGTGAATTCAAATATCCCGTCCATATTGGGCCATAGGCAAATACAGTCTTATATCCCAATAAAGTGGGCTCAACCGGCAATAACTTGACTTTTCCGGTCATCAATGCATCTCCTGAACTGAAAGAACAGCTTATCAGATAAATAAAGGGGTATAGTACAGCCAGTAAAAATACCGCCAGAAGAGTATGGTTTACAATATTAAATATTCTGTCCTGCAGACAATATTTGGTTTTCATTTCAAATCCACCTTTTATAATAATTTTGTCCAAAGCCTGTCAACACCTGCAGTTGTCACCACAAGCTTTCACTGGTAAGCCTTTTGCCTATTTTGTTTACAACCAGCAGCAATACAAGACCCACTGCCGACTGGAACAAGCCTATTGCCGTTGAATAGGCAAAATCCGGTATTGATGAAACCAGTGCGATTTTATAGGCATAGGTTGATATTATTTCAGATGCACTCAAATTATTAGGGTTCTGCATTGCCAGAACTTTTTCATAGCCAATGTTTAAAATTCCGCCAACATTAAGAATAAGCAATATCACTGCTGTTGGAATTATGGCGGGCAGATCGATATGCCTTATCCTCTGCATAATAGTTGCTCCGTCCACGGTAGCAGCTTCATGAAGCTGCATATCCACGCCTGACAATGCCGCCATATATATGATTGCGTTAAAACCCACCGACTGCCATATTCCCGACCATACATAGAGTGACGGAAAAGCCGATGCACTAGCCAGGACATTTGTACCTGTAATGCTGTAAATAATGCTGCCAATGGCACCTGTCTTTGTATTAAAAAGAATATTGACCATACCGACAAGTATTATTGTTGATATGAAATATGGAAAATATGATACGAGCTGTACTGCTTTTTTATATCTTACATTAAAAATATAATTAAGGCTTATGGCCAAAACAATTGCACACGGAAAACTAATCAATATTGTATATACAGAAATCCATAGGGTATTCCGCAGGCACTCAACAAAATTGTAATTTCCGAAAAATCTTATAAAGTTTGCAAACCCGTAATTATCTGCCCAGGGACTTCCCAATATTCCTGCCCTTATATTATAATTCTTAAATGCTATTATAGCCCCATACATGGGATAATAATTAAATACGGCTAAAAATATTATTGGTAACAGTAATAAAGTGTATAACTGCCAGGTTCCTTTAAAATGTTTTACCAAGCTGTTACTTTTTCTGATGTTTACCTTTCCAGTTCCAGGTGCATCCAGGTCTCTCGTTGTTTGCATCAAACCAGCTCCTATTCCAGCAGTATAAACCTGCTAATATTGAAATTGTAAAGTGAAAATGTTCATAGACCATCTGAGCCTAATTTAAACACCAAAAATTTGTAATGTAAATATTCAAAACTTTATTCTATGTGCAAATATTTTTTATAGAATCTCCTTTACCTGAACCCTGTATTATAATGGCGGTTAAAGCAAAGAGGGGACCTAAAAAATTGTATTTGCATTTTTTTAGGTCCCCTCTTTAATTTAGATTTAACTAACCCTGAGCATGTATCTGCCGGTCAGACCGGATATTTTTATGTAAACAAATACAAATTTTTGATTAAAAAATTTCACCGTCGGACAATACGCATTTTAGATGTTACATATACAGTTTAAATTAACTATCAGCCACTTCTATTGATACCCGATAGTGATAACAGCCTTTTCCGATTCGGTATTCAGGATGAATATTTTTGGACCAGCCATTGTCTCCACCCAAGCCGGCATGCAAATGGTCTATATTAAGATGTACATATCCATCCTTCTTAAGCTCCTGCTCATACATTGCATTATCGCAGACCTCCGCAGAATAATCATGAATATCAAAATGGAAAGGTACGGCACCTGAAATTCGTAAACCCCTGCCTGACTGGTCCTTTACAATGACATATCTCACATCTTCCTTTCCTCCGCACTCCACTGGCTTCACATAGGGTGTATACTGCTCCTGTACGGTGCTGCTGTAAAAGCCTATAAGAGCTGACTCCTTTCTGTCGGCGTAATTCTCCCAGGGTCCTCTTCCATACCAGGTTATTTGCCGCTTATCCTCCGGAAGCATTAATGAGAATCCGATTCTTGGAATTGTTTCACCCGGACAATTATTAATGACGGTTTTATCAACCTCAATACCTCCGCTGCCAATCCTGTACTGTGTGGATACAAGTATTTTGTCCTCATTGTATGATACCTCTGAAAATATGAATATCTGAGAATCCGAAACCGCTGTCTCTACGTTAACGGCCCCCACTTTCAGAGCATTTAAGCCCCAGGCTCTCCAGTCGGTAGCGTAATTTCCGCCGGGATTTCTGCAGCCTTCGTCAATTCCCGTTGCCGCCCGGTAAAAATTATCCCGGCACCCCCAAAAGCTCTCAACTCCTTTAAAAACCGCCTTTGTAAATATACAGCTTTCCTTGTCAAAACGTACTTCTGTATTTTCTCCCAGTATCAAAATTTCTCCGGCAGTTTCCTGCATTGTCAGCTTATTATGGTTGATGCATATCTCCTGCCTTTTTAACACCGACTCCGGCAGGGGGATTTGATAAACATAAATAACATGTCCTTTTTTTGCATAGGGCACATCATCATGTAAGGAAACTGTAATGTTTACAAAAGCTTCACCGGATATATTCTCACGTTTCAGGATATAATCCAGAATATCCGACTGTCCGGGCGCTGTGAAATATTGTTTCATCAAGCCGCTTTCCACAACTTTTCCGTCACACTGCAGTTCCCAGGCAAGGCATAAATGGCTCAGATCCTTAAACATATAGTTATTCTTTATTTTATAGGCACCTGTTTCAGGGAATGTGCTTCCATCATGGGAAATTGTCACCGGAGCCTGGCAATTCCTTATTTCATATGCAGCCGGTTTCCAGCTTAAATCAGGCAGAACCACTCCGTTCAGGCACATATCCTCTATGGGATCAACTACCTCCTCATTAAAGGCTCCTCCATATACATATTTTGAGGTTCCGTTTTTCTGCTGCACCAGGGCCTTATCCTGGAAATCCCATATGAACCCGCCCTGAAAACGCGGATACTTTTCCACCAGGTCCCAATACATTTTGAAATTTCCGTTGCTGTTGCTTTTGGAATAGGCATACTCACACATTATGAAGGGTCTCAGGTCCTCATGCTCCGCCATCTTCTGCTCTACCCAGTCCCTGGACGGGTACATGGCACAGATTATGTCGGTAATATTGCTTCCGGGGTCGCAGGATTCATACTGGACATACCTGGTCCTGTCATATTCTTTTATCCAGCCATACATAGCTGCCTGATTAGCCCCTGCCCCCGATTCGTTTCCCAGCGACCAGGTAATTACAGAGGGATGGTTTTTATCCCTGAGTACCATCCGGGTAGCACGTTCAATATATGCTCCGGTCCATTCCGCCGAGGAACTTAACTGTCCGCCGAACTCATGGGTTTCAACATTTGTTTCATCCACTACATATATCCCCAGCTGATCACAAAGTTCATACCATTCACTTGCATGAGGATAGTGGCTGGTACGAACGGCATTAAAATTCAGCTGTTTCAGGCTTAAAAGCTGCTGTCTCATGTATTCCGACGAAACATATCTGCCTGTTTCGGGACAGAATTCGTGCAAATTCACTCCCCGCACCAGAAGTCTCCTGCCGTTCATGTAAAGTACGCCGTCCCTGCCTATCTCCACTTTGCGAAAGCCTACTTTAGTACT
>JAQSXC010000223.1 GCA_029266335.1 Eubacterium sp. | reverse complement strand
TAAAAAGCGCCGATTTCCGGATAACCTTCACGCTCAGCCTGTCGTGCCATAGCAAGATACATGCCGACCTCTGTACATTCACCCACAAAATTGGCTCTCAAGCCTTCCAGTATCTCAGCGTCAACACCCTGAGCAACACCAATTCTATGCTCATCAGCCCATGCTGCAGAAGTTTCAGTCTGCTCTATAAATTTTTCTCTGGCTGCCTTACATTGAGGGCAGTTGTCAGGTGCTGCATCTCCTGAGTGAACATAACCACATACTGAACAAACAAATTTTTTCATACGATAAATCCTCCATCATGTATAAATATTTTAAATTTTATGTTAAACCCGGTTATCGCCTTATCCGGCGGCAACGTTTATATATGTACCCCCCGGGTATTCAGCCTAAACAAAAATTTTAAACATTTATACTGGAAATGATTTACCTGTTTTCAAGTCAGTATATTGTTATTAAAGTAAAGCTGGTATTTACGCATAATTTAGTATTATGTAAAGATTAGTATTATAGCAAATATTAGTATCTGGGCAAAAATTGATATTCTAGCTAATATTAAGTATTTTAGTTCAGATTAGCCTTCAAGATCAGGTATTTAGTTCAGATTAGCATTTCAGCTAAGGTAAGATTTGGTTTTTTAACCGGCTAGCAGGGATTAATATGAACTACGGCATCCTTAACACCTTTAATGCCTTTGACCTTTGCCTTAATCGCGGAAGCTATTTTATGGCTTTCGTTTACCGACATTTCGCCGTCAACTGATACTTTTATCAGCAGAATGTATCCGGCTCCAACCGGCTTGGCATTTATACTGTCGATATGATCCACGCCGCCGATTTCTTTCACAAGATTATAGGTATTCTCTTTGAAAACAGGATCTATGTCTGTATCCATCAGTACCTTGAAGGAACTGATAAATATTTTTATGCCGGTGAAGAATATCCACAGCGATATGCCGATACCAATGGCTCCATCCACCCAGGTAATGCCGAAATAGCCCATCAATATGCCGAAAAGAGTACCTGCGGTCACAAAAACATCGTTTCTATGGTCTTCGGAGTTGGCCAACACTAAAAGATTGTCTAAAACCTTTCCTACTCTGTTTGTATATATAAACAATGTCAATTTTACAACAATAGTGATAATTGCAACCGTTATAAGGAACCAGGAGGTTGTAAAGGCTGTTTTATCTATTATGGAGGATAGAGCACTCTTAAAAATGGTAAATGAGACAACCATCAAAGACAAGCTTATTATCATGGAAAATATATATTCGGCCTTCCCATGGCCATAGGGATGATCCTGGTCTTCCGGGCGGCTTGCTATACTATTACCCACAAGAGTCATTACTGATGCAAATACATCTCCCGCACTGTTGAAGCCATCAGCTATCATGGCCTGACTCCGGCTCAGAAAGCCTGCGGTAAGCTTAATCGACAGAAGAAATATATTGGCTGCTATGCCTAGAACCGCAACTCTTCTGGTCACCTTAAATCTATCCATTTTTACCTCCATGTGCTTCTTAGAACAGCTGTGACAGCAGGTGTATTGCCAGTCCTGCCAGTCCGCCTATAACCGTTCCGTTAATTCTGATATATTGAAGGTCGGCCCCGACCTGAACTTCAAGTTTATCAACCATATCACCGGTTTCCCAGCCATCCATGGTATCGTATATCAGAGAACCCACCTTATCACCATACAGCACTACCAACCCCTCTGCTATTTCTATTACGGCGGTATCAATATTTTCTCTGAAATTCTGATTCCGGTTTATACCGTAAACCACCATATCAAGAATCGTACCCACTTTGTTGCGGAGCCGTTCTTCATCCTTCAGGAAGGAATTTTTAAGCTCCAGTATTGCCTCACTCAATTTCATTATGACTCCGTTAAAGGCTTCGGATTCCACAAGCTGCAATTTTAATTGTTCACCCTTTTCAATGAGTTCTTCATCATTGCGCATATCCTCCAGAAGTTTTGGAAGAGCCGAAAGAATCAGTCTGTTGATCTGTGCATCCTCATTGTTATCAAGTGCCTCAATCTGCATCAGCAAATAATCAAGTATTTTCTTATATATGAGATCACCGATAATCGGCATTGCAAGGGTTTTATTTATTCCTGCCAGAACAAGCAGCGTTTTTTCCTTATTATCCCCGATATATTTATATGTAACGCTGATCAAGGCTCTTACCAGCGGTTTATGATAACCGCCTTCCGTCACAGGTACAATAATTCCTGCCAATGCCGGATAGAGTTTTATCTCAGCAACCTTTCTGTTGGCAAATGCTTTTAAATAGTCCTCCAACTGCTTATCGTCAACAATGGCATCAAGTACTGCCGGAAGCTTTGAGGCAGCTCCTCCGGCTAATTTCTCCCTGTTTGATATAATATATGCAGATATTTTTGAAGACACACTTACTTTATTTAGTTTTGCTTTAATTAATTCTGGCGTGAAAAAGTTGGAAACAACAAAATTTGATAAGGCTCTGGCAATTCTCTTTTTATTATTCTGAATAATGGCAGTATGAGGTATTATCCTGAGACCGAGAGGGTGGTGGAAAATCGCCACCACCGCAAACCAGTCTGCCAGTGCACCCACCATTGATGCCTCGGCAAAAGCAGTTATTGAGGAAAACAGAAGCCCCCTGTCCTCATACCTTTTAAATATAATGAAAACAGCTGTCATAAAGACCAGCAGCGAAGTTGCTATGAGCTTCATATTTCTGAGTTTTTTTCTTAAATTCAGTTCTTCATTTTTATAATAGTATTTTTCCATTTCTATGCTCCGATAAACTTCTCAGCTTTTACTCCGGTATAATAATTTCAGTGTCATTATCCGTTCCGGAATCAGCTGTCTTAAGGTTTTCATCTATTTCATTCCAGACTGTTTCCAGCCCCTGACGTTTCTCTGCCGAGAAGGGTATAACCTTGTCCCGGCTGTCAAGCTGTAAAACTTTTTTTATATCATTAATTCTTACATTTATTTGAGATCTTGATATTTTATCTGCTTTGGTAGCTATTATCAAAGTATTTAAACCAAAGCCCTTAAGCCATTGGTGCATGGTTATATCATCCTTACTGGGTGCATGCCTGATGTCAACCAGCAAAGCTATAAATTTCAGATAATTTTCTTTTCTGGAATACAGGTAGGTTTCAATAATATTCTGCCAGGAGGCCTTCATATCCTTGGAAACATTTGCGAAACCGTATCCCGGCAAGTCTACGAAATAAAAAGTATCATTAACATTATAGAAATTGATCTGCCTTGTTTTCCCAGGTGTTGCACCAACTCTTGCCAGACTTTTTCTGTTTACCAATGTATTTATAATTGAAGATTTTCCAACATTTGATCTTCCTACAAAAGCCACTTCGGGATATCCCGTAGCAGGATACTGATTTGGCTTTACAGCCGTTATAATGTGTTCTGCCTTTTTTACTATCATTTTTCTTCACTCCGATTCTCTTTGATTATCTCCGGTATATTAATCTTGCATGTTTTAATATATTAATTATACCTCTATTACTACATTTTTTATCCATTTGTCTGATTTGAGCCTTAAAACTGATATTATGATTTTAGCCAGCTCCTCGGCCATAACCATAAGAACGACCCACTTAACATCAAGCTTTAATACATATGCTCCGAAGAAGGCCATAGGAACCCCGATAAGCCACATGGTTATGCCTTCGGCCTTAAAAGCGAAGCTTGCATCCCCACCGCCCCTCAATATCCCTACAATAGATACTATGTTTGTAAGTCTAATTGGTATTATAAAGGCATTCAGATAAAGTATAAATGTTGCAGTCTCCAGGACATCGGAGGTTACCTTGAACAGGCTGACTATGGCCGGAGCAGTGAAATACAAAGCAAAGCCCAACACTATTCCACCCACAATACACAGCATTACAAATCTCCATGCATATTCTCTGCCTTTATGTTCCTCACCTGCTCCGATTACATGACCAACCATTACGGCAGATGCGCTGGCCATTCCAAAACCTGCGACCAGGAACAGGTTTGTGATAATATTAGTAATCTGTACTGCTGCAAAGGCTTCGGTGCTTATTCTTCCGTATGCCACCGAATACAGGGCAAAACCCAGCCCCCAACAAAGCTCGTTCAGAATAACCGGAACCATGGTCGTTATAACCTTATTGAAAAGTTCAGAAGAAACTTTCCTTAATACACTTATTCTTATACGTAAAATGTCATAATTTTTCCAGCTGACCACTAGAAAAATTGTCATCTCAATTATTCTGGAAATTAATGTAGCTGTCGCCGAGCCTTTAACTCCCATGACAGGAAAACCAAACATTCCGAATATCAGTATAAAATTAAGCAGAGTATTTATACCCAGGGTTATTCCGCTGATAACCATAGGCATGGCTGATTTCCCTATGCTGCGAAGGCTGACGCTGATTCCGAAGCTGATTGACGCAAAAACAAAGCTCATACTTAATATTCTCAGAAAATCAGATCCCAGCTTGATAACTAGCGGTTCGGTATTGAATATACCCACAATCTGTGTAGGAAAAAGTACCCCAATTATGGAAAACAGCAAAGCTACTCCTATGGCCAGGGCAATACCGATATTAACAACCTTGCCTATATTGTCATAATCCTTTTTACCCCAGAACTGAGCAATGTATATTCCAGCACCACTATGAATGGCAGCATACAACAAAAAAACCAGCAGCCCATACTGATTAGCCACGCCTACCGCTGCAACAGCTTCGTTCCCGAGCTCTCCCACCATGACATTGTCAACCATACCAAGAGATGATGCCATTAGATTTTGAATGATTACCGGTATAGCCAATGTAAAAAGTTTATAATAAAAGTTCTTATCTCCAAATATATATTTCTTAATAGCCTCCATCTGACAAATCCCACTTTTCCATTAAAATATTTTATATGTGCCTCACGTGATTATACTATACCAGTGTTCAAAATGCCATACCCTCTATTGACAATGTGCAACACGCTCAAAAACGTATTGTACACTGTTAATAGAGGGTAAGGTTCACCACGTGTTCTAACTAAAAAATCCATACTTCATCCGCTGGAAATGAAGCATGGATTTATACCGGCAGCTTTATCAAAGCCTGTCTATAACCTTTCCATTCGCCTTTCTCATGTTGGTGTCGGCCTTCTCAAGCTGCTCCATAACCTTACTGTATTCCAAAGGCCTTTTGATTTTTAAGGTTGTAGTTTTTATCAGCTCTTCATAGCTTAAAACAAAATATCGTATGATTTTGTACTGAGGAATGTCCTGATTAAGCTTTTTTATTTCCTTCTGAACCATTTCAGCAATTTCTTCGGCATCAGGCTTTCTACCCCATTTTTCTGCTAATATTGCCTCATTTATTACGACTTTTGTACAGACCTGAATATCACCATCAGGAGCAGTGTTACCCCAGGCATAGGATTCCTTAACACCTTCAATACTATTGAGCAGCATTTCGTACTCCTCCGGAAAGGCCTTCTTCCCATTGGTGAATACTATCATTGATTTTGCTCTTCCCGTTATGGTTGTAAAGCCTTCGTCATCTATAAAGCCCAAATCGCCGGTATGGAACCAGCCCTGTTCATCAACTGCTTCCTTTGTAGCTGTTTCATCCTCATAATACCCCAGCATTACATTAGGGCCCCTTGTGATAATTTCTCCCATGCCGTTTTCATCCGGGTTATCTATTGCAATCTCAATCCCCTTCATAGGCTGGCCTATTGTTCCCGCCTTATTGTAAAAGTCATTATTTGCAGCAACTACAGGGGAGGTTTCTGTCAGTCCGTAGCCCTGTATGACTTTGAGCCCCAGTGTTCCGAAGCCATGTATAATTTCCTTGTCGATGGGGGCAGCTCCTGAGAAGGCAAGCCTCAAACCAGGACCTATCTGATCAAGTATTTTCTTGAACAGCTTTCTTCTGATGTCTATGCCCACCGACGACAAGGCATTTGAAACCTTCCCCAGAACTCTTACAGTTTTATCTTTTCTTGCCTTCTTAAGCCCGTCCTGAAGCTTTTTATACATGGCCTCCAAAATAGCAGGAACCACTACAAGAAGGGTTACGTCAAACTCCTTAAGGTTCCTGGCTATATGTTTGATACCTTCCGCATATGCAATTGTCACACCATTTTTAACCATAAACAGCATTCCTGCCGAGAGCTCAAAGGTATGGTGCAGAGGAAGAATGGATAGATGAACATCATTCGGGTATACCTTTATTATTGATGTCACAGCACTTACATCCGAGCATATATTCCGTTGATTCAGCATAACTCCCTTTGCCATGCTGGTTGTCCCGGATGTAAATAAAATAAGCGAAAGCTTTTCGGGATCAATGACTGCTTCC
>JAQSXC010000222.1 GCA_029266335.1 Eubacterium sp. | reverse complement strand
GCTTATGCCTTAGCCTCAATAAAAGGCTTCGGTATCCCGGACTTAAGTGATGATCCGCCACCTGACGGAAGTGCAGGCAATACAACATTGATATTGTTTACAGGTATGAATATGGGGGTATTTCCATCAGCGTCAGATAACACGATAATACCATATTCATTTTTATATACGGTACCGGATGCATTTATATTGGAGCCCATATACATTACAACATCGGTTGAAACATCCAGATACTCATAATACGCTGTTATAAGATTTGAATCAAAGCCGGGTGCAAACTTCTGCGGCGGTGTAAGGTATGTGATGGAAGGATTGTATACCGTGTCATTACCTGTATATATGGCTGTTATTGCATTAAGAGGAATAGCCTCCTGCTGTCCTCCATCCATCAGAATAAATATTGCACCATAGGTTCCTGTTGAGGACTTATAGAGCTGATAAGGTGTTCCGGTTACTGAGGAGGCTGTTAGTCCTCTTGTAAAAACAGTAATGGTATTTGCAGGATACAAAGCGATAAGCTGCTCGATAATGTGAGACAATTGAGCGTAACTGAAATTTTCTCCTGTATTAACCACCGGTGATTCGGAATAGGTAAGGGTCAGTGTAGGAAAGTAAGGTTCGTAAATAATATTATTTGTGGCAAATTGGACTACTGTGGTTCCATCCGAATTGGTCAGAGCCAGACCGTTATTCACTGTTGCTCCGCTCAGCCATTCATTTACAATTGTAGTTATATCTATATGAATGGTTTGGTATAAATCAGATTGTAAAACGGCATATTGGGCTGACGTTGGTGTAAAGGCGGGTTTTGTGGCGTAGGTTACAGTAGTTGTATCAAGAGCTGAGGTCACTTTGTTAACTAATACAGGACTGGGATTTGAACCGCTTTTAACAATTACGGTCAAATTGAGTATTGCACTGTCCACTGAAGATACAGGCAATTGCGGCAGGTTGATTTTTAAAAGTCCTATACAGTTTCCAAAACTGGGATCAGTACCGGTATACAGAAGCGGGTTAGTTGAAAAGTTGCTATTGGGTTGTTAACAGAGTGATAAATTCCTGAGTTTCTGTTACAATAGGTATTGAAATTTTTAGTTAATTATTTTATATTGTGTTTAGCAATTTATCTTTGGAGGACTTCTTTTGAAAATAGGTAATGTTGAATTGGCAAACAGAGTATTTTTGGCACCAATGGCCGGAGTAACGGATATGCCCTTCAGAGTTCTGTGTAAGGAGCAGGGCTGCGGGCTGGTTTATACTGAGATGGTCAGTGCAAAAGGTATGCATTATGCTGATGAAAAGAGCACCCGGCTGACACTTCTGGATGAAGGGGAAAAACCAGGTGCTGTTCAGATATTTGGCTCTGAGCCTGACATAATGGCCGGAGTTACAGAGAAATTAAACGAATCTGACGCAAGTATTATAGATATAAATATGGGCTGCCCTGCTCAAAAGATTATTAAAAATGGAGAGGGTAGTGCTCTTATGAAGCGACCTGAGCAAGTTGAGAAAATAGTTAAAGCTGTTGTAAAGGTATCTGCAAAGCCTGTAACAGTAAAAATCCGAAAGGGCTGGGATGAATGCAGTGTAAATGCTGTGGAGATTGCCAGGATAGCTGAAGCCTGTGGAGCCAGTGCCGTAGCAGTTCATGGCAGAACCCGCGAGCAGTATTACAGCGGAAAGGCCGACTGGAATATAATTAGGCAGGTCAAGCAGGCGGTTTCAATTCCGGTCATCGGCAACGGAGATGTTACAGGTCCGAAAGAGGCCCGGCGTCTTTTGGAAGAGACCGGCTGCGATGCAATTATGGTAGGAAGAGGTGCTCAGGGTAATCCATGGATATTCAAACAAATTATTAAATACCTTGAAGAGGGTGAAATTGTACCCGGGCCATCTGCACGGGAAAAAATTGAAACCATTATAAGGCATATGAATATGCTTATTGAACATAAAGGCGAAAGAACAGGGATTCTTGAAATGAGATCTCACATAGCCTGGTATATTAAAGGAATGAGAGATGCTGCCTATACAAAGCAGAAGATATTTACAATGAACGATAAAAATGAAATAATCAGTCTGCTTCAGGATTTTCTGCTCCGTCAATGATATACTTTTGGAGAATTTCTTCAATTCCTGAGACTATCTGCTGAGCGCATTTCTGTTGAAAATTAGCATCAGTTAATAGTTTCAGGTCTTTTTTATTTGAAATAAAGCCTACCTCCAGAAGCAAAGAGGGCATTTCGGTATGACGGAGTACATAAAGATTTGGACGAGGCATTATATCTCTGTTTCTCATACCTAAATCACTGATTTTGGATTGCATGATGTCAGCTATTTCTTTTCCTATAGTCGAATAGGGGTTGTAAGTGGTAAGAATACCACTCTGGGAAGCGTCAGTAAATGAATTATTGTGTATACTGATAAATAGCTTGCTTTTCTTTTCATTAGCTATTCTGGCCCTGTCTTCAAGACTCACATAGGTATCATCGGTTCTGATCATATAATAATCAATATTTTTTTGTTTTAAAAGCTTTTCTACTTCAAGAGCTATGGATAAGACAATATCCTTCTCATTGATTTTTCCATTCCCGGCACCGGGTTCCCAACCGCCGTGGCCCGGGTCTATCACCACCATCGGAGGTTTTTCCTGAACCTGCTCGGTCTGGGTTGCTATAGAATGCTCCGGGGCAAATATATCATTTCTTTTGAGATAAACTCCAATGACGGCAATAATGGCTATTAAGAGCATAACTATAATAATTATCAGGTTTTTATGACTTAGTTTATCATGTATTTTATCTAAAAGCTTGTTAAAATCCATATAAATATTATTTACCTCCGGATATTATTATAGCCATTCTTTTTTCATGTAAACCGACAAAATCGTATAATAATTTTATCACAATAATTGTAAAAAAAGGTTGCAGAAATGTAAATTCTGCAACCTTTTTTGTAATTGATTCCCTATATATAAATTAGTTGATTACTCTTCTGGCTCCAATATATCTGCTTGAATAATAAGAACTGTCAAGGCTTGAAGTTGTAACACCCTTTGATGAACTTGCATGAATAAACTTGCCATTGCCCATGTAGAAGCCTACATGTGATGGTCCCGCCTTGTAGGTAGTAAAGAATACAAGATCACCGACCTTAAGATTACTTTTTGATACACTTGTTCCGGTGTTATACTGGTCTGACGTCACTCGTGGAATGGATATACCATTCTTCTTCAAAACATACTGGGTAAAACCTGAACAGTCAAATCCGCTTGGTGATTCACCACCCCAAACATATGGAACTCCAATATAGTTCTTGGCAGTTGCAATTACTGCACTTGCCTTTGAACTTGCAGCCGGTGCTCTATATGCAGTGGTTCTGGAAGCAGTTAAGGTTGATCCCCTGGATGTTGACGTCCTGGCAGCTGTTTTTTTCTTTACAGTTGAAGTAGTTGATTTTACGGCTGTCGAAGCAGTTTTCTTAGCCGGTGATGAAACAGCTTTTTTGGGGGCTGCAGCTTTATTAGTGCTTGCAGTTGTTGTCGAAGCAGTTTTAACTGCAGTGAGTGAGTTTGTATAAACTGAATTTTTAGCTAAAGCTTCAGCTTTCATTGTATCGGATTCTGATATTACTAAATCCTGAGTAGCCTGTGTGCCAACCTGTTGTAATGTTGTCGGCTCAAGAATTTCCCTGTTTGGAGACAAACTCTTGTAGACTGGTGCTATTGCTGTCAGGCAAAGCGTCAGCGCTATACCACTTGCTATTAATTTTTTATTCATATTGACCTCCCTTAAATGAAAGCCCCTAATGTAAAATAAAAATACATTAACAAATCCTTGTTTTCAGGGGTTAAATTATTAATTAATGCTTTATTAATTAAGTTTTAAATCTCTCATTTACATCTGTTATTAATTGTCTTGATAATTTTGACTTTGTCATTTTAGATTTTTCAATCTAATCTTCCAGCTTGATGAACGTTTTTTAATAAACAGTTCTTTATTAACGTTACCTGATAAACGGTTAATGTACCGTCTGTTTGACTAAATACCAAGGCCTCATGCCCGGATAATTATATTTTGTCATAGCTGCTCATATATGAAATGTTTGCGCAAAACAGCTGTTGGGCTTATTATAAGCGCCTTTCAAGGCGGGTATCAACCTGTAATATATGGTAAACTGCTGGAAACCTAGAGGCATAAAAGGTTGACTAGCTCAATAAAATTAATCGAGATACTATATTTTCGGAGGCGTACATGACAAAAAAGACATTTATTACCGGTGCAATTATATTAATGCTTGCGGGATTTGTAACCAGAATAATTGGTTTTTTATATAGAATTTATCTGTCAAATATTATTGGGGCAGAAGGAATGGGTTTATACCAGCTCATAGTACCTGTTTATACCTTAATAATTCTGACCCTTACATCAGGAGTTTCCATAGCAGTATCAAAAATGATTGCAGAACAGGTGGCAAAGGGGAACTATATAAATATAAAAAGAATTTCAAAGGTTGGACTGGCAGGAGTTATTGGTGCAAGCATTTTAGTCTCCCTGTTCCTGTATTTGAATATAGACTTCATTGTTAATTTGATTCTGAAGGATGCCAGAACCTATTCTGCTGTATTTCTGATGATACCGTGCATACCGCTGATTGCAGCAGCCTCTGCATATAAAGGTTATTTCTACGGAATACAGGAGGTAACGCCTACAGCATTTTCCCAAATTATTGAGCAGCTTGTAAAAATCGGTATAACTATGGCCTTTGCTGCAAAATTCCTGGAGGCCGGGCTGGAATATGCATGTGCACTGGCAACTGTAGGTATGGCTGTTGGCGAAATGTCAAATCTATTTGTACTGGCAGTATATTACCGGTTTAAAAAATATCCTCATATTATGCCAAAATCAAAGCAGGGTCTTATCCGCAAAAGAAAGCTGGTAGGCTCCATCCTGTCAACGGCAGCTCCCATTTCCTTCAACAGGTTTATTATTTCGATTATGGCTGCCGTAGAGTTTATAATGATCCCCAGAAGACTGCTGGAAAGCGGTCTAAACTATATACAATGTATGGAGGAATATGGAAAACTTACAGGTATGGCATTGCCCCTCATAATGTTTCCGGCACTTGTAACCACATCGCTTGCCACAACTCTTGTACCGGCAATTTCCGAATCCATTTCTCTAAATAATTACGGCAGAGCCAATTACAGAATATCAAAATCAATACAGATTACTATGGTCATCGGGTTTGTATTTATGGCACTTTTCGCCTGTTATCCCGGAAAAATAGCAAACATGCTGTATCCCGGACAAAATGTGGGTCATACCCTGTTTATGTTATCTTTTACCTGTATTTTTATTTACCTGCAGCAAATACTTACCGGAATAATGAATGGCCTGGGGAAACAGGGACTTTTCCTGGCCAACTCCATCGTGGCCTCAACTATAAGAATATTGTGCGTATTTTTCCTTATTCCCAAATATGGTATTCAGGCATATATAGCAGGGGTAATAGTAAGTTCATTTATTTTCTGTGTATTAAGTTTTATTACAATAATCAGATGTACCGGAATGGCTCTTGACCTGAGACACTGGGTAGTGAGACCAACGATTGTGACAGTATTGTTGTTTATATTCAGTGATTACATATACAGCTTCTTCAATTTTCTCAAGCTTTCATCCGTATGGCAAACACTTTTTGCTGTTGGAACATATATTGTAATAGCACTTTTTCTAATGGCGGTGGTAGGGGTGATAGATTGGAGGGAGTTGCTGCAACTGTTGGGCATTAAAAATAAGAAAGTGAGAAAATACAAGAAAGTATGAGATTTTTATAGATATATTGAACTAAACCTGTTCTCATGCGATGCAAAGGTCAAGGAAAGTCAAAATCAGTTTTGATAAATTATAAGCCGTGGATTAAAATATAGTCAGAAAGTCAAAGAAAGTCAAAATCAAAAACAAAATAGTTGTAAAAATCAAGAATAAAAATAATAAATAATATCAGTGATTAATTTATGGAGGTGTATTTATGTTTGGAATAGTTCCTTTCAAAAACAACAAAATTCAGGGGAGAGGCAGTCTGTTTGATATGGACAGCATATTCAACGATTTTTTAAATGATTCAGCCTTTGGATTTGAGGGTTTAAATTCAATTAAGGCCGATGTAAAAGAAAATGAAAAGGAATATATTGTGGAAGCTGAGATCCCGGGGGCAAAAAAGGAAGATATAAAGCTGGATTTGAGAGATGACAGACTTACTATTGCCGTTGAAAGATCAGAGGAAACAAAAGAGGAAAGAAACAATTATATAAGAAGGGAAAGAAAGTTTGGTTCCACCAGCAGAAGCTTCTATGTTGAAAATGTAAAACAGGAGGATGTAACTGCAAAATATGAAGATGGGATTCTATCAATTGTACTTCCAAAGAGCGAAGTAAAAAAGACCAACAACAGAATAGAAATACAGTAGGGAATATTTATTCAATCATCCCCTGGAGCACTATTCTGATAAAGATAGAACAAGGCATACCGGCACATTATCCAGCCGGTATGCCTTGCTTTTTGTCTCAATAAATGCCATACAATGTCCTCTATTAATAAAATTATTGTTTTAGGGGTTACTTATTAGGGTAGTTTATTGTAAAATAATGTTGAATAATGAAAAATGTTGTTGAAGAAGAGGCGGTGGCTTATTATTAAAAACTTAATGAAAGACCTCGAGGAAAAAAATGATGAGCGGGAAAACCTGCTGAGTGATTTTCCGTTTCTGAAATGTCTACATAAGTATGGAAACTCCTTCAGTCCTAAAAAACACGCATTAAGAATAGCAGCTGTATACATTGCAATGGGATGCTTTTGGGTGCTGTTATCAGATAGAATTGTACATAGAATATTTACAGATAAAAAAGTAATATCACTTATCAGTATAGTAAAAGGCTGGTTTTTTGTCATTGCTTCGGGTCTGGTATTATATACGCTTATTTACTATACGCTTAAGAGGATTAATCAGGCAGAAAAAAAAGTTATGCAGAGCTATGATGAACTTTCTGCAACCTATGAAGAACTGGAAGCCTCTTATGAGGAGATAGCCGCATCAGAGGAGGAAATAAAGCAGCAATTTGACAGTCTGCAAACCTATAGCGATATAATTACTGCCAGTGAAAACAGACTTAACAGGGCTCAGCGTATAGCAAAAGTCGGGAATTGGGAACTGGATATAGCCAGTGATACGTTATGGGCATCGGATGAGGCATATCACATCTATGGCATAAAGCGTGAGAACAACAGCTTACCTTTTCAGAACGCTAAAAAACAGGTTAATAAGAACGATAAAAAACGTATTAATCAGGCTTTAAAATTACTATTGGAAAATAATGAAAAGTATGATGTTGTATTCAGAATTAACAGACTGGAAGACGGCAATGAACGAATAATACATTCAGTAGCACAGCTGGAGTTTGACCG
>JAQSXC010000033.1 GCA_029266335.1 Eubacterium sp. | reverse complement strand
CCAGGCAATGTAAACAGTGAGCAGAAAAAGGTCAGAACAGAAATGTTGCAATGCCGGCGAACCAAAAAGGAGAAGCAATAAAAGAACAACTTAATAAGAGGAAAATAAGAAATAATGTAGAAATAAGAGAAAGTTATAATAGGATAAAATATTAGGCTGTGATATTAAAAAGAACAATTATGATGGAATATTGGGAGCTTACAAAGCAGAGTTATAAAAAGAGCGTATCGCATTTAATAGTGTAGAAAAATGTATACAACAATTAATAGATATGAATATGGGGGTTAAATATGGCACGTGATTTAAGCTTTTGGAAATACAAGGATGGAAGTGAAAGATTGGAGCATAGCAAAATATACGAAAAACTGTCAAATGCCGAATATGTTGAAGGAGTAGCAGAAATACCTGTGGATTTGGTTAAAGCTGAAATAGAAAAGGTATATATCAGTTGGGAAAAAGAAGATGAAAATAGCTATGTATTGGGTTCTGAAGTATTTGAACTCATGCTGACAAATCAGTTTATACGTATTGATTGTTATGGAATGACTGAAGAGCATATGAACCAAATGATAGATGTGATGGATAAATTTGATTGTCCGCTGTATGATTCAACGATTGATGTAAGATTTGACGGGGAATAGCCCATTATATACCAGTAGATAAAATTTTATTGGCTATATTATAGGGCGAATTAAAAATAGACAGGCATTCTTTATATCTATACAAAATATGAACTTAAAGAAAAAGAAGAATTAGATGTATTAATTACAGTAAGGAGGCGGTAAACAATAGAGAATTTATTTAAAGAATCATTGAGACTGGCAGGTCTATTGCGGCCTGAATATCCGCAAAGTCTTGGCAGTAGTTCGGGTAATCGGGAAGATGTTTTTAAGGAATTAAATAAGCCTGTTCCTGAACTCTTTCGAGTAATTTATAGTAATGTATCCGGAACCAAAAGGAATGTTGAAGAACAGAATTTAATGGATTTTACTCCAGGATACCGGCTTATACATATCACAGAGCTTATTAAGGAAAGTAGTAATGTAAAAAATATTTTGATTGACGAGAATTTATATGACAATGAAGTTGTAATACCGATTTTAGGAAACTACTCAAGCGATTATATATGTTACTACAAAAATAATTCCGGTGAGGAATTGATCTGTTCTTTAACAAATGATAGTGGAGAACTTATTGTCAGGCATAATTCTCCGGGAAAATTTTTTGAAACGGTTTGTGAATTTTATAGGCAGGAAGTATATTTCTTGGATTCTGACGGCCTCCTTGATTATGATACGGATAAAGAATACCTGGTGGGTTCATCAATCAATCACGGCTGCTTGTACTGGAGTGAATAGGTTTTAAAAAATTTGATACTCTTACAATTTTTATTTATCAGGTCCTAACAGAGAAAAAAACTCTGTTAGGACCTTTTTTTATTTTTGGTTGTTAAATATGGCCGGTAATTTCCATATTATGTGAGGAAATACAAAACCTCAAAATAAAAAAGTAAAGGAGAACCTGTATGGAACAACTTAAAAGTGTTATCGAAATGCTGAAAAAAATAAATTCCAAAAACAGTTCAGTCCTGGACTCGTGTATGGAAGAAAAATTGCAGAAGGATATGGAATATGAGAATCTTTTTCAGGCTTACTGGTCTGCTAATCTGAGAATAAGTAACGTCGTAGTGCTTCTGGAAGCCATTGACAAGGAATTAGCCGCTATAAAAATATAAATGAAAAAAATAAAAAAATTTTAAAAAAACAGTTGTAAAGTGCTTTATATTTTTACCATATATAGTGAAAAGAAAAAACCACAACATATTGATTTGTATTTTCTAAATAATCAAGATGTATTGTATTCCTGAAATATTACACTGGTACAAGCTGGGAAGTAAAAGGGTAGGGTCAAATGAATATTACAGATTACTTAAGCAAGAGAATCGGAAAACCTGCAAACAATATGGAATCGGAAGCTGTCATACCGTTTTATTCAAGCCTGGAATATATTGAAGAAGAGCTGAAGCGTCTGGATCTGAGACTTATATTATATCTGCAGAGAAGCCTGGAAACCTCGGCGATAAACTCCAGTACCCTTGCAATTTCATCTGTGGGGGATATATTTGCCTTATTGGAGGGCTTCAGCACATATGGCACTGACATGGAACAAATAGAGAAGCAACTCCAGCAAATGGACAAGCAGATCAATAAAAGGATAGAAGCCGGAAAACAGCTGGGTGTACATAATTCTCTTCAAAACCTGTCAGAGATATACGGACTGGGACCATTTGAACAATATTGCATAATTGCTTGTCTGGCACCTGAGTTAAATCAGAAATATCACAAAGTATACGGCTTTCTACAGAATGATCTGACAGAATCAAAGCCAAACGTTGATCTTCTGGCAAAAATATATCCTCTGAAGGAACATGAAAGATGTCTGATCCGTAGTGTATTTGACATGCAGGCACCGTTAGCCGGATATCTTTTGGAGCTCAATCATGAACTGACAGACTCCGGAACGCCGTTGATTACCAGACATCTGAAATTGGACGACTGGGTTGTCAACTATCTGCTTGATGTAAAAACATTGGATACACAGCTGGTACAGGTGGCAGAATTGATTACACCTGAAGAAAAATGGAAGGATAGTACAGCTTTAGATTCAAAGAATGATTCCCGGTCCGATTTGGAAGATAGAATTATCCGGTTTGTTGACTATTACCGGAGCACTGGAAGAGATAAAATAAACAAGGTTTTTTACCTGTATGGACCTGATGGTACAGGTAAAACCGGGCAGGTCATTACACTGTGCGGCCGTCTGAGTTTGCCGGTGATTATGGCCGATGTGGAGAGAATGCTATCGGTTGATGGTTTTGAAGAAACATTAAGGCGGTTGGTGCGTCAGGCTATGATAAGCAATACAGCACTATGTTTGAAGAATGCCGATCCCCTGCTTAAAGAAGCAGGCCTTTCCAGTAAACTGAACAAACTTCTTCAAATGCTTCAAACCTGCATTCCGCTGACATTTATTCTTGGACATTCACAATGGAATCCTACCGGTACCGATAATAACTTTACCTTTGTAGATATTGGTTTCCGCCACCCTTCAGGAACGGAGAGGAGAATATACTGGGAACAGCAGAGCCGTAAATACAGTTTGGCTGATAATATCGATCTGGACAAATTTTCAGAAAACTTCCGGTTTACACCTGGTCAGATAAAATCAGCACTTAAGCTTGGTGAAAGTATATCGGTATGGAACCAATCCGAAAACGGCCTTATGGGAAAAGAAGAACTGTACAACTCCTGTTATGCTCAATCCAACAAAAAGTTAGGTACTCTGGCTTCCAGGATAAAAGCACTTTATACAATGAAAATGCTGGTACTGCCCGAGGAACAAATGGAACAGATGCAGGAGATATGCAACCAGGTGAAATACCGCTCATTAGTATACGAGAAATGGGGCTTTGAGAAAAGATTATCTCTTGGAAAAGGTTTGAACATACTTTTTTCGGGGCCGCCTGGAAGCGGAAAAACAATGGCAGCTGAAGTAATTGCAAATGAAATAGGCCTTGAAATATATAAAATCGATGTGTCACAGGTAGTCAGCAAGTATATTGGAGAAACAGAAAAAAATCTGGAGCAGGTCTTTACAGAAGCTGAAACTTCAAATGCCATACTGTTTTTTGACGAAGCAGATGCACTTTTTGGAAAACGCTCAGAAGTAAAGGATGCTCACGACAGATATGCAAATGTGGAGATCGGGTATCTGCTCCAAAGGATGGAAGAGTACAACGGAATTGTCATTCTGGCAACCAATTTGAATCAAAACATAGATGAAGCTTTCCTGAGAAGGCTGCATTTCAATGTAACCTTTCCCTTTCCTGACAAGGAACAGCGGAAAAGTATCTGGCAGGGTATCTTTCCGACAAGTGCTCCGGTAGACAAGGATCTCGACTATGATTTCCTGGCAGACAAATTTGTTCTGGCAGGTGGAAATATCAAGAATATAGCATTGAACGCTGCATTTTATGCAGCCCATGCATCAAGCAGCATAAGCATCAGGGATATAATGCTGGCTGCCAAACGGGAATACAAAAAGCTGGGCAAGACATTTCTAATGTCGGATTATGCCCCATATTATCAACTGATTGAGGTGAAGAAATAATGCCTGTGGAATCACGGACAGTAATAAGAGATGTTAGTTCAAGTCTAAAAGCCTTGATCAAGGCAAATGTACCTGAACTGAAAGATGACAGCTATATCAGCTTTGGTTCGCCAAGCGATATAGATACAGCCAATATCAATCTTTCCATGTGTTTATATTACCTTACCGAAAGCCCAAGTATGAGAAACAGTGAAAAAGAAGCTCTGACGGATACAAATAAGTTTAATAATCCACCAGCATATTTGGATCTTTTTTACTTGATGACACCCTATGCAAAAGACAGGGATACCGAACTGCTTATTCTTGGAAAGCTGTTTCAGTTATTTCATGAACATGCAGTTCTCAGCGGAGACGACTTAAAGGGGAATCTGGCGGCCTGCGGAAACGAGAAAATCAGAATTTCCTATAATAATCTATCTTTACAGGATATTAAACAGCTGTGGGAGGTTTTTCCGGGAAAACCCGCGAAGCTCAGCTTGTCCTATCTGGTCTCTCCGGTCAGACTGCCGTCTGAAAAGATAATTACCATACCCAGAGTTCTTGAAAAAGATCTCAATGTACACAAAATATAAGTTTTATAGGCTCCATATAAAATGGAGTCATAAAAATCAGTTATAACAAGGAGGACTTGAAATGCCAAATTATTTATCACCAGGGGTTTATGTAGAGGAAGTTTCCAGCGGAGTAAAACCAATAGCCGGTGTAGGAACAGCGGTAGGTGCCTTTATCGGACTTGCTGAGAGAGGTGTAATCGGTAAAGCGGTATTGGTAACAAATTGGAGCCAGTATGTAAGTGAGTTTGGAGGCTTCATACCAAATGCTTACCTGGCATATGCAGTTTACAATTTCTTTGCTGAGGGGGGTACATCCTGCTACGTGGTAAGAGCTGCTTCAGCCGATGTAAAAAATGCGGTTAAAGTAGTAAAGGATACCGAAGGTTCGAATCTTCTGGAAATAAGTGCACGTTCGGAAGGAGATTGGGGTAACAGACTTTCCTTCACCATTGAAGAACCGTCAAATGGACAGCCATCCGGCTTTAAACTGACTATCAAGTACACTGAGCTCAGTTCATTTAACGATGAGTATGTAGGTGAAGAGAAAGAGGGAGAGATAGTAGAGGTCTTTGACAATCTGCTTATATTCAACTGCGAAGAAAAGATCAATGATATTTCGTCTTTTATTAAAGTTCGCCCGCTGGTTGATCTTACCATACTGGAAAACCGCGATAAGAAACCGCAATACACTACTGATTTTGTAGAGTTGGAAGAAGGAAAGAACGGAATATCCTCAGTTGAATACCTTGATCCGACAAATCAAAAAGTTGGAATCCATGCCTTTGATATTATTGACGAAATTAATATTTTGGCTGCTCCGGATGTAGCAGACCTGGCAGGAAGCCGCAATATTATACTGGAAATGCTGAACTACTGCAGATTAAGAAAGGATTGCTTCTTTGTTGCAGATCCTCCTCATGGTTTGACTCCACTGGAAGTTAAAAACTTTAAAGAGGGTGTATCTGAAAAATATGCAGGTAATGCATTTAATAGCTCTTATGGTGCTTTGTATTATCCCTGGGTATATATCAATGACCCGCTCACAGGGAAGAAAAAGCTTATTCCACCTTCAGGATCAATAGTAGGAACCTATGCCTATGTTGATTCTTCAAGAGGAGTTCATAAAGCCCCTGCAGGAACAACAGACGGTTATCTTGACACTGTTGTGGGAGTAGAAAAAATTATTACAAAGGGAGAACAGGAACTTCTGAACCCTATCGGAATAAATGTAATACGTTCCCTGCCTGAAGGCATTTGTATCTGGGGTGCCAGAACACTTTCCTCCGATTCTGAATGGAGATACATAAATATCAGACGTCTGATGATGTATATCGAAGAATCAGTTGACAAGGGAAGCCAGTGGGTAGTTTTCGAACCAAATGAACCATCCCTGTGGGGAAAAGTAAAGAGAAATCTTTCAGCCTTCCTGACAAGAGTTTGGAGAGATGGCGCATTATATGGTTCTACACCTGAAGAGGCATTCTTTGTAAAGGTAGACGAGGAAAACAATCCTCCTGCCGTAAGAGATGCAGGCCAACTGGTAATTGAAGTTGGAGTAGCACCTGTGAAACCGGCAGAATTTGTAATAATCAAGGTTAGCCAAAAGACACTGGCTAAATAACAACCGGAGAGGAGATTAAACCATGGCTACAGGCAAGAGAATTGATCCATACAGAAATTTTAGATTCAGAGTTGTGATAGATGGTATTCAGGTGGCAGCCTTTTCAGATGCTACAATTCCGGATATATCCACAGAAGCAGTTGAATACAGAGAGGGAACTGATTCACCACATTCCAGAAAGCTATCAGGCCTTACCAAATTTGGAAATGTAACGCTTAAAAGAGGCCTTACCGATTCAATGGAATTGTACAATTGGCGTAAAGCGGTTGTACAGAAAGGCGCGCTCAATAACAGAAAGAGCTTATCCGTTATACTTGTGGATGAAGAAGGCAACGAAAAGGCTCAGTGGGACATTGTTGAAGCATGGCCTATAAAATATGATGTCAGTGCGTTAAGTGCAAAGGGTAATGAAGTCAGTGTAGAGTCAATAGAACTTGCACATGAAGGAGTTACAAGAGTTAAATAATCAGTTGGAGTATTTCTGAGAAGCTATTGATAGTGTGGGGAATATTGAATTGACAACATGCTTGCAAACTCTAATAAAATAAGGTATCGGGTCATATTTCAATAACTATTCCGTCAAGCTTCTTTTAACCCCTAAAAATGAAAGGCTTGGTTCAAAAAGGTTTTGCAGCCCTCCACATTAACCCTGGAGGGCACTGCAAAATACCTATGGTCATCATATTCAAAAGTAATAAAATGAATTTTATTAATAATGTGAGGTTACACAAATGGATTTTTTACAGACCGAGTTTAATTTTAACCTGCCCAAGGGATATGTGGATGAGACAGGTACAGTACATAAACAGGGAATTATGAGGCTTGCGACTGCAGCAGATGAGATAATGCCACTGCGTGATGCAAGAGTGCAGCAAAATCCGGCATATTTGTCCATAATACTGCTTTCAAGAGTCGTAACAAGTCTGGGTACACTTAACATGATTACCCCGAGAGTAATTGAGGAATTATATACATCGGATTTTTCCTACTTGCAGGAACTGTATAACAGAATTAACCAAAACGGTGCAAATATTATTAAAACAAAATGTCCCAAATGTGATCATAGCTTTGATGTAGAGGCTGAGACGCTGGGGGAATAACCGGCTACCCTCTCGACCGCCTCTACGAGGAGGTAGCCTTTTTGTCCTATTACCTGCACTGGGATTACAGGACGGTAATGGGCCTGGAACACTTTGAGAGAGGACGTTGGTGCAGTGAAATCAGTCAAATTAACAAGAAACTCAACGGAGATGAGACTGAAAAAGACTTCTTTGAGGTATAGAAATTTATATAGTTTTGGCATGGCTGTAAGTATTTATATGCATAATTAGAACTAGTACAATAGAGAATTCCTAATAGTTGATCGCTATCTCGTAAAGAAATGAGCACTAAAACAATTGAGCGTATGGAATTTTCTTGAGGTTTAGGAGGTTACCATGGACTATAAAATGGTTAATGTTGAAGTAAGAAGAAACTGGGTTCCAGGAAACAGGAAGGATCCATACCTTGCCTTTAACTTTATGGTTGAAATCGACGGTGTAACCGTCGGAGGCTTTACTGATGTTTCAGGCTTAAGTATAGAGACCCAGGTTGAACGCAAAACCTTCGGCGGAGAAAATCATAAGGAATATGCATTTCTGACGCAGACAAAATATAGTGATATAACACTGAAACATGGAGTAACAAGTGATGATTACCTGTGGAACTGGTATCAGGGAGTAGTTAATGGCGTGATAAGAAGAAAAAACGGATCTATTTGTCTCCTTGATCATTCAGGTAAACCCAGCATATGGTGGGACTTTTTGGAGGCATGCCCTATAAAGTGGGAAGGGCCTGCTTTCAGTGCAGGCAGCAGCGCTGTAGCTGCTGAAAGTATTGTATTAACACATAACGGAATTTATATGCACAGGTAGAAGGTGAATATGGTATGAACGGCCGGGTTAAAATGATTTACATATATAAACGATTTTAACGGTTGATCATATCAAACGATTAAATCCGAGTCGGTGCAAGTAGACCGGGGATTACTTGAATTGTAAGGGTTGGTAAACATGCTGAAAATAAACAAACTTAAGCCGGTAACTATTTTATCTGCACCATTAGCTAATCAAATGAATATTTGTTTTTCGCTGAAGATATTGGGGAAATACGGTGCTAACAGATTTAGGAGTCAATTTGTCAGTTTGGTTTTCAGGACAGGCCACAAGATGTCAAAAGAAACCGGAACAGCAGCAAAAACCAGTATACCGGTAGCGGTCAATAATAACAGGTACTTTAATGAATATAAACCCATCATTAATTTTCTAACAGGGGCTAAAGAACCGGTATATTTAAATACTGTTAAAGACAAACCGGTTCCCCATTACATATATATAAACAAGTTATTGTATAAAAACGTTTTTTTCGGTGAAAAGCCGGAATCAGTAAAAAGTTTAATCGGAAAGAGTTATAAAAATAATATTGGATTAGAGCTTATTAAAAATTTAGATAAAAATGTTAAAGCCATAGCTGATAAAAGGAAAGACTTCAATTACAAAATTGCAGATATGCACCCCGGCAAGCCGGCAGCAAATGAGGATATATTCCTGATTAAGCAAATATATCCAAATAATAGGATATCGAAATACAGTACTACAGCACTGAAATATATTTTACATCACAACAGCGAAGAAATACATGTTAATGACAGCACAAAATCATATTACACAAACCTGCCATCAGTACTCAACAGTGTCCGGACAAAAAAAATAACACCTCATATTCCAGTAGCGCTGCCACTTGATCACATTGATGTAAATACTGAAAACAGACATCCGGGCATAAATAAAATTCAGGTTGAGCCCATACATTTTGAACAATCGGAAGAACTGAACAGAAATTTGAAACCTGATCATCAGCAATTTAAATACAGAAGGCTGAATAATATAACCGGATTATCAAACGTTTACAACCCGGGTAAAAACATTCTGGTACAAACTGCAGAGATACAGCGAAAAGTGACCGAAAATGCATTTCATCGGCTGAATCGCACTGATATACACAGGGATATGGTTTTGAAAGAGTTATATTATATAGCCGCTCCAGGGTTAATCAAGCCTTCTGAAAAGCAGGACAGAGTTGCTGTTGATGGTTGGGGTCCTATGCCAACACAAAAAAATACACTCGGGTTTTTACAAAAAGGTAAAGATTCCGGTTTGATACTTTATAAACCAAAACGGGAAAAACCTCCAGCTGCAGAAAATCAGATTCCCGAAGATGCATTGACTGTAGGGAAGGAAGTTTATGCAAAAACCGTTACTTCCTCTAAACCAGTGAAAGTATCAATTGCCGATAACGCTGAGGAGGTAAACCTTATTGCCGAAAAAGTTTACGGCATTATTGAAAAAAAGATGGAAATTCAAAAAGATCGGAGGGGTCTTAGATAATGGCAGTAAAGGCACAAATAATTCCACAGGATTTACCCGGTGCAGCTCCAATTTCGGTTATGTTCAATCCAAACGAATACACAGTTTCCTATGAAGCAAAGTATACCGGGGAGAATGACAAAAAGCAGTTTGTACGTACAGAAACACCTGAGTTTAAGGTATCACTGTTTTACGATACCTATGAAAAACGCAGGGATGTAAAACTTGAAACCTCAAAACTTACCAACCTGCTGGGGCCGCAAGTGGAGGGTAAAGAAACAAAAAAGCCGCCTTCATGCCTGTTTATATGGGGAGAGTTCAAATACCGCGGTGTTCTGAGCAAGATAGAACAAAAGTTTACCATGTTTTTAGAAGATGGAACTCCTGTAAGGTCACTGATGGATGTGACATTTATATCCGATGAGCCTGAAAAGAAAGTTCAAAAAGCAGAGGGAAGAGAAGCCTGCAGGAAGCTGTGGATAGTCAAGAGCGGTGACAGGCTGGATTTAATTGCGAATGAGGCACTGAAGGACCCCATGAAATGGCGGATAATTGCCGAGGCAAACAAAATAGTCAATCCAATTGGATTCCCGGATAAAAACGATTTCGGAAGGACTCTGGTAATACCGGATTAAGGTGATACAGCTATGGGTAGTGTTGCAAATTATAAAATCAAGCTGAACGGTACTGATTTATCAAATGACTTGATAGGTGCTGTAGAGGGAGTAACCGTAGAAGATGAGATAAACCTGCCTGCAATGTTCTCTATTAAGTTGAATATGGTAGACAGCAAAAATGGAAAATGGCGCGGTGTAGACCTGAAAACCTTTAAACCCGGAGATAAAATAGCTGTATCAATTGGCCTTGACAAGGCTGAACCCATAGTCAGCGGTGAAATCACATCACTGGAGCTCAATTTGTGCAACCACTCAATATTGGAAATAAGGGGTTACGATCTGCTTCACCGGCTTCGGATGGGTACCAGAAACAAGGTTTTCACAAAGAAAAAAGACAGTGAAATCGCAAGTGAGATAGCAAAGGAGCATGGTTTGTCACCACAGGTAGATGATACTAAAACTATATACCCCTATGTTTTTCAAAATAACCTGAGCAATTATGAGTTTTTGCTGAAGAGGGCTGCATATCTGGACTATGAATTATATACCGATGACAAGAAAATGTATTTTGTTAAGTCACGTGCGGTTAAGGCGCCGGAACTTCCTGATTTCACATATAAAAAGGATTATGAGGAATTAACTCTGGAGTTAAGGACATTAACCCGTGGAAGCAAGGTGGTAGTCAGGGGCTGGGATATAAAAGAAAAGAAGGAAATGGAAGCAACAGCAAAAAAAGGCGATGAAACAACAAAAATGGATGGAAAGGAATCCGGCTTTGATATTTCATCAAAAGCTATAGAGGAGTCACCGGCAGCTGTTTGGGTTGAAAATCTTATTGATTTAAATGAAGCTCAGAGTGCGGCCAAGGCAGCCTATAACAGCCTTCTGAAAGAGTTTATAACCGGTCAGGGTAAATGTTATGGCAATCCTTTGGTCAGAGCCGGAAAGTCTGTTAAGCTGCTGGGAATAGATGAACGTTTCAGTGGAAGTTATTATATCGTTTCAACTATTCACAACATAGATAAAACGGGGTATATGACTACATTCAAGGTAAAGAGGACTGGAATATGAGTGATGGCATTGGTATTTCAAATTTTACGGATTACATAAAAAGTGAAGAGAAGATTTTCGGAGTGATGATTGGTGTTGTTGTTAAAAATGATTCGGTCAATGATTCCGATAAACCCGGGCCTGGTCTGGTAAAGGTCAAGATACCTCTTTTAGGTATGCAGGAATCAAATTGGGCAAGAATTGTTTCGTTCATGGCAGGGAAGGAAAGAGGCGCTTTTTTCCTGCCTGAAGTAGGGGATGAAGTTCTGGTAGCTTTTGAAAATGGTGATGTAAACCGGCCCTTCATAATGGGTGCTCTCTGGAATGGAAAAGATGCTCCGCCTGATACCAACAGTGACGGAAAAAACAACACCAGAGTAATTAAGTCACGGAGCGGCCATATCCTGCAGTTCTCTGACAAGCAGAATGCGGAAAAGATAACGCTGAAGTCCTGTAAGGGACATATTCTTGAACTGGATGATAAAAATGGTGATGAGAATATAAAGGTTATTGATAAGTCCGGTAATAACAAAATTGTTATCAGTACAAAGGATAATAAAATAACCATAAACTGTGATAAAGACATTCAGATTTCTGCCAAGGGTAAGTTCTCGGTAAGTGCCAAGGAAATTGAAATGAAATCTTCAGCTGCAACAAAATTTGAAGCTTCTTCTTCAATGGACGTTAAGGCTTCGGCAAATATGACAATCAAAGGAGCCACAGTAAATATAAATTAGTATATGGCCCGGTCAACAGTTTATTTTATAAAAATTCAACTGCCAGATGAAAGGAGCTGTGTTTATGGGACAACCGGCTGCCAAGCAGGGAGATCAGGTAACAGCAACAGACATACATATTGTAATGATACCGGCGGGGCCGGGTAAAGTACCGGTCCCTCTGCCACATCCATTTACGGGTATTATTGACGGAGCACTGAGCAGCAACGTAAAAATCATGGGAAAACCGGCGGCTACAGTGGACTCTACAGCTACAAATACACCTTCCCATGTCCCCAAGGGTGATAGTTTTCAGAAATCTCCAAGTAATAAGGGGACTATAAAGATGGGAAGCGCTACTGTAAAAATAAACGGGAAAATGGCAGCCAGAAACGGAGACACTGCCATGACCTGCAATGATCCCTCCGACCTCCCTGTTGGCAAGGTTGTAGCGGCAGGAACCGTACTTATAGGAGGTTAATTTGGAAAACTTCGCTAATGCTCGTATTCCAAACTAACCTGAGAATTTATGGCCGTGCGAAATATTAAAAGTATTTGCCAATACTTTTAAAGCGCACATGGCCAATTAACCTCCAATATTCGCCTTATAGCGGATATTGGAGTGAACAAATTTCATTATATTTTGTGGCCGCTATACGGCTTGGGAGGTTAATATATGAAGCTTATTTTTCTTTATATCCTTTTACAGGTTAAGCGATAAATCAATAAATATGGGAGGTCAATATGGAAGTCATAGATTTTTTGGGAAAGGGATTGAAATATCCTTTTTCTGTAAAGAAAGCTAAAATGCGTACTTCTGCAGGAGAAGAGTCAATAAAGGAATCCATTATGCTTATTCTGGGTACTGCCAGAGGAGAACGTGTAATGAGGCCGGATTTCGGGTGCAGGTTGAATGAGATGGTGTTTGCCTCCAACGATTTGAATACTGCAACACTGATTCAGAGTTATGTTGAGGAGGCACTTCTTAACTGGGAGCCCAGAATAGATGTAGAATCCGTAACGGCCACCATGAGTCGCCAGGAACCGGTGATAGAAATCAATATCGAGTATATTATCAAATCCAGTAATAGTAAGGGAAATCTTGTTTATCCATTTTATCTTGAAAGTGTGGGGAAAGGTTGAAAGAAATGTATAAAAATGAATAAAGGAGGTACCGAGCCCATGCCATTTCTATCATTATGTTTTGTGCGAAATGCTGGGCATGGGCATAATAATGAATACTATTTTACCTAAAATTGACCAACGAAGCCAGGAGGATCTGGCAAACGAAATAAGGCGTCTGCTGCTGTATCATTGTCCCGAATTTGAAGATATGGATGAAATAAAGTCGGACAAGCAAGCCGATGCATTAATCAATATTTTTGCCAATATGACGGGGCATGTTATTGAAGCTTTGAATAAAGCACCTGAAAAGAATTTCACGGCTTTTCTGAATCTGATAGGTGTGAGTCCGATCTCTCCAAAAGTAGCTAAGGCTGCCGTAGTCATCAAACTAAAGGATGACTGGGAAAAAGACGGTTTTATTCCTGCCGGTACAAAGCTTTCGGCGCAGCCGGAAAATCAGGAGGAAGTAGTTTATGAAACTGAAAATGATCTGACGGTAATCCGTCCCGGCCTTGTGAAAGCAGCAGGCATAAACCCTTTAGAGGACGAATGGAGTGACTTTGACTTCCTTCTCTCAGGCGAAACCACTGACAGAGAGGCTAGACTCTTCACTGGAGAAACGCCCATTTTGCATCGTGTCTACATAGGACATAATAACCTTTTGAGCCTGCAGAATGCAATAATTAACCTGAATATGAAGCTTAAGCAGCAGAGTAGCGTAAATGCTCCGGCCCATATCAAATGGTTTTATTTTGATGAAGAAGGAAATCCCGTTCCGTTGAAGGTGGAAACAGGTCTTCAGCAGTCAGCTTTTTCACAGAGCGGAGAGCTCTTATTTTCAAAGGCAGAAGGAATAGCCCAAAAAACAATTACAGGTTACGATAAGAGCAATATATTACAAAGCTGGACAAAATATTGGATATTTGCCGAATTGATATCACCGTTGCTGAATGCTGATTCAATGCCCGATGTAGAAGAGATCAAAATGAGTGTCGATATTACCGGGGAAGCTTTGCGGCCGAAGTCAGCCGTTTTTAACTATGCTCCCATAGATTTGACCAAGGATTACTATCCTTTTGGAGAGAGACCATCATTTAATGATGCCTTTTATATATCCTGTAAAGACGCATTTTCAAAAGCAGATGCCAGAATAGTGCTTGATATATCACTATCTGAAGGAGTAAATTCTCCGAAAGCCAATGGTGTGGTGCTTGGATTGGAACACTGGAACGGAGTTAAATGGGTGGAATTCGGCAAAATAGGAAATGTAACAAATAAGGGGAGTGTTACCAGAGATGATACTGAGGCATTCACCAAAAATGGAAAGCTGGAATTCAAATGCCCGAAAATAGAATTATACAATCTCAATGGTGAGGAGGACTACTGGCTCAGGTTCAGAATAATAGCAGGAAATTATGGAACCGATAGTACGATAAATTATGATACCAGACCGGTTACGATACAAAACGAACAGGTAAATCTCTCACAGGTAGTGTATACCCAGGCCAGTTTTCTTCCCCCATCGATAAAAGAAATATTGATTACCTATATTTATACATCTAAGGAAGTATATCCGGAGACCGTAATTACAGAAAACAATTTCCTGTTTGTCGACAGGACTGTAGAGTGTTCTTCTGAGGGAAAAACCTTTAAACTCTTTTCAACCTGTGCCGATACTGACCCGGCTTTATATCTTGGCTTTGACAGGGATATAAGCAATTTGCCGCTGTCACTGTTCTTCCCGCTGTCAGGTGAGCAGGCAGGGCATAATCCTGTGGTGGCCTGGGAGTACTGGAACGGGAGAAAATGGCTTACTCTGAGTGTAAATGATGCTATCAGGGATTTCACAAGAAGAGAAATACAGCAATTGGCCATACCGGCAGATATAGAAAATACTTCGCTTTTCGGAGCCCGGCAGTACTGGATACGTGCAAGGCTTGAAGATGGTTCTTTCGTTATTCCGCCAAAGATCAAAACCATTTATTCAAATGCTGTTTGGGCTGCAAATGCAAGTACTCTTAAGAATCAAATAATCGGTTCCAGTAACGGGGAACCGGATCAGAACTTCCAGTTTGCCCGCACTCCGGTTTTACCAGGACAGGTGGTAAAAGTACGTGAAACATTGGGACAAAATGATCCGGCAATCTGGGAAGAAGTGCAGAGTTTCTCGCTTTCGGGACCGGATAGCAGACATTACATGCTGGATTCCGGCAGCGGAAGTCTGACTTTCGGAGATGGCAAAACCGGCATGATACCGCCTGCAGGAAAAGAAAATATAATTTCTGACTATAGATATGGTGGCGGAGCGCTTGGAAACATACAGGCCAACAGCATTAAAAAGATGTGGGATAACTTTGCCGAAATAGATTCCTTAACAAACCCTTTGCCTGCCGACGGAGGCTTTGATCAGGAGGAAACCGGGGAGGCAAAAATACGCGGGCCGCATACTTTAAAGAGCTGGGACCGGGGGATAACCTGTGAAGACGTTGAATGGCTGGTGCATGAAGCAGCTCCTCAGATCGCATTGGTCAAATGCTTTCCCACAATGGACAAAGAGCTGGATTTTACACCGGGTAAAGCAACTGTTATTCTGGTTCCCGAATATAACGATTCAAAACCTGTTCCAAGCCAGGAATTACTTAATGAAATTGACAGATATCTTTCCGAGAGAATTGCTGCTGTCCTGAACACGGATAATTACCCGCGCCTGGATGTAATTGGCCCCGAATATATACGTATAGGCGTTGAGGCGGCCGTAAAATATTTTAATTCCGAATCAACAAAAATCGTAGAAGGACAAATCATTGATAATCTCAGAGAATTTCTGAACCCTCTGCATGGAGGGCAGGAAAAAACAGGGTGGACTCTGGGAAAGAATTTATACATATCTGAGATCTGTTCGGTTATCAAGAATACGCCCGGTGTTGACTATATAGCGGATATTACCATAAAAGCTTCGGTCCAATGTTACACGCTCAACCTGGAGCAGCTGAAAGACGGGCCGTATAAACCGGGAATTACGTATCCCACGTACAGTGCTGTCAAGAGTAAAGATAACAGAATAGTTTTGGCTCTTGCTCAAAAGCTGGATCAGAATAAACATGTAAAGACTCTGCTGGTAAAAGGCTTCAGAGAGGGACATATTATAGAGCTTAAATGCAGGAGCTATCCTACTGCGGAGTTGATTATAAAGTCTGTTGACGGAGATATACTTGAATGCACTACAAAAAATGGAGATCCTTTAACTTCCGACTATCCGGTAGGAAGCGATATTGAAGTGGCAGTAACACAGGATCTGACTATCCGCTCCTTCATACTGAATGAAGTAAAGGGCGGTCAGGAGACCTTTTTTATTAAAATGGCAGTTCTGGAACCCCGCGATATTGTTTATTTAAGCCGTAATGACGAATATATCAATACTGCGCCTTTAAAGATAACCGAAGTACTGTCGGGGGATGTTTTTCTGGAAGAGGATGAACTTGTTTTCAGTGGGATTCATCTTATAAACAAAAAGCCTGACCTTCAATTTCCTTATCTTCTGAACAGGGATACCAAAATAATTCATGATGTCAGCAATGCAACAGATCAATGCGACATAATGGAAATTTTGAAAGAAGACAGAAGGTACCTTGAAAAACTAAGTGATGTGACAGGAGCGGAACCCTGCAGCTACTGCATTACCTCACAAAACTAACAGCAGTAATGTTTAAAAGATCTGCAATCAGATAATACGAAAGTACAACTATAAAAATAAGAAAGGAGGTAGACAAATGTCGTTGCCATTACAAAATTTTGATGATATCACTTTTGAAGAACTGGTGAAGGAAGCAAAATCCTTAATCCCGGTATATGCGTCTGAATGGACGAATCACAATCCTTCCGACCCCGGTATAACATTGGTTGAATTGTTTGCCTGGTTATGTGAAATGATTATTTACCGTATTGATCAGATTCCGGAACAAAACTATCTGCGCTTTCTGAATTTACTTGGAATACAGCTTGGCGAAGGTGAGGAACTTGCCTCGGGAATCCGGCGCGGTGTCAGGCAGCTTTCGGAATGCACCAGAGCAGTTACAGTAGAGGATTATGAAATGCTGGCATATAAGGCATTGATGGAAAAACCGAATATTAAGGAGACTTTTCCGGATATTTCCGCAAGGACCATATGTCTTGCAAACAGAGATATGGAAAACAAAAAGTCGGAGGATTCCGAACAATTCGGGCATGTTTCCGTTATTCTCATTGTGTCTACTCAAAATCAGACTGATTTGATGAAGGAGACATATAACATCAAACAGTATGTCAAACAATATCTTTCGGAGAGAAAGGTTCTGACAAACCGCGTTCATGTAGTGGACCCCGATTATCAGGATATCAAAATAAACATGCAGGTAGCTGCCAGGGATAAGAAACTGGCAGAAACAATACGAGGTATCATAGAAGCACATATAGATCCCATTCAGGGCGGCGAAGCAAAGAAGGGCTGGTCTCTCGGACGAAATCTCTATAAATCCGATTTGTATTATCTTGTGGAGCGGATTCCGGGGATTGATCATGTCAAGCAGATAGAACTGGAGGCCCCTGCTCTTAAGCCTCACCAGCTCATTAAACTCAAAGAATTAAATATCGAGGTGGAAGCATGAGTAATCAGGAAAACAGCAAATATACCCAATACCTCCCCAGAATGTTCCAGAAGGGAAATGATCAGACCGATGGCAGCTATTTTCTGGGAAGATTTTTAAAGGTTTTTGAACAGATTCTGTCAGGAGGAACGGAGAGGCAGGAAACTGCAGGTATAGAGGAATTGATGGACAGATTTGACAAGTATCTTGATCCGGCTCAGACTCCTCCTCAGTTTCTGGAATGGCTTGCCGGGTGGGTGGCTCTTGATCTGGAGGATGCGGCGGAATTTTACGGAGCGGAAGACAGGGAACAGAAAAATTCTCTTCCCACTCAGCTGCTTCCGCTGGAACAGACACGTTCAACAATAAACAGAGATATGATAAGTGCCATTGTACAGCTATATAAGAAACGCGGAACCTGCAATGGCCTGATGGAATATCTTCAGCTTTATGCAGGAGATGAAACTACCATTTCAATCGATGAGTTTCAAGAAACTGCCAGAATAGGGAACTCCAGAGAAATAGGACAAAATACCATGGTCGGTAATGCATCACCCTGCTTCTTCTCTGTAAACGCTATTATTCCGTCGCACAGCAGGAGCATGCTGAACAATAAGGTGTCTTTGATGAGAAGGGTCATTGAAAGTGAGAAGCCTTTTTATACAAATTACAAGCTTAATGTTGAAATACCTTCAATGAGAATAGGAGTGTACTCAAAAGTCGGAAGAGAGACTCTTATTGGCGGTATGTTAGAAGATTAGGCAATAAGTAGATAAAAAACATTATGAATATCCGGAGGAAGTGGCAATGGGTAAAGAATTAAAAAGAATGCGCTATTTTGACGGACTCCTGTTGGATGCTGCGGACTATAAGCTTGATCAGGAATATCAAATAAGACTTCAGCAGCTGCATAACCGGTATCTCCATACCTGGGGCATTATCGCAGGACTCGAGGTTGAGCCGTCGGTGCAATATTTGAAAGTAGTTGTTAAGGAAGGAATAGCCATAAATCAGGCGGTGGCAGCAAACGGTGAAAGTACCAGCCAGTATATTTATATCCCTGATAAACACCCAGACAGCGTTATAGACTTTTCGAATTATAGCGCCGGAGATGATTTATATATTTATGCAAGTTACGAAGAAGAGCTTTTGGACAAGGATGATCTTGAAAAGGGCAAGGGTCAGGAAATACATATATCGGAACGGGGCCGTATCAAAACAGATAAAATCAAACCTGCCGATCAGAAGGCAAATATTATTCTGGCCAGAGTCCGAATGCAGTGGGTTGATAATAAAAGGTACCTTGGCAAAGACTGTATATTTGATTATGACTCAGACGGCACTCCGCTGAGACGGTATGCCGGTCCCGCAGGCAGTGTACTGGCCATAGAAAAAATAATATTCAAATTGAGTGAGGATATAGCCGGGATGCCATTTATCAAGGCATTGGACCGCGGCAAGGACGGTATAGGGCTTGAGGTCAATGCTCCAAAAGCCAATTTTACGGGATCGGTCAATGTTACAGGCGATCTCATAGTCAACGGCAAGCTGCAAAATGATGATGCAAAGGCCAATGAACTTTTGGTTTCAAATTGTTTTGTCCAGGTTAACAGCAGGCCGTCCGAGGGAGAATGGACAAAACAGGACGGCGGACTGGAAGTATACAGAGGTGAGACCATAGATTCCCCTGATGCAAGAATTCTGTGGTCGGAGGCTGCCAAGCATTGGAAGATCGGCTATGGTGACGATATTTGGGATATAGCTTATGGGCCGGTATGGGAAAGGCTTATAAAAAATGATATTACAGATGATCTTCACAGGCATTCGGTACTGAGTTATGAGGGCGGAAATGCTCTGGAATCGGATAAGTACGGCAATATATCCGTCAAAGGAAATCTTTGCCTAAACGATAAGAACATATTGCTGAGAGCCTCTGATAATAATGCGCATGGCCTGGGCTGGTTCGGCAGCGATAAACTCTTTGCAGGCATCAATGTTGACGGTCCGGTTCTATACGGGTTAAAGGGCGGAATACTGGGAACAAGTGAGGGAGGGCAAAAGCCGGTTATATCCTGGAACAGCCAGGGAAACGTCGGCATAGACACTCAAAGTCCGAAGGATGACAAGCTTGAAGTTACCGGAAGTCTGCGTATTTTAAGCCAATCCAACCCTCTGAGGTTTACATCAATGTGGTCGGGATTGCCTGACAATAATAAAAACTGCGCCGAGATAAGCAATGATACAAATTATCATAAGGCTCTGATGATAGTAGGAAACCAATCAGCCGGGCAGGGCAGAAAAGTAGCCATATGGGACAGGCTGGATGTAAACGGATTCTTATATGTAAACGGTAACCTGCAGCTGTCACAGGCACTTACTCCAAGTGCGGGAAGCGGCAGAAACGGTATTATTTTCCCAAGTGATCCCGGAGGAGGGTCCGGCGATTCCGCGTGGTTAAAATATTACGCCAGAAGCGGTGAAGCATGTACTCTGGAAATAGGGGTATCCAATGATGCAAATGACAATATCGCCCTGATAGCAGCAGGCAATGTAGGAATCGGTACCCTGAATCCAAACGACAAACTTGATGTAAACGGTTGGATGCGGGTTCTGAGCGGTTCCAATCCACTGCGTTTCACTTCTTCCTGGAGCGGGTTCCCCGATCAGGCGGCAAATCAGGCTGAAATATGCAATGATACTTCAAATTATAAATCTCTGATGATTGTAGGTAACAGATCGGGAGGAACCAGGAAGGTATCAATATGGGACAAGCTGGATGTGAACGGAAATCTTCTGGTCAACGGTGATGTTCAGTCGGTATGCGCTATTATCCCCAGTGTAGGAGCAGGTGACAACAATGGGATAACCTTCCCGAAAAACTATTACGGAGGTACCGGGGATGCGGCATGGATTAAATATTATTCCGACACCAGCCGCGGCGGCGGAGAAAACATGACCCTGGAAATAGGAATTTCAAATGATCCCGGAACAGGCGGATACTATGGTGGAGGAGACCGTATCAGGCTCTATGCCAGCGGCGGAGTATATGTTGACGGCTATTTCTATTACAGTTCCTCACGTAATCTCAAGGAAAATATTGCAACCCTTTCAACCAAAAAGGCCAAGGAGATTCTTGAGGGAATGAATCCAGTAAGCTTCAATTTCAAGGGGGATTATGAGAAAAAAACACTGGGCTTTATTGCTGAAGAAATGCCGGATGCTGTTGCTGCCAAAGATCAGAAGGCTATCAGCCCCATGGAAATCATTGCTGTTCTGACAAGTGTGGTAAAGGATCAAAGGAAGGCTATAACCAAGCTGCAGCAGGATCTGGAACAGATAGCCGCTAAAAGAAACTGAAAAAAGGAGGGTTAACAGATGAAAGAGCAGATCGAGTTGAGAGTCAATGAGCTGAAAGCCGAGCTTGAGGCCGGACAAAAGGTAATGGAAGAAATGGAAATACAGCGCTCGAATATAACATATACACTGCTTCGTATAACCGGAGCAATACAGGTGCTTGAGGAACTGGTGCAAAAAGAAGAGGCCGACAGTAATTGACTTCAGGCAGAGTATTTGCAGTATTATGAGTATCCGGAGGAAGAGGCAAATGGGAAAAGAATTAAAAAGAATGAACTATTTTGACGGACTCCTTTTAAAAGCAGAGGACTATAGACAGGATAAGGATTACATAAGAAGACTTCAGGGATTCCATAACCGCTATCTTCACACCTGGGGAATAATTTGCGGTCTTGAAGTCAAGCCGGTAATCGACAGCAGCATGGAAGTACTTGTTACTGAAGGAGCTGCACTGGATTTAGTTAATGAGAACAGCGGGGCCGACGTCGAAGAAAGTACAAGCCGAGAGATATTGATATATGAGGGGCACCCGGACAATCCCCTTGATCTTTCCGAATATGGTGCAGGTGACAACATATACATAACTGTCAGCTATTGCGAGACAGGAGCCGACAGGGATAACGAAAAAGGTCAGGGTCAGGAGATACATATTTGGGAACGCGGACAACTCAGCCATAGCAATACCAGACCATCGGACATTAAAAAGAATATCCTGCTGGCAAGAGTAGTTCCCAAAATTGTGCAAAAGGAAAATAAAAACAGTGATGGTTCAAGTGTCTTCTATGATGAAGTAATTATAGACAGTACATGTGTTTTTGATACCGATATTGATGGTACGCAGCTTCGGGTGTATGCAGGACCTTATGCGCGGGTACTTGAACTTAAAAAGTTTATTTTCAAATTTCGTGATGAAATAGACGGAATGCCATATTTAAATGCGGTAGAACAGATTAAGTCAAAAGAAAGTCAATTGAATATAAACACAAATTCGGTAAAATTCAGCGGAGAAGTTGAAATAAACAAGGATCTATGGTTTCAGGGACAGCTTATTTCCAAAAAAGACGGTAAACCCACACCGGAATTTCAAACCGAGGAAAACATCCTGCAGGTTAACAGTATAAATGTGGACAAACCGGAATTGTGGAGAAAAAGAGACGGAGGGCTTGAAGTTTTCCGCGGGGGAAGCACGGATGAACCGGATGCCCGCATAGTCTGGTCTGACAAGGAAGAACGGTGGCTGGCCGGAACAGGCCTCGACTTAAGCCCCATAGCAAATGGAATTGACTGGGATAAAATGGTGAATAAATCCTTTGCTGATAAACACGGCCACAGCAGGCTGTTTTCAGCAAAGGGAGTGGTTTTGAATGTGGAAGGCTCAGGAGCCGTATCAAGCAAAGCCGGTTTATCAATTCCACAGAAAATACTTATTTCTCCAAACAACATAGAGGCGCTGGCCTGGTACGGTAAAGAAAGAGCATATCCAAACGTTGATATGGATGGATTGGTATTGTCGGGTTCAAAGGGCGGCCTGCTGGGGACTTCTGAAAATGGGCAAAAGGCCGTTCTGTCGTGGAATAAAAATGTGGGAATAGGTACTGTCAATCCAACTGCTGATAAGCTGGATGTTGCAGGAAGTGTCAGACTGCTGAGTAAGTCAAATCCGATAAGATTTACTTCAGAATGGACTGCTTTCCCTGATCTTACTACAAATCAGGCAGAAATATGCAATGATACCACATACCACAAGGCACTGATGATAGTCGGCAATCAATCGGCCGGACAGGGAAGAAAAGTTGCCATATGGGACAGACTGGATGTAACCGGACTACTTTATGTTAATGGAAGCATGCAGCTCTCACAGGTTTTAAATGTGACCGCAGGAGCAGGACATAACGGTATTGTATTTCCAAGTGATCCGGGAGGAGGCTCGGCGGATTCTGCCTGGATCAAGTATTACCCCAGAACCGGCGAAGCCTGTACTCTGGAAATAGGTACTTCAAATGACGGAGATGACAATATTTCCATTATGTCCACAGGCGGTACTGGCATAGGAACGATAACGCCTTATGACAGTCTGGATGCGTATGGCTATACCCGTATAATGAGTAATTCAAATCCATTGCGTTTTACCTCAGCCTGGAGCGGTTTCACTGAATTGTCTTCCAGAAATGCTGAAATATCCAATGATACAGGTGTCTACAAAACCCTGATGATAGTAGGAAACCGGTCAGCCGGTCAGGAAAGAAAAGTATCGGTTTGGGACCGGCTGGACGTTAACGGATCTCTTAAGGTGACAGGGAATCTTGTAGCAAAGGGGGCTATCATCCCCGGAGTTGGAAACTGTGATGTCAAAGGTATAATGTGGCCAAGAGATCCGTATGGAGGCAGCGGTGATGCTGCATGGATAAGGTATTACTCGGACACTCTCCGGGGCGGTGGAGATAATATGACCCTTGAAATAGGCATAGCAAATGATTCCAACCTACAGTCATATACATCAACGCAATTTGTAAGTAGCTGTCCATACAGTTGGGTAAGAAATCCCTGCGGATACTATAGAACCATCAGTTATACCTACTATGGAACAGGTGGAGACAGACTGCGTTTATATGCAAGCGGAGGTACATATGTGGATGGCAATTTGTATTATACCTCCACAAAGGAATACAAGGAAAATATCGCAGAATTGTCAAAGACATCGGCACAGTCTGCACTTGAGGGGCTTGAGCCGGTTGAATACAATTTTAAAGGTGATTCAGGAAGAACTACCATGGGCTTCATTGCAGAGGAAGTACCCGAGGTGTTTGCGGCAAGCGACAAAAAAGCCGTAAGCCCTCTGGAAATCATTACGGTTTTGGTAAGTGAAGTAAAAGATCAGGAGAAGATTCTGAATAAGTTAAAGAAAAAAGTTGCAGCCCTTAAGAGCTCTTAAAACCAAACCTTGCACTATGAAAAAATCCTTGCTTCAAAAGCGTGCATTATTACGTATATAGCCCTAAGGCGGAAGAAAATTTAAATTATTACGATTGGAGGAGTTGAAAATGAAAGAACAGTTGGAAGAACGTCTAAAGGAATTGAAGGGTGAATTTGAAAACGGAAAAAAGGTTCTGGAGGAACTGGATGCGAAACGCACCAATCTGACACAGACACTTTTGAGAATAAGCGGAGCCATACAGGCTTTGGAGGACCTGATGCCAAAAGAGGAGGCAGGTAATTAACTGAAACTTAAAGTATGGGTTTCATAAATTTGAGAGGTCGGAGGAACGAAAAATGTCAAACGAAATCAAACGTATGAAGTATTTTAACGGTTTGTTGCTGAAAGAAGAGGACCTTGCTCTTGAGCAGGAATACCATATAAAACTTCAGCGTCTTCATAACAGGTTTTTTCACGACTGGGGAGTTGTAGACGGATTGGCTGTCAACCCGGTGGGAGGCTACCCTAAGGTAACGGTATCTCAAGGGCTTGCGCTCAATAGGATAGCAAAAGATGATACAAGTGAGAAGTTCAGCCAGGAAATCTGGATTAGTGAAAGCCATCCTGACAATCCTGTAGACTTATCAGAGTATGATGTAAATAAAGATATATATATTACAGTAATATATGAAGAAGCCGATGCTGACAAAGACAGCAAAAAAGGCGGGGATAAGGAAATACACATATGGGAGAGGGGCAGGATAAAACACAGCAGCAAGCTGCCTGACGATCCCAGCAAGGAAATTGTTTTGGCCAGAGTAAGGCTGATCCCTGCAACTTCAGGCGGTAAGGTAATAGGAGAAGTATCTGAAAAAGAAGCCGACAGTATAACACAGGTTCGAAAATATGCTGTTACTCAGGGGACAGCACAGGAATTTGCCAAGATATACATAGGTGAAAAAGACAAATTGAATCTTCCAAGCATAGGCGGGCTGATTGACAAGACACTGGGACAGAATGACGGTCTTGAAGTACGTTCACCCTACACAAAGTTTTCCGGCAAGGTAATCAGCGGTGATTTAAAAACAAATGGAAATGTGAGTGTTAACGGGTCTCTATCAGTTAATGCAAATAATAATGAAGTTTTTAAGATTGATTCCAGCGGAACAGTCAATATTGCAAAAAATGCAGCTGTAGCAGGAACTCTGTCAACTGCCGGAGGTTTGAATGTAAGCGGTGAAAACACGACATTGAACACTACAAATGTTGTTATGACCGGCAATATGCTTACTGTTAACAAGTATACTCCAAAACAGGATGAAACCCAACCGAGAATGCAAAGCAGCGGTGTTGAGGTGTTCAGGGGCGGGAATATTCCAAATGCAAAGCTTCTGTGGGATGAGACCAGGGGAACCTGGAGAGCGGGTACAGATGCCGGTGGAAATGATACCGGAAGCGGAATATATGATCTAGCCTACGGTCCTGATTGGGAAAAAGTGCATGATGGCTCAAATGCCGACACCCTTCACAAACACAGTACAATAAGCGGAAAAGATGATAAACCTGTTCTGACTGCTGACGATAAAGGGAATGTAAACATTCAGAACAAAATTATAGTTGCGGGGAGTGTTGTAGCCAAGAGCGGAATTGAAGTTCCAAGCGGGAGTTCCAGTGCAAAGCTGGTGTGGAATGAAACTGACAAGCGCTGGCAGATAGGCCTTGGAACCGATATGTATAATATTCCGTACGGGCAGTCCTGGCAGGACCTGACCACGGGAACAAATGCCGACATGCTTCACAACCACAGTGAATTTTATAACAGCGACCGAACACTGGTTATGGGTGCTACTCCTACTGGTGATGTAAAAGTCTATTCCGATCTTTCAGTGGCAAAGAATCTCATTGTAGAAGGAGAACTGATTGCTTTAAAGGGGAAAGAATTCCAGGAGATTGAACAGATTGTAACCAAAAATGTCATATTGGTAAACAAACCTGACAACCATCAGCCATCTGCTTTTGAAGGCGGCTTGGAAGTATACCGCGGAGAGGAATTACCAAATGCAAGACTGATATGGGACGAAGGCAGCGACAGCTGGAAAATTGGAACAGGCAGCAACATGTCGGTAATACCAAGCGGAATCGAACTGGAATACCTTACACATGGTCAAAATGTGGATCAGCTGCACAGACACGGAAGTCTTATTGATGGAGACGGTACTTCAGTAGTTAATGTCGATAGCGAAGGAAATGTGAAAATAGGAAGTGATTTAGCCGTATCCGGCGATATTGCCATCCAAAATAATGCCTCGGTCAAAGGCGATGTTTCTCTTGAGGGTTCGGTAGTAATAAAAGGAGATCTCCAGGTTGACGGAACCAAGACCATAAAAAATGTTAAGACAATTGAAGTTGATGACAATAGAATTCTTGTAAACAGGTATACCGGACAGAGCCAGCCTAAAAATAATGAGGGTGGTATGGAGGTGTACAGGGGTGGGGATGATCCCAATGCCAAAATTATGTGGAACGAGTCGGAGAAAAAGTGGAAGATCGGTACCGGCGATAATATGAATGAACTTCCATATGGAGATAAATGGGATACTCTTACAAAAAAATCTTCGGCCGATACACTTCATACCCACAGCATTATAAGTGACAAAAAGGGTGCTCCGGTAATAAGTGTAAATTCAGGTGGAGACGTCAGTATAAATAAGAATACAAAAGTTACCGGAACACTTGCCGTCAGCGGTCCAATGACTATATCCGGGGATCTTGAAGTATTGGGAAACCTGAGTTCGGTAGATAATGTAATTAGGAAGATAGACAGTGAAGTTGAAGGCAATACATTAATACTGAATAAGTTTACCGGAGAAACTCCTCCTCTGAATGAGAGCGGAATAGAAATATTCCGAGGTGAAGCAAAGCCAAAGGCGAGAATGATATGGGATGAAGCTGCAGGAATCTGGAAAATGGGCTTGGGAGATGAGCTGAAGGAAGTTCCTTCAGGAAAGTCCTGGGATAAGCTTACTGCACAAAAAAATGCCGATTCTCTGCACAGCCACGGTCAGCTATATAATGAAAAAGGGGATATACTTGCCTTAAGTACACGCGTTTCAGGAAATATTGATATAGCCCATGATCTCACGGTAGGGCAGGATCTGGCTGTACTTGGCAATCTGGAGGTTAAAGGCGGTCTGACCCGGATAAGCAGCTCAAATATTGAGGTGACAGGTAACTCTATTACTATGAACAGGTTTGATTCGGGAGCGCTGAAAAAAGTCGACAGCACAATTTCTGTTTACAGAGGGGTTACTGAAAACAGCGCAATTCTGGCATGGGATGAAACCAACGGCAACTGGAAAATCGGTATGGCCAACAGTCCTCAGCTCCTGAGAATAAATCAGGATGGAAGTATTCATTCTAACGCTGCAACTATCGACGGTGAGATAAATGCCGGAAGTGCCTACATTAATGGTAGTCTTACAGTCAAAGACGGTATACAGATTGACAGGGGTGAAGAACCAAAACCTGTTATTAAGTGGATTAAGGATACAAATCAGTGGATAATCGGAGTTGGCCAGGAAGGTTTTATATGCACTGACAGCACAGGTAAAGTCGGTATTGGAAACCAGACACCCAGGGAAAAACTTGATGTTTCCGGAAATGGAATTGTAAGCGGCAATTTGGATGTTAAGGGCAATTCCGCCGTCACCGGCAGTTTAAGCGCCGGAAGCGCCGAAATCACCGGAACTCTCAAAGTAAAGGGCGGATTTTCTCTTAATAACGGAATAGAAGTTGACAGAGGTTCTGAGGATGGAATAATACGTGACCCGGCCAAAATTGTCTGGAAGGAAGACAAACAAAAGTGGTACTTCGGTGTGGGAGATAATCTCAGTGAGATAATAGTAGATAAATATCATAAGCACTCTGAGCTATATTCCAAGGGTGAAGGCACAATATCAGTTTTGTCGGACCAGTTTGGAAATGTGTGCATAGGTACCCAGGAACCAAAGGCAAAACTGGATGTATCGGGGGATACAATCATCAATGGTAAAATAACCGTCAAGAACACCGTTGAGTCATCGGGCAGTGCACTGTTCGGAGGAAAGGTCACAGCGAGGGACTGCTTTGAAATATACAGAGGTGAAGAAGCCGAGGTTGCAAAGCTATATTGGAATGAAGACAGCGATACCTGGCAGGCAGGTACCGAGAAGGAACTCAAGAATATATCCCTGGCCGGACATACTCACAACAGTCTGTATTCGGGAAGTTCGGCAATAGTGAATGTTGACGGCAGCGGAAATGTTGCGGTAGGAAAGTCAGCTGCTGATGCAAAACTTGATGTTGCAGGAAACATAAGAGCCATAGGGGTAGCCGTATCGGGATCAATAACCGCAGAAGGTACTTTAAAGGGTGCAGACGCTGATATCAGCGGTGTTATAAAAGCCGGTAACGGAACAATAACAAACAACTTGACAGTGGGCGGAAATCTTACTGTAAACGGTGAGCTTGTTACGGTCAATACTACCAATCTTGATGTGGAAGACAATATTATAACAATAAATAAATATGCTCCACAGAAAGACCCCGCAGATAAAAATGCAGGTATTGAAGTGTTCCGCGGAGGTACGGCTCTCAGTGCACAGCTCATATGGAATGAGAAGGATGATGTCTGGCAGGCTGGAACTACAGCTGATATGAAAACACTTGGTTTCAGAGATCATCAACATGACGAGCTGACAGCTATAACCGGAGCTATGACTGTAAAAGATAGCAAAATTGGAATCGGAACAGCTTCCCCTGCAGAAAAGCTGGATGTTGTGGGAAATGCTAAAATAAGTGCTAAAGTAACGGCTGGAGAATTCTACAGCACCGGAAAAATATCTGCGGGAGAATTCTACACAGGTGGAAAAGCGTCAGCTGGGGAATTCCATACCACAGGTAAAATTTCCGGAGGTGAAGCAACCATCTCGGGTATTCTTGACACTGCTGCACTGAATGCAGGAAATGTCAATGTCAGCGGAACTCTTAATGTTGGCAGCGGTATTGAGTTAACCCGTGCAGGCAACGAAAAGAAAGCACAGATTAACTGGAATGAAAGCAATAAAATGTGGCAGGCAGGTACCGATGGAGATATGAAGGATATTTCTCTAAGCGGACATACCCATACTGAAATTGCTAATATTACCGGTGTTATGACGGTTAAGGGAGGCAATGTCGGAATTGGTAACACCAATCCCCTTAAAAAACTGGATGTAACCGGTGATACTGGGATAAGCGGCAAGCTGACGGCAGCCAGTTCCGATATAAGCGGGGCACTTACTGCCGGAAGTTTGACTACAGGCAGTCTCAATGCGACAGCACTTACTGCGGCAAGCCTCACGGCCACCAACCTGACAGTAGGCAGCGGCAAGCTGACAGCTGCTGCAACCGACATAACCGGAATTCTGACACTGGGACAGGGAATAGAAACAGCTGATGCCGTAAAAGGTAAAATCAGCTGGGATAGTACCAATAAGACATGGATGGCCGGAACTTCCGATGAGTTGAAACCAGTTGAGTTTTCCGGACACAAACACCCGGTTCTGTATTCAGATACAGGGGTTGAAGCAATTAAGATAACTTCAGCAGGAAGTGTAGGCATCGGCAAGACACCGGATGAGGGAGTTAAACTTGATATTGACGGTATTGTACAGGCAAGCAATATAACTGCTACCAATGTTACCCAGACCTCTTCGGCCATCTTTAAGGAAAACATTGAAGAGCTTTCTGTTAAAACAGCGTTGGAATTACTGAAAAAATTGAACCCTGTTACTTTTGACTATAAGAACAACTACCTTAAAAAGCACAATATTGGGTTTATAGCAGAAGAAGTACCTGAAATATTTACAACCTCCGATTGCAAATCCATCTCAATAATGGATATTGTAGCAGTATTGACAGCTGTGGTTAAGAAACAGCAGACAGAAGCAGCGGCCATGAAAAAGCAGCTAAATGCATTACAAAAGCAGGTCACAGAATTAACAGGTGCCTGATATTGCACTCCATGGTACAGAAACAAAGGGGCTGTCTCAAAAGTAAAATTTTGAGGCAGTCTTTTTCTGTGTAAAAAATCCAAAAAGCGACTCCCAAAAGAGTCGCTCAATGTTGTAG